>JAGNTR010000052.1:5201-15807 GCA_017987415.1 Neisseriaceae bacterium
GGCCTAATGACGGCACTGACGCCTTATGCCACCTCCTGGTCAAGCCTCATCGCAATTCGATTCGGTGCCGGCCTATGTGGCGGCCTGACTTTGGGTGTCGGGATGGCGCTGCTGCTGAACCAAACCCCACCGGCGCTACGCGGCAAAGCCATCGCCACCGTGCTGGCAGCGTTTTCCGTAGTCAGTATTGTGGGCCTGCCACTGGCCTTACTCGTCGCCAATCATCTCGGCTGGCAGTGGTCATTTTGGCTGGTGGCTGGACTATGCTTACTGTGTGTGCCCTTATTGCATGCGCTGGTGGCGGCAGAGGCCCCGTCCTCACGCCCAGAACCCCAGCAAACCCTAAGCCTCAGCCCACGCTTGCTTTGGGGCGTCGGCGCCAGCGCGCTGACCAATTTCAGCCCGTTCTTGCTGATTCCCTTATTGGCGCCCTTATTCACCGACCTTTTGGCCCAGTCGCTAAGCCAGCTACCACTGCTGTTCCTTAGCGGTGGCCTCAGCGCTTTGGCCGCCACCAAGCTCGCTGGCAAGGCCTGTGATCGCTATTCACCACTCAACGTCGCCACCGCCGCCACGGCTTTATTCCTGCTCAGCCTATTGCTGTTAGCGCTGCCCCTACCCACTACGTTCAAAGCCTATGGCTTTATGCTGCTCTTTATGTTCGGCACCTATGGACGCATGGTCGCCGCCACCGTCCTCGCCGCAGCCATACCGACGGCCGCCCAGCGCGGTGGTTTTAGCGTATTGCAAACCGCCTGCAACCACCTCAGCGCCAGCGCCGCCTTCGGCTTACCGGCGTGGTGGCTGCACAATCAGGCCTTCAGCCAAAGCAACCTATGGCCCTTAGTCCTGCTAGCAGGCATCAGCGCCCTATCTTTACTGCCTTATCTGAGCAAGCTTAAAGGCATGGCTCAGCCAGAATCCATTCAGTAAGGTAGCGGTATTTTTGATGGATGAGCGGGTGATTAATGTTTGTTTTTTGTCGCTAATAGATGGATTATTTACCGTATGAAATGTGTTGGCCTCATCATTAGGCCTTGACTGGGAAGATGGTATCTACGCTTAAGGGCCTACGCTGTAGACGTAAAAAAAAGCATAGGGAACAATACGATAAACCATGGTTTGAACGGCGAGTAGGTTACGCCTTACCCGCCGACCAACGAAGTTTCCTAATCTAGACCATCCCCACTAAACCACAGATCTTATACCCTATTAGCCAAGACAAATGCCATACGCTCAGCCACCGTCCCGATGGGCACGTCAATGGGCGCATAGCCATGCTCAACATAAATATGGCGCATGGCCTTATGGGTACGCACAGCCACGTCAAAATCCTGTTTGCGTTCGGCATCCTGCGTAAAGATCTGCCGCCACGGCGGCAGAATAAACACCTGCCGATAACGCGGCAAAGCGGCCCCGATCACCAGCATCTCGGGCGACGGCGGCAAACCCTCTAAGTTTAAATAACCGATGACGTCGAGCCAACCACGGTCTAAAAATACGGGTTCAGGCCCTTGAGGCAGCTGCGCGTGGCGCTTTTGTTCCCCTGCCAGCATGGCCTCAGCAAAAGCCAATGGGTTGAGCCAAGGCAAAGCCGTACCCGAACTGGCCACCTGCGCCTGAATCACCGCTCGGCCCACTTCGGCCGAGACGGCATAGCCTGCCTCAGCTAGGGCCGTCAGCAGCGTACTTTTTCCCGCACCTGGACCACCAGTGATGACGATTTGATTAACGATAGTCGACATATCCCCCCATGATACAAAAAGCCCCGGCAAGCCGGGGCTTTAATTCAAAATCAGACCAACCACCTAAATGTTAGGCTTCAAACAGCGTCTGGCCTAAGTAGCGATCGTCGGTAATGCCCGGCAGGGCAAAATAATAGCCACCGCCAAAAGGCTTGATGTATTCCTCTAAGGGTTCACCGTCTAGGCGTTTTTGGGTGCTGACAAAACCGGCGTCAAGGTCTTGCTGGAAGCACACAAAAATCAGGCCCATGTCGAGCTGGCTGGATTTGGTTAAACCCAAAGAATAGCTGTAGCTGCGACGGCGTAGCTTAGCCGTGTAGCGATGAGGATCGCGCGGTTCGGCACGGCGCATGTGTGAATCATGCGGCGTGATTTTCCCTTCTGGGTCTTGATGGAAGGCAGGATCGTCAAACTCGGTTTTTTGACCAAAAGCCGCACCGCTGGCTTTTTGGCGGCCAAAATCAACCTCTTGTTCGCCCAAAGGCGTGCGGTCCCAAAACTCTAAGAAAAAGCGAATCAAACGCACCACGTGATAGCTGCCGCCGACGGCCCAGGCAGGCTCGCCCGAATCTTTATTCACCCACACCAGCTCATCCATAAGCTTTTTATCGCTACCAGGTGCATTACCGGTGCCGTCTTTAAAACCAAACAGATTGATCGGGGTGTGGCCGTTACGGATGTCGCGCGCCGGTAAAAAACCGTCCATCTTCCACTGGGCAACTAAGCGCCCAGAAAAGGTTTTGACGATGTCGCGCACCGCATAAATCACCGTTTCGCGACTATTGGCACAAATTTGCAACAGTAAATCGCCATCACACCAGGTGGCGTCGAGGGCATCGTTAGGGAAAGACGGCATTTCAATCAGGTGCTTAGGCTTATGCGCCGCTAAACCATAGCGCTCATCAAACAAAGAAGCCCCCACCGAAGCGGTGATGCTGAGGCCATCAGGATGAATGTAATCCCCTAAAATACCTGATTCTGGCGGCGGATAGCGGCCATCTCGGGTAGGCTGTTCGCCGCCCTGAGTTAAAAACGCAATCTTGTCGCTTAGCTTATGAAACAATTCGGCCACGCCAGCTTTGTCTTTAGCCACCACGGTAAAGGTGATGAAAATCGCTTCTTGCTGTTCAGGGTCGATGATGCCGGACTGATGCTCGCCCTTAAACGGCAGGCTTTGCAACGTCGGATCTTCCTCAACCGCAGGTTCTGCCGCTTGTTGCCCTTTTAATAGGCCATAACCCCCAACGGCCCCAATAATCAAGCCGCCGCTGGCCAAACTCAAGCCTTTTAAGGCTTGGCGGCGCGAAGGATTAACGGGTTCGGCCGTGACTTTTTTTGGTTCTGACATCATGCGTCCTTTAATTCAAACCCAAGGCTTCTGGCAATTCGGCCAGACGGGCTTCTTGTGCTGCCAACTGCTGTTTCAAAGTGGCCTGATCAGCGGCGCTCAAAGGCGTCTGATCGGCATAGGGCTGCAATAGCGCCAACAGCGCTTCATAAGCAGTTTTAATCTCTTTTGCCATATCTGGATGCGCCTTAGTCAACATCGGCGCCACCAGACGATAAATACGGTATGAGCCCGCCACATTGGCCTTAACCCCGGCCACATCGGTTTTAGCATAGCGATTTTTTTGGCCTTGTAATTTACCCTGCTCAGCTTCACGCAACAGCGCCGCTGCAAACTGGATCATTTGATCGGCAGGCACGGACAAGGCCGCCACTTCTTTTTGTAAGGCCTCAATATCGCTCACCAGCTGAGTCGCCACAGGGGCTAGGCCAGCAGTGCTCTTTTCACCAAATAGGCCTTTTTCAAGCTTGTGTAAGCCCTTAAATTTAGGGTCGGCGGCTTGATCAGCAAACACCGACTCATCGGCCGCAATCGCCATATCTAAAGTAGAAAACTGTTTTAAAACTGGTTCAATGGTTTCGTAGTGCGCTAAAGTGGGCACATACAAGGCTTGAGCAGCCTTCACGTCATTGGCTTGGATCGCATCCACCATGGCGCGCGCGCCCTGTAATAACGCCCCTACTTCGGTACTCACGTACACTTTATATTCTGCTACCGCCCCGACTAGCTCAACCGGCGTTGGCTTGCGGGTGCTGTCTGCGCCCGCAGCGGCTTCCACAATCAGCTTACCGCGAGGGTTAGATAAGAGGCCACAGGCCATCTCATAGGTATCTGGGTCTAAGGTCGTGGTCATTTTCTGGGTAAATCCTGGCGGAATATTCTCGCGCTCGTCAATGATGCGCACGCCTTTTAAGATTTCCCACTCTACGGCACGATTGCTTTGGTTATTGATTAAAAAACGGGTTTTACCTGACTTAATGGTCAACTCCATCGGGTCACATTCATGCTCTAAGATGGTGATTTTGACTTCTTGAATGTCTTCCTTGGCAGCGCCCTTCTCTTTACCTTCGCCGCCACAGGCAGCCAAAGCCAATACAGGCGCCAACAGCGCGCCACGCCACCAAACCGATTCAAACAACGCAGTACTCATGTTCATTCCTATCAGAAATCAAAATCACATCTTAAAATAACAACTAAATCTTAGTTATCCAAACCCAAAGCGCCGCGCAAAGTCGCCAACTCTTCGGCCAAGGCCGCGATTTGTGACTTCATCAATGCTTTATCTTGCTCGGTGACGGCTTCGTAAGATTGGAAACCTTGGCCATCTGTGGTGCGGTATTTATTCAACGTCGCCTCAGCATCGGTGAAGCCAGCTTCAAGCTTGGTCAATAAAGCAGGGTCGGCTTTTTGGATCAACGGCTTCAACAAGGCCACAATTTTCATGGAACCTTCTAGGTTACCGCTGAAGTCCCATAGGTCAGTACGGCTGTAGCGATCTTCTTCACCGGTGATTTTGGTCATGGCGATCTCTTCCATCAGATCAGCAGCGCCCTGAACCATTTTCACCACTGGAATTTGCTCTTCCTGTAGACGGCTTTGTAATTCCAATACGTTTTTCATCAAGCCCTCAGCATACACCTGAGCACCATCGGTGGTATTGCCTTCAAACAAGATTTTTTCTAAACGGTGAAAGCCTACGAATTCTGGGTCTTCAGCACCTTTTTTGAAGTCATCTTCACGCGCATCAATGATCGGATCTAAGTCACCAAACATTTCAGCAGCCGGCTCAATGCGCTCGTAATGCAAACGAGCAGGCGCATACAGTGCCTGAGCTTCTTCTAGATTACCGGCCTTGATGGCGTCGGTGAAGGCTTTGGTTTTGATCACGAACTCATCGACTTCGGCCAAAACATACAGCTTGTATTGGCTCACCGGCTCAACAAAATCTTCGGCGCTGGGTACCGATTTTTCAGCGGTGGTGGCTTCGGCCGTGGTGACTTTTGCTTCTTCTGTTTTTTCGCTTTGACCGCAGGCAGACAAGGCAAACACGCTGGCAATGGCGCCAGCCAAAACGGCTTTACGTACGGATAACTTCAACATAGCTAAAACTCCTGTTTATTAAATAGCCTGCTTCTTGGCTGGCCAAAAGAAAAAGATTAAAGCGGGGATTAAATAGGCAAAATACACCACCAACTCACCCACGGTTGGGTGATCGTTATAGCCAAATAAGCCCATTAACACTGACCCCAACACCGTATGCGTCGACATAAAGGTATCGGAGGCATCGAACACGATGGTTTGTAAGCCATTCCACAATCCAGCCTCGTGAAAAGACTTCAAAGCGCCGGCTAATAGGCCAGCGGCCACAAACAGAATCAATAGGCCGGTGTATTTGAAAAAACGGCGTAAATCCAAATGCACGCTGCCTTTATAAATGGCCACGCCCAATAAGATGGCCACCAGCACGCCTAAAATCGCCCCGGATAGGGCCAACAGGTGGCTGCCATCTTGTTCAAAGAAGCTGAATAAAAAGAAGAGCGACTCCAAGCCCTCACGCGCGAGGGCAAAAAAAGCCATGCCGACCATCATCAGACCTTGGCCCTTGCTTTGATTAAGGGCACTGTCGATGCTGCTGGCCAGTGAATCTTTCAAAGAACGCGATGCTTTACGCATCCAGAAAATCATATAGGTCAAAACCGCCACCGCAATCAACGCCACCGAGCCTTCAAACAACTCTTGGCTACGCTGCGGCATTTCACCGACGGTTACAAACAAAATAACGCCAGCCACCACGCACAGGCCCACTGCAGCGGCAACGCCTAACCAAACGTATTTCATCCAGTGCTGGTTGCCGGTACGGTTTAAATAGCTGGCAATGATGCTGATGATGAGTGAGGCTTCTAAACCTTCACGCAGCATAATTAAAAATGTGGCTAAAAACATGATGCCTACTCGCATACAGAAAGTTCAATAGTAATGATTATCATTAATGGCCGCAATCAATTTTAAAGAGTTTTTTGTGATTACTCAAATAATCAACGGGTTGACTTTTCAAAATAGTTCCACCAAACAGCAATTAAATAAACCAAGTAAAAACAAGCAACTAAAAACCCTCTACTATAAATTATCTGTTACAAATACCGGCCATGCTGACCACAAATACAAACAGGCCGCGGCAAAGCCACGGCCTGTGTCACTACGTCATTGTGGTCATGAAACCGCTCAATAACCTCGGTTTAGATCCACCAAGCCAGTAGGCTTCTGCCCAGCCTCTAGCGCCAAAATATTGGCGGCGATGGCGTCCATAGCCGGTGCTTGCAAGGTGATCGCAGCCGTATGTGGCGTGATGCTCACGCGCGGGTGGGCCCAAAAAGCATGGTTGGGTATCAAAGGTTCTTGCCCAAAAACGTCTAAAGCTGCGCCAGCGATCTGGCCTGAATCCAGAGCCGTCAATAAGTCTGCCTCAACCACATGGGCTCCGCGGGCCAGATTCACCACATAAGCTTCTGGATTCAGCTGCGCCAGCAGCCTGGCATTGATCACCCCCACCGTTGCCGGCGTATTGGGTAACAGATTGATCAACATCTGCGTACCGTGCAAAAACGCGCCTAAGGCCTCCTCCCCTGCAAAACTGGTCACGCCGGTTAAGTCCTTGGTGGAACGGCTCCAGCAGCGTACCGGAAACCCTTGCGCCACCAGCGCTTTGGCTACGGCCGCGCCTAAAACACCGGCCCCCATGACCCCGATCACAAAATCGGCATGGGCCCGTGCTGGCAACGGCTGCCACACGCCTGCCTGCTGCAAACGCTGATAATCATCTAAGCGCCGAAAGTAACGCAGCGCCGTCGCTAAAGCGTATTCCTGCATTTGCTGGGCCATGCCGTTGTCTTCCAAACGCATGATGGGTACCCCTGTCGGCAAGCTGCCGGGGCGCCCTGCTTCTTGCGACAAAAGGGCATCTACGCCCGCGCCCAACACCATAATGCCTTTTAAGTCGGTACGATTGGCCAGCATTTCGTAGGGCGGTGCCCACACCATGGCATAGTCCGCAGGACCTTGATCGCCGGGTTGCCACACCCTTAAGTTCGCGTCAGGCAACCGTGCCTTCATGCCGCTCAGCCAAGATTCGGCCTCATTGCCCTGTTGGTAAAAAATAATGTTCATACGGCCCTTCTGATTGAGAGTGTGTGCTCAACCCTATCATAAAAATGCGGCCTCAACGACGTTTACCGTCGCCTAGGCCGCGCGCAAAAGAGCTTGGTACTACAGACTAAAAGGTTAATTTATCAATGGCCACCCAATAAATCGCCAGCGCGCCTAAACACACAATGCTGATTGCTGCGAGCTTAGCCGGCCAAGTGGGAAACGGGGCAACTTTCTTCTCATGGCAGGCCTTAAGAAAAAACAGCAGCCCTGGCGCATAGAGAATCATGCTTAACAACACAAATTGAAGGCCTCCGGCATAAATCAACCAGGTACTGTATATCGTCGACACCGCAGCGAAGAGCAAAGCCATCACCTTATTGCCCTGCCCTTTAAAGGCCTCTTTCAAGGCAAATGCTGAACACAGCCAATAAGGAATCAAACACATAGAAGACGCCAGTTGAATGATTTTATTGTAGCCAGAAGCATTGTAAAAATTATAAATCAGCAACAACGTGATCAGGCCATTGGTCAACCACATCGCCGGTGCTGGCGTTTGGGCTCGATTCACGCGTCCAAAAATAGCCGGTGCCGTATGCTGTGGTCCTCGACCACTCAGATAGAGCATCTCTGAAGCCAATAGCGTCCAGGCCAACAGCGCCCCTGCCACTGAAATCACCAGCCCCATATTGATCAATGCGGCGCCCCAAGGCCCTAAAGCGGCCGACATCACCATGGCCATTGAGGGATTACGCATTTGCGCCAGCTCATGCTGAGGCACAATGCCCAATGACAGAATGGACACACAGGCCATCAAAATCACGGTGATGAAAAAACCATAAAGCGTCGCCCGGCTGACCACGCTTGGATTTTCGGCCCGTGTAGCGTAAACGGTGGCGCTTTCAATGCCCAAAAACACCCACACCGTAAACAGCATGGTCGATTTCACCTGCGCCATCACGCCACCCAAAGCTGGCGTACCCCAAAAATCAGCGGTAAACACATCGACTTTAAAGGCCAAAGCCACGCACACGATAAACAGCACAATCGGCACCACTTTCGCAATGGTGATGACGGTGTTCACCAAGGCGGCGCTGCGCACGCCTTTAAGGACAAAAAAATGCACCAGCCACAGCACCACCACTTGGCCAATAAAAGCCGGAGTCGTCGTGCCATCACCAAAAAATTGAAACAGGGTGAATGAGCCTAGAGCGCTAAACAGCACCACTAAATAACCCGCATTCCCCACCCAAACCGACATCCAATACCCCCAAGCAGCATTAAACCCGAGGTAGTCACCAAAACCATGACGAGCATAACCGTATACCCCATCATCAATGTCTTGACGATGGGTCGACAGCCACTCAAAAATCTTGGCTAACGACAGCATGCCAAAAAATGTAATGACCCAGGCGATGATGATGGCGCCTGCGCCCGCACCCTCGGCCATGTTTTGCGGTAAGCTGAAAATACCGCTGCCGATGATGCCGCCCACCACTAAAGCGGTTAACGCCACCACCCCTAATTTTTTACCACTGCCACCATCCTTATTTGCCTGTTCCATAACCACACCCCTCGCCCGTATGCTCACCCTATTCACAGCCAACGTGAGGCACAGTGAAGCCCGTTGGCGCTTTAAGCGCCAACGGCCACTGCTACCATACGGTTAGTTAATGATAAGCGGGACGCTTAAAAGCGTAGAGACATACAGCTGACGCCACCGTCAATTTTTTGGTATTCCGAGGTATTCACTTCAATCACCTCATAGCCCAAGGCGGCAATTTTATTTCTGGCATTGGGAAATCCAGAAGGCATGATCACGCGACCATTCACCCAAATGCAGTTCGCCGCATACGATTCGGCCGGGTCAATTTCGATGATGTTGTACTGCTGAAATTCGGGCTTGGTGACAAACTCACCGCAGGCCACCAGATTATTGTTTTCCAAATAGGCCAAGCCGGTTTTTAGGTGCAGCACTTCTTCTAGCGTCACCACCGAGCCGGTCAAACCATATTTTGCCAAAATGGCAATCATTTGGCGTGCGCCCTCGGCATTGGTCCGAGCCGATTCACCAATGTAAAAATGGCTGCCCACCATCATGATGTCGCCCGCTTCAACGGTTCCTGGGGCTTCAATGTGCTCGACATGTTCATAGTAACGACGCACGGCATCTTCGATGATTTTGGTTTCGCCGCGGCGGCTTTCGGCGCCTGGACGCGTGATGATGGCGCAATGTGGGGTACACAAGACAGGGTCTTCCACAAACACCGAATCTGGAAATTCATTGGCAGGGGGTAAAATTAAAATATCCACTTCACATTGCTGTAGGGCTTCAATGTAACGATGATGTTGCTCTAGGGCTTTGCTGTAGACCGGCTGGCCTAAGCTAGAGGATGTCAGGCCATCAACCAAAGCTGGACAAGGGGTACGCGCGATAATGTGGTTAAATTTAGTCATAATAAGCCTCCGTAGCTTATGAGTCAGTTCAAATAAAAAAAGCACAACCACGGCCTCAATTTCACCAAACAATCACCACAAATGACACAATGTTTCAAATAAACACCATTATTGGTTTTAAAGTTCACAACCTCAATCTAGTCGCTTCCCCTCAACGGCACTTTGCGATAAATCAAAAAAGCCTTTTCAGCCTCAATGCTTTACCTAATCACACATAAAAACACGCTTTCTTACATACCAAATGATTATAAATATAACAAAAACAATTAATTAACCTCTAGGCTTGAAAGGCCAGCATGCGCTTAATCGGCAATCGTGCTCTGGCCATTAAGGCCTCATCCAGCTCAATCTCATGCTCTGGCATTGCCGTGAGCGCGGCGCTTAGCGGCGCCAAGTCATTCATCGCCATCCAGGGGCAAAAGGCACAGCTTTTACAGCTCGCCCCATGGCCAGCCGTCGGCGCCGCTAAAAAATGTTTGTGCGGCTGTTGCTGCCGCATTTGATGCAAGATGCCTTGATCCGTGGCCACAATAAACGTTGACGCCGACAAGGTGCTGACCGCTTTTAGTAAGGCACTGGTCGAGCCCACTACATCGGCCTCAGCCACTACGGCCGCAGGCGATTCTGGATGCACCAACACCTTGGCTTCTGGCCACTGCCGCTTTAAGGCAGCCAGCTCCAAGCCTTGAAACTCATCATGCACCACGCACGCGCCCGACCACAGCACCATGTCAGCGCCGGTTTGGGCCTGAATGTAGGCGCCCAAATGGCGATCGGGGCCCCAAATGATTTTATGCCCCGCCTGTTTGAGCGACGACACCACCGCCAACGCAATCGACGACGTCACCACCCAATCCGCGCGTGCCTTCACTTCGGCACTGGTATTGGCGTAGACCACCACGATGCGCTCAGG
>JAGNTR010000177.1 GCA_017987415.1 Neisseriaceae bacterium
GAAGCAGACGGCATCATCACTAAGCTGATCGCCAAGGATGGTGATGAGGTTGCCGTAGGCGCCCCTATTGCCCAGCTTAATGGTGATGGTCATGTAGACCTTAGCGCCTTGGTGGTGGAGGCCGAGGCAGAAGCGGCGCCGCTGGCATCATCGTCGGCTGGCGCAGCTGCAATGGCAAGCACGCAGGCTGAGCCAGCCAGAGTGTTTGCTTCGCCTTTGGCCAGGCGTTTAGCGGCTCAAAATGGTTTAGATTTGGCCAGTTTAAGCGGCAGTGGCCCACGTGGGCGCATTGTGAAGCGCGACATTGAACATGCCCTTCAGGCTCCGGCCGAATCGGCTGTGGCCACCTCGGTAGCGGCAGCCGCTGCGCCAGCCGCAGAAGCCGCGTATGACGAGCTACCGTTGAGCAGCATGCGTAAAACCATTGCTCGACGCTTGACCGAGAGCAAAACCACGGTGCCGCACTTTTATTTAAACGTCGACTGTCGCGTTGACGCCTTGATGGCGTTACGCCAGCAGGTGAATGCGGTAGCGGCCGAAAAAGTGTCGGTGAATGATTTGGTGATTAAGGCCGCCGCGCTGGCCCTGAAACAGGTGCCGGCGATGAACGTGACCTGGGCGGAAACGGCTATTCGTCAATACCATCACGTGGACATCAGCGTGGCGGTGGCGACGGAAAAAGGGCTGTTCACGCCGGTATTACGCCAAGCGGAAGGCAAGTCACTGTCGGTGATTCATGCTGAAGTCGCGGCCTTAGCCACGTTGGCGCGTGACGGTAAGCTCACGCCTGAACAATACCAAGGCGGCAGCTTCAGCATCAGCAACCTTGGCATGTTTGGGGTGGCCAGTTTTAACGCCATCATCAATCCGCCCCAGGCCGGTATTTTGGCCGTGGGCGGCATCAAGAAAATGCCGGTGGTGGTCGACGATGCATTACAGGTGGCGTCGGTGATGAGCTGTTGCCTGTCGGTAGACCATCGCGTGGTCGATGGTGCTGTGGCGGCGCAGTGGTTGGCGGTGTTCCAGCAGCTGATCGAAGAACCTTTGACGCTGTTGATTTAAGGAGCCCAGCATGAGTGATCAAACATTTGACCTAGTGGTGGTGGGCGGTGGTCCTGGTGGCTATGTGGCGGCGATTCGTGCCAGTCAATTAGGGCTGAAGACGGCCGTGGTGGAAAAGGCTGAATTAGGCGGTATTTGCCTGAACTGGGGCTGCTTGCCGACTAAGGCTTTATTGCGTAGCGCCGACGTCTTGCGTTTGGTGAAGCAGGCCGACCATTTCGGCGTCAGCGTGGGCCAGCCGCAGGTGGATTTAAGCCGGATGGTCAGCCGTTCGCGTGAGGTGTCCAGTAAGCTTCAGCGCGGCGTTGCCGGCCTATTGAAGAAAAACCGCGTTACCGTTTTAAACGGCACCGCCAAGCTATTGGGGCAGGGGCGCTTAAGCGTTCAAGGTGCCAATGGCGTGGTGACGGTGGCGGCCACCCACATTATTTTGGCCACCGGCGCACGCGCTAAGGCCTTACCGAACATGCCGATAGATGGTCAACATTTTTGGAGCTATCGCGAGGCTTTAGTGCCACCAAAGTTGCCCAAAAGCATGGTCGTCATTGGTGCGGGCGCCATCGGCATTGAGTTCGCCTGCTTTTATCGGGCGCTGGGTGTGGCGGTTCATGTGGTGGAGCTGTCTGAGCGGATTTTGCCGCAAGAAGACGCCGCCGTTTCAGCCTGCGTGGCCAAATCGCTGCGTCAAGACGGCATGGTGATTCATACCGGCTGTAAAGTAGACGCCCATCATGTGGCCGATGGCATGGTCAACCTGCGTTTGAGCGGCCAGAGCAGCGAGACGCTGACGGCGGACGTGGTGTTGTTGGCCATTGGCATCAGCGCCAACGTTGAAAACATTGGCCTAGAGCACACGCAGGTACAGCTTGATCGTGGCCACATCGTCACCGATGCCTATGGCCGTACTGCCGAGCCGAATCTATACGCGATTGGCGACGTGGCGGGGGCACCGTGGTTGGCGCATAAGGCCAGTCACGAAGGCGTTCTGTGCGTAGAAAAAATCATGGGGTTGGACGTGCAGCCGTTGGCGGCGCATAAAATACCGGCCTGTACCTATAGCCATCCACAGGTGGCGAGCGTGGGCTATACCGAAGCGCAGGCGCAGGCATTGGGTAAAACCATCCGCGTGGGGCAGTTTCCGTTTGTGGCCAATGGTAAAGCATTGGCGATGGACAGCACTGAGGGCTTTGTCAAAGTGATCTTTGACGAGGCCAGCGGTGAGTTGTTGGGGGCCCACATGGTGGGCGATGAAGTGACTGAAATGATCAATGGCTATGCCATTGCGCAAGAACTGGAGACCACAGAGCAAGAGTTGATGCACGCGATTTTGCCGCATCCGACCATGTCGGAGGCCATGCATGAGGCCGTTTTAGCGGCCTACGATCGTGCCCTGCATCAATAGTCGCACAAAGGAGAATGCGGCCTAGCAGCGTCTAGGCCGTGCAGATAAATATAAAAAGGGAGTGCAATATGACCCAAACAGTAAACAACGTAACCACCGCCGCCTCAACGTCAGAGGCCATCACCGCCAAGCAGCGCCGGAAATCCTTATTGGCCAGCGGGGTGGGCAATTTATTAGAATGGTATGATTGGACGATTTACGCCGTGGCGTCGGTTTACATCGCCTCGGCACTGTTTGACAAAACCGATCCTACTTCAGCCTTATTGAGCACGCTGGCGGTTTTTGCCGTAGGCTTTATTTCGCGTCCGTTTGGCGGCTTCATTTTTGGGCCGTTAGCCGACAAGATTGGCCGCCGCAACGTGTTGGTGACCACCATGCTGTTGATGGCGGGTGCCAGTATTGTGATTGCCTTAATCCCTAGCTATGACAGCATTGGTAACTGGGCGTCGGTGATTTTACTGTTGGCGCGTCTGGTTCAGGGCTTTGCCCACGGGGGCGAAACGACGACTTCATACGCTTATGTGTCTGAAATTGCGCCCGCTAAGTCGCGCGGCCTATGGTCGAGCACGGTGTTTTTTGCCGTGGGTTTAGGGTCGCTTATCGCCACGTTATTCTTGGCCTTGTTGACCACGGTATTAACCGCAGAAGACATGTATGCTTGGGGTTGGCGCGTGCCGTTTCTCATCGGGGGCCTGTTGGCGTTTTTTGCCATGTACTTACGCCGCAACATGATTGAGAGCGAACACGTTGAGAAAATGCAGAACGATGACAGCCCAGCCTGGCCGTTGTCTCAATTTTTGAAAACCGGTTTCAAGCTGTTTTTCTATGAAGCAGGTTCGACCCTGACCTATTATATTTGGGTGACCTGTGTGGCGATTTACGCCATCACGCACAAGCAGATGGACGCCCATGATGCCTTTGTGATGAGCGCTTTGGCACAGTGTGTCTATATTGTGTGTTTGCCGATTCAAGGTTGGTTCTCCGACATCATTGGCCGTAAAGCCAGTACGTTAATTTCCTTTGCTGGTTCAGGTCTCTTGCTGTTCCCGTTATGGGGCTTGATCAGTAATGAGCCTTGGACTTTATTTGTGGCTCAAGCGGCTGGTTTGGTGATGGTGGGCTTTTTAACCTCGAATAAGCCTGCGGCGATGTCAGAACAAATTCCGACACGCTATCGCACCAAGCTGTTTGGTATTTTCATGTCGCTGGCGATCGCGGTTTTTGGCGGCACTGCGTCTTATTTAAACGCGTGGATGTATTCAAAAGACATCGGCTGGTTGTTTAACGTTTATGGCGTGGTGATCTGCATCGTGGCCATCAGCGTGGTGTTGACGTGGAAAAACAATAAAGGCATAGACTTAGATAAGGTTTAAGGTCGATGAGGGCGTGCGCTCGGCCTCTTATACACACACATCGCCTGGCGCGCGTCTGAGGCCTTAACAGGCCCACGGCCTATCCTGACGCATTGAAAGGACATTATGAATACCGTATCAACCTTACCCATTTCGGGCCACACTAAAGTGGTGGCGATCATCGCCGATCCGATCGCCCATGTGCAAACGCCGCAGCTGCTGAATGCATTATTGAAACAGGCGGGTTACGACGCCGTGTGCGTGCCGATGCAGGTGGCGGCAGACGATTTAGCGGGCTGTATTGACGCATTGAAAAAGATTAAAAG
The DNA here is from genome assembly GCA_017987415.1 of Neisseriaceae bacterium. Taxonomy (GTDB): domain Bacteria; phylum Pseudomonadota; class Gammaproteobacteria; order Burkholderiales; family Neisseriaceae; genus JAGNPU01. The sequence goes on from JAGNTR010000177.1 coordinate 4,143, forward strand.
CATCAGTGGGGCCGTCATCACCGTGCCGCATAAGATGGCGACGGCTCAGCTGTGCGCCCAGATTGGCCCTCAGGCTCAAGTGATGGGCGCGGTGAACGCCATTCACTTTAACGCCGAGCGCGCGGTTGTGGGAGAAATGTTCGACGGTAAAGGCTTTGTACAAGGCTTACTCAATTCGAACGTGGCGGTTAATGCCGATCTGTCGGTTTACATTGCCGGCGCCGGCGGCGTGGCCCGCGGCATTGCCTTTGCACTGTTGGCCCAAGGCGTGCGCCGTTTGTCGGTGTACAACCGGACGACGGCCACCGCAGAAAGCTTGGTGGCGGCGCTGCGCGCCTATGCGCCAGAGGCAGATGTGCAGTTGGCCACTGACCAGCCCAGCGCTGTGGATTTGTGCATTAACGCAACCTCGGCCGGCATGTTGGGTTTGGAAACCTTGCAGCCTTTTAGCTTAGACGGGCTGAA
>JAGNTR010000178.1 GCA_017987415.1 Neisseriaceae bacterium
GCCAACTTCCAGCCCACCATTATCTTGCCCTTAATCATTGGCAAATTCAGCGCCGGCGCCATCGCCATTTTCTTGGCCTATAAGCTGTCGGTGCCGGCGGCCTTGGTTTTGGCCGAACAAGATAAGTTGAATGATCGGCATTTAGGTGATGAGACGCAAGAGCAGGATGATGCGCCCTAAAAAATTTTGATGGGCCGATGGCAAGAGGCCAGCGTGGACACCTTAGGCGTCTATGCTGGCCTTCATGCTGTTTGCAGCTTGAATCTGCCCCGATTAAGGGATCAGGGTGATTTCTTGAAACTGCAGATGGTGTAGCCATTCGCGCAAAATCAAGGTGGCGGCCATAAACGGTTTGTTGGTGGGAAGGCCCTCGATGCTGGCGGGGCGCCCTTCGATGATGTAGGTGAGCCGATTAAATAGCTGTTCGACGGCGTCGGTGGGCAAGACCCAAATCGGCGTGCCCTGTAGAGGGGCCTGGGCCAGCTGGGCGACCTCATGCAGACAGGCATCGCGGCTAAACAGCTGCGGGGCCTGTAAGCGTTGAATTGAGGGCCAAGCCTTGGCTACTTCGTCTTCAACGTAGGCAATGGCTGCTTCCATTTCTAAGGCATTGGGCAGATCGTGTTGAAAAAACTGCTTGGGCAGGCTGAGGGTGCCGAAGGCGAGGCTGATGCGTTCGTGGGCGCCGATGCGGCATTCGCTGCGGTGCTGGCCGATGTGCAGCACCACACGATTGGGCTCATCATTGTGGGCCAAGCATTTGGGCCAGCGCGAGCCTAGGCTCGCCTGTGCTAATGAGGATTGTGCCATTGCGTGTACACCTCGTTGTCAAAAAGCGAAGTCTTCTAACTAGAAGGTCTAGCTTAGCACAGGCTTGGTTAAATCGGTGAATGAAGGTGAGGCGTCATGCTTTAAAACAAGTGTTTATGTCGCTCGCGGTCAACGTTAAATCATGAAGCCCACCAGTTCGGTTTCGGTAAAAATTTTGGCCTGGCGCGGTGTCACAGCCACCCAATCGCCCTGTTGGTATCGAGCCTGCTGTTGTTCGGCATGAGTCAGCAAGACGTCGATGGGTTTACCGTCGCCGCTGCTGCGCTTGAGGCTGAGGCGCACCATGGGGCCAAAGGCGTCTATGTGGCTGATTTGGCCTTGGGCTAAGGCAGGCTGATCAAGGGCGCGCGAGAGCAGCAACTCATGTGGGCGCACATAGGCGACGGCGGCTTGCTGCACCGAGGCAGCAAAGCCGGCGGCGGGGTAGCGATAGGCACCCACGACAAACTCTGGCCCTTGCTGGCGGCCGTGAAAGGCATTCACGTCGCCTAAGAACTCAGTCACGAAGGCATTGTCAGGCTGCTGATACAGCGTTTCGGGGGTGCCTATTTGGGCGATGCGGCCTTGGTTCATGACCACAATTTGGTCGGCAATGGCTAACGCCTCTTCTTGGTCGTGGGTCACTAAAAGGCTGGTGATGCCTAGCTCATGGTGGATGTCGCGTAGCCAGGTGCGTAGTTCTTTACGCACTTTGGCGTCGAGGGCGCCAAACGGCTCGTCTAATAGTAAGAGTTTGGGCGAGACGGCCAAAGAACGCGCCAGCGCAACGCGTTGGCGTTGGCCGCCAGACAGGCTGCTGGGATAGGCGTGGGCCAGATGGGCCAGCTGCACCAGCTGCAGTAAATCCATCACCTTCTGGTGGATGCTTGCTTTATTTGGCCGCTGGGCCCGTGGCTGCACCTGTAGGCCAAAGGCGACGTTGTCGAACACGCTCATGTGGCGGAACAAGGCATAGTTTTGGAACATAAAGCCAATGCCACGCTGGTTGACGCTGTGTTGGCTGACGTCAACGTCATCGAGAAAAATGTGGCCAGAGGTGGCGGCTTCTAGGCCGGCGATGGTGCGCAGCAGCGTGGTTTTGCCGCAGCCGCTGGGGCCCAGTAAGGCCACTAGTTGGCCGCTGGGCACGGTGAGGCTTATGTCGTGTAAGGCTTGGGTAGCGCCATAGTGTTTGTTTAAGTGTTGAATGCGGATGCTCATGAGGGGGACCTTTCAATGACGGCGGTGGCGCGTTGGGCTCGATCGTATTGGCGTTGCTGCCAATAGGCGAGGCCATGCTGCAGGGCGAGGGTGATCAGCGCTAAAAAGGCCAAGAGGCTGGCGGCGGCAAAGGCCGCCACAAAATTGTATTCGTTGTACATGATCTCAACGAACAGCGGGATGGTGTTGGTTTGGCCGCGAATGTGGCCAGACACCACGCTGACGGCGCCAAATTCACCCATGGCGCGGGCGTTGGTGAGGATGACACCGTAGAGCAAGGCCCATTTAATATTGGGCAAGGTGATGCGCCAGAACATCTGCCAACCGCTGGCGCCTAAGATCAACGCCGCCTGCTCTTCTTCATCGCCTTGGGCCTGCATCACCGGCATCAGTTCGCGCGCCACGAAGGGGAAGGTGACAAAGAGGGTGGCCAAGACAATGCCGGGCAGGGCAAAAATAATGCGGACATTATGTACCTCCAAATAGCCGCCGATGATGCTGTGGCTGCCAAACAGCAGCACGAACATTAACCCCGCGACCACGGGCGACACCGAAAACGGCAGGTCCAATAAGGTGGTCAACCACGCTTTGCCTCTGAACTGAAAGCGCGTCAACAACCACGCCATGGCCACGCCCAGTACGGCGTTGATGGGCACCACGATGGCTGCAGTTAAGAGCGTTAAGCGGATGGCAGCTACGGCATCGGCTTCGGTGAGCGCCGCCACGTACAGACGCCAACCTTGCCGCAACGCTTCCATGAATACCGAGATCAGCGGCACGATCAACATCAGGCCGACAAAGGCCAGCGCCAGCGTCAGCAGCAGGATGCGCACCCACCGCGGTTCGGTCAGGCGGGTATTGTGTGATTGAGGGCTCATGAGCGACGCTCCATGCGTTGGGTTAACAGCCATTGGCTGACGTTAAGGGTCAATAAAATCACAAAGGAGATCAGCAGCATAAAGAGCGCCACGGCGGCCGCACCTTGTACGTCAAACTGTTCCAATTTGGCGTTGATGATGAGGGGCAGAATTTCTGACACAAACGGCAGATTACCGGCGATGAAGATCACTGAACCATACTCTCCTGTGGCGCGCGCAAACATCATGCCCGATCCCATCAATAAAGCCGGCATCAGTTCGGGCAGCAGCACCCGCCGAAAAATCGTCCAGCGCGTGGCCCCGAGCGTGGTGGCGGCTTCTTCCCATTCTGGCTGTAGCTGTGCCAAAACCGGCTGCACCGCCCGCACCACAAACGGCAGGCTGACGACGATGAGGGCCAATAAAATGCCGTTGGGGGTAAAGGCCACTTTGACGTTGATTTTCGCCAGCCATTGGCCAATCAGGCCGTTAGGCGCATACAGGGTGGCTAGGGCGATGCCGGTGACCGCCGTGGGAAGGGCAAACGGCAGGTCGACTAGCGCATTGAGCAGGCTTTTGCCCCAAAAGTCATAGCGCACCAAGACCCAGGCCAACAGCGTGCCAAACACCATATTGATGAGGGTGGCGTATAGCGACAGCTTGAGGGTAAGCCACAGCGCCGCCAGCACGCGGGCGTCGGTGACGGTGTGCCACGCATTGGCCCAGCCCATATTGCCTATGCTTAAGGCCAGCATGATGAAGGGTAAAAACACCAGCAGCGACAGCCATAAAATCGACACGGCCAGGCTGAGGCGAAAGCCGGGTAGAACGGTGGCGGTGGTCAATAAGCGCATAGTGGGCTCCGAATTCAGCGCGGCGGTTGGCTGATTTGATCCAGCACGCCGCCATCGGCAAAATAAGTGGTCATGATGCTGTCCCAGCTGCCAAAAACGTCTTGGGCCAAGAAGCGTTCAATATTAGGAAACTGCGCGGCATGGGCGGCCAAAACCTCAGGGTCTTGCGGGCGTAGAAACAGCGAGGCGGCTAAATCTTGCGCAGGCTTAGCCCAGTGGCCTTGTAAATACGCCGTGGCGACGGCCTGGCTGCCTTTTTTTTGCGTCACCGGCTGAACCACCGCCATGGGGCTTTCGATGACGATGGAGTAGCTGGGATAGACCACTTCAAAAGCGTCTGGGCCGAATTCACGTCTGGCCAGTTGGGCCTCATTTTCAGGCGCAACGAGTACATCGCCAATTTGTCGCTGCACAAAGGTGGTGGTGGCAGCACGCCCGCCGCTGTCTAAAACAGGGATGTTTTGGAATAGAGTGCGCATATAGGCTCGGGCGGCGTCATGATCGCCGTGATGGGTTTTTAAGGCGCTGCCATAGGCGGCCAAAAAAGCGTAGCGACCGTTGCCAGAGGTTTTCGGATTGGCAAAAATCACTTGGGCATCGTGGCCGACAAGGTCGGCCCAGTCGCGGATGTTTTTGGGGTTGCCAGTGCGCACTAAAAACACCGTGGTGCTGGTGTAGGGCATGGCGCCATTGGGTAGTTGCTTAGCCCAGTCGGGCGCGACCAGCTGGCGCGACACCAGCAAATTGAGGTCGCTGCTTTGGTTCATGGTCACGACATCGGCCGGCAAGCCGTTGGCCACGGCCAAGGTTTGTTTGGTTGAGCCGCCGTGAGA
>JAGNTR010000053.1 GCA_017987415.1 Neisseriaceae bacterium
GTATTAGGGTGCCACTTAGCATAGTTGAGTTCGTCGTCGCTGTAAAAAACCAGCATGGGGCAGGCTAGGGCTGCACCGATGTGGACGATGGCGGTATCGGGGCTGATGATGCCAGCGCTGTGGCGCATGATCTCAATGGTGTCCTCAATGCAGTTGGTATCGGCTAAGCACCGCACCTGCGGGTCGGCCAGTTGGGCGCAAAGGTCTGAAATGGCCGCCTTCTGGCTGGGTTGGCTGAGGACGACCACGACGTGTTGAGGATAGAGCTGGCGTAGTCGGCTAATTAAAGCCTGGGCTTGAGTCGGCGTAAACTGGCGGCGGCGGCCATCGCCGTGTAGGTTGACGGCGAGAATAGGGCTGCTGGGCAAGGTGGCCAGAAAGGCCGCAACCTTGGCCGCAGCTGCGCTGGTGTCGGGTAGCTCATAGCGCATGTCGACGTGTGGGCAGCCCAAGCGTTGGAGGATTTGCTGATAAACCTCGGCCATGTGGGCGGTGTTTTTGGGTACGCTGAGGTTGAATAGCCCAAAGTGTGCCTTATCGTACCCAGCATTGATCTTGGCCTGGCAGGCACGAATCAGCACCAGATCACGGTTGCGTAAGACTTCGGTTGGGTCGATCAAAACGTCGATGGGCTGCTGCTGGGCCAAGCGCTGGCCAAGTTGGCGCAGCGAGCGGCGATTTTTTTGAGTGACCACGTGAACGTGGTCGATGGCGGGATTTTGTGCCAAGAGGCTTTGATTTTTGGGCGACGCCAAAACCGTGAGGGTGGCGTTTGGCCACTGCTTTTTGAGTTCGCGAAACACGAAGGAGCTGACAATGTAGTCACCAATTTTACCATCGTAGCGAACCAGAACAATGTGCGGCCGTGGATTGGCCAGCGGCAAAACCGCTGGCGCCAGACGGCGATCTAAATAGAGGCGGCCCAAAAAAAGGCGGCATTTTTTAAAAGACTGACGAAGTGTTTTCATGGATTTGACTTAAAAAAAGGCGCGAAAGAGCTGCAGGGCGAGGGCCACGACAGAGACCCCTAAAAAGGCATAGGCCAGGACGGACACCCAAAAAGTCATTTCTCGCTTTTGGCTACGGCTAAATAGGCGGTTAATGATGATGAGCACAACGGCAATGATTAAAAATATTCTGAGAATGCGGCCGAGCATCTGATTTATTGTCCTTATTTACCATACAGCCTTGATGCAAACCGCTATAATGACATTTTTCACACTATTTGCCTAATCGTGGACATGAATGACATCAACAGTGTGGGCATTGTTTGCCCACAGACGCTGCAGTTTGACCAGCCGTTAGCTTTGGCTAATGGCCAGATTTTACCGCAATTCACGCTAATGATCGAAACCTATGGCGAATTGAACGCGGCTAAAAGCAATGCCGTGCTGATTTGCCCTGCGCTGTCCGGCCATCATCATGTGGCGGGCAAGCATCACGCCGACGACGCCTATCCTGGCTGGTGGGACAATATGATTGGCCCAGGTAAGCCGATCGACACCAACCACTTTTTTGTGGTGGGCATCAATAATTTGGGCGGCTGTCACGGCAGCAGTGGGCCATTGAGCCTTAATCCCGCAACCCAACGCCAATATGGGGCAGACTTTCCGATGGTGACGGTGAAAGACTGGGTGAATGCTCAGGCTCGCTTGGCCGACCGTTTAGGCATTGATGCTTGGGCGGCCGTCATCGGCGGTAGCCTTGGCGGCATGCAGGCCTTGCAGTGGAGCATAGATTATCCTGAGCGGGTGAAAAATGCGATGGTGATCGCCTCTGCGCCTAAGCTGTCGACGCAAAATATTGCCTTTAACGACGTGGCGCGCCAGGCGATTTTGACCGATCCTGACTATCATGGCGGCCATTATATGGCGCAGGGCGTGGTGCCTAAGCGCGGCTTGAAAATTGCCCGTATGATGGGCCACATCACTTATTTGGCTGAAGATGGTTTGGGCGAGAAGTTTGGCCGGGCGCTGCGCCACGGTGAATTTAAATTTGATTACGACATTGATTTTGAGGTGGAAAGCTATTTGCGCTATCAAGGTGATAAATTCGCCGACAGCTTTGACGCCAACACTTATTTATTGATGACCAAGGCTTTGGATTATTTTGATCCAGCCAAAGACTATGCAGACGACTTGGTGGCGGCGATGGCGCGCACTCAGGCCAATTTCTTTGTGGCCAGTTTCACCACCGATTGGCGCTTTAGCCCAGAGCGTTCACATGAGCTGGTGAAAGCCTTGATTGCGGCGAAGAAGCCCGTACAGTACACGGAAATAGACTCCAAGCATGGCCACGATGGCTTTTTGATGCTGGACGATCAATATGTGGCCGCGATGGCCATCTTTTTGCAGCGTGTGGCGCAAGCCTGTGCTGGTGTAGAAGGGGGCGCGCAATGAAACAGTTAAGAGCAGACTTAGGCTTGATTTATGATTGGATTCCCAGCGGCAGCCACGTGCTGGATTTGGGCTGTGGCGACGCTTCGTTGCTGGCGACCCTAACCGAACAGAAAGCCGTCACCGGCTACGGCATCGAACTGGATTCAGAAGCCTTGTTGGCCGCGATGGCCACCGGCGTCAACGTGATTCAATCGGATTTGGAAGAGGGCCTACAAACGTTTGGGGACAATAGCTTTGATGTGGTGGTGCTGTCGCAAACCATTCAGGCCATGCGCAACACCGAAGACATTTTATTGGACATGTTGCGGGTGGGTAAAGAGGCGATTGTGACCTTTCCTAATTTTGGCTATTGGCGCAACCGCCTGCAGATTCTGAAGGGCCACATGCCGGTGTCTGAGAGCATGCCGTACGAATGGTATAACACCCCCAATATTCATTGGTGTATGGTGCGTGATTTTGACGCCCTGTGCCGTAAAAATGGGATTAAAGTGTTGGAGCGTACGGTGATGAGCGGGGGGCGACGCATTGATTTTTGGCCCAACCTCATGGGCAGCTTGGCATTTTATCGCGTCGGGCGTTAAGCCAAAGACACCAAAAAGCAGCCCATGGGCTGCTTTTTTTGAGCTTAAAACAGGCGCATGATGGCTTCATTGGAGCTTGGTGGCTTGAAATAGGGCAAATCGCCCCTAGCTTAAGAGGGTTCGCCCTATGGGGCTCGTGAATATGATTGAGGATTAAGCATGAAACAAACCTTAGGTTTCCAAACAGAAGTCAAACAGCTATTGCAATTGATGATTCATTCTTTGTATTCCAATAAGGAAATTTTCTTACGAGAACTCATCAGTAACGCCGCCGATGCGGCCGATAAATTACGCTTTGAAGGGCTGCACAATGCGGCGCTTTACGAGCAAGACCCAGAGTTACGCATCACCGTGACCGCCGACGCCGACAAGCGTACGGTCACCATCAGCGACAACGGCATCGGGATGAGCCAAGACGAAGTGATCGAACACTTGGGCACCATTGCCAAAAGTGGCACTAAGGCCTTCTTTGAGCAACTCACCGGCGATGCACAAAAAGACGCGCATTTGATCGGGCAGTTTGGCGTGGGCTTTTACTCAGCCTTCATCGTGGCCGACGAAGTGGTGGTGGAAACCCGTCGTGCGGGTGAGCCTGCCAGCGCTGGCGTACGTTGGCAAAGCCGCGCCGACGGAGAGTTCACCGTCGAGCCCATCGAAAAAGCCAGCCGCGGCACCGATATTATTTTGCACTTAAAAGAAGACGAGCAAGACTATCTGAGCGACTGGACCTTACGCCGTATAGTGACCACGTATAGTGACCACATTTCGGTGCCCATCTACATGAAAAAAGCGCCTCAATATGAAGAAGATGGCACCATCGTAGCCAGCGATGAGCTAGAAGTGGTGAATCAGGCCCAAGCCCTGTGGACGCGCAGTAAAAACGACATCACGGATGAGCAATACCAGGAGTTTTATAAGCACGTGTCGCATGATTTTGACGAAGCCATGGCCTGGAGCCATGCCCGCGTAGAAGGGCGTCAAGAATATACTGAGTTGTTGTACATTCCCAAACGGGCACCGTTTAATCTGTATGAACGAGAGCAAAAAGGCGGCGTGAAGCTGTACGTGAAGCGCGTGTTCATCATGGACGACGTGAATAAATTGATGCCCAATTATCTGCGCTTTGTGCGTGGCGTCATCGACAGCAGCGATTTACCGCTGAACGTGTCGCGTGAACTCTTGCAAGAAAGCAAGGATTTAGACGCCATTCGCGCCGGCTGCGTGAAGAAAGTCTTGAGCCTGCTCGAAGACGTGGCCGCCAACCGTGCCGAAGACTATGCCAGCTTCTGGGCCACTTTTGGTCAAGTATTGAAAGAAGGCGTGGGTGAAGATCAGGCCAATCAGGCCCGCATTGCCAAGCTGTTGCGTTTCGCCTCGACCCATAATGATGACGATGCCCAAAACGTGTCGTTGGCCGACTACGTGAGCCGCATGAAGGAAGGCCAAGCCTCGATTTACTACATCACGGCCGACACCTATGCCGCCGCTAAAAATAGCCCACACATGGAGGTCTTCAGCAAAAAAGGCGTGGAAGTGTTGCTGCTGTCAGACCGTGTGGACGAATGGGTGGTCGGTTCCCTATTTGAATTTGAAGGCAAAAAGCTGGCCAGCGTGGCTAAAGGTGCCCTAGACTTAGGTGAGTTGGCTGATGAAGCAGAGAAGCAAGCCCAGGCAGAGCTCGAAGCCAATAGCCAACCGCTGGTCGAAAAAATGACGGCGCTGCTGGGCGATAAAGTGGCGGCCGTACGCGCCACCACGCGTCTAGTGGAAAGCCCAGCTTGCTTAGTGGTGGGTGAGATGGACATGAGCCAAAACCTGGCACGAATGCTGGCTGAAGCCGGTGCCGCCGACCAAATGCCGGTGACCAAGCCAATTTTGGAGATCAACCCAGACCACATGTTGGTGCAGCGTTTAGCCGCAGAAACCGACGAGCATCAGCAGTCAGAGCTGGCTGGCCTATTGTTTGATCAAGCATTGTTGGCAGAGGGGGGTAAATTGGCCGATCCTGCTAGTTTTGTGAAACGCATGAATCATTTATTGCTGGCGATGACCAAATAGATGAGCGTCATGAAAACCACCCTGAGGGGTGGTTTTTTATTGGGGGCTTGTCTTGTGCCCAGACTGTGTTAAGGTAGCTATTTGGCCTTTTTTGACCCACTTTTTAAGATTTGGCACTTCATGACTTATATCAGCACCAATCCCTATACCGAAACCGTTATTTATCGTCGTGACGCTGAGACATTAACCACCTTTAAACAAACCTTGGCCGGCCTACACGCCGCCCAGCCGACGTTTGCCGCCTTGCCGATTGCCGAGCGAATGGCACGTTTAGAGGCTTTGGCTCAGCGCATTGATGCCCATAAAGATCAGTTGGCCACCTTGATCAGTGAGGAGGTGGGTCGCTGCCTGCGTGAGTGTTTGGCCGAGGTGGATAAGTCGATTGATTTGATTCGCTATTATGCCAAATTGGCGCCTGAGCTTTTGGCTCACCAGACCATTCCTACTCAGGCAAGCTTAAGCCAGGTGCGGTTTGAGCCCTTGGGTGTGGTGCTGGCGGTGATGCCGTGGAATTATCCGGTGTGGCAAATTTTGCGTTTCGCCATTCCGGCCATGTGTGCTGGGAATGCTTGTCTGGTCAAGCCTGCCCCCAGTGTGGGTCGGGTGACTGAGGCGTTGTTTGCCTTGGTGCCTGAGGATTTGCCCTTTAAGGCGACGTTCTTGGCTCATGAAGACGTGCCCGCGGCGATTGCCGCTAGCGATGCTTTGGCGTTTACCGGCTCGAGCGAAACCGGCCGCTATTTAGCGGGTTTGGCTGGTCAGCATTTGAAAAAATGCGTGCTGGAATTGGGGGGCAGCAATGCCGTGATCGTGCTGCCAGATGCGGATTTACGCCTGGCTGCGGTTGAAGCTTGTTATTCACGCTACCGCGACGCAGGGCAATCCTGTAACGCGGCCAAGCGGCTCATCGTGGCTGATTCGGTGGTGGATGAGTTTTTGGTGTATTTCCAAGAAGCGGCGGCACAGTTGGTGATGGGCGATCCATTGGCCGACAGCACCAGTCTTGCGCCTTTACACACCGAAGCCGTACGCCAACGCCTACACGCTCAGGTGAAGGATGCCTTGGATAAAGGGGCTATATTGTTGCGCGGTGGCTACATTCCGCCAGGGAAAGGGTATTTTTATCCCGCAACCATTATTGATCAAGTCAATCAAGATTGCCGCGTGTATGATGAGGAAGTATTTGGGCCAGTCATTAGCCTTTTGCGCGCCAAAGACGCGGCCGAGGCCATTCGTTTGGCCAACGACACGCCTTTTGGGCTGGGCGCAAGCATCTACAGCGAAAATGAAGCTGAAGCTTGGCTGCTGGCGCAGCAGCTACAGGTGGGCAGCGTATTCATGAATCGCCACACCAGCAGTGATTTACGCCTGCCTTTTGGCGGGGTTAAATCCTCTGGTTTTGGCCGTGAGCTGTCTGAATTTGGCCTGTATGAGTTTGTGAATGTCAAAACCTATTGGCAAAAATAAGCCTGAATACCAAGCGCTTCAAGACTTGGCCCACATTATGACCTGATTTAAAGGTGGATGAATGCTGCAAAAAAATTATCAAGCGGTCTCACTCGGGCTGTGTTTGGGGTTAATGGGTTCTGTTGCCTTAGCTGCAACACCTCCTAAAAAGAATCCGCCGGTGGCGACTGCGGCTAAGGCTCGCGGCCTTGGCTATGCCGAGCTCACTCATGTGGCGTTCTTTGACGTAGCCGGGCGCGTGGTCAGCGCCGAGTCTGCTGCAAAATACGAGCGTCGCGCCCAGTTGGTGAAGGATCAGCCACTGCGGGTGCAGGATTTTTATGTGCCTGCACGGCAAAAGTATTCGAATCTATACGTCTTAGACAATCGTAATCAATTAAATCAATTCATGCCCCGAATCAGCAATGGCGCCGTCATGTATTGGTATGAGAACGGTAAGCCGAAGATGAAAGGGCAGTACGTTAAAGGCATGCAGGAGGGCGAGTGGACCAACTGGCATCCTAACGGCCAAAAGTCAGCGCAGCTGACCTATGCTGCGGGCAAGGTGAATGGTGCGGGCGCACGCTGGTACGCCAATGGCCAAAAAGAAAGCGAAATGCAGTTTAAGCAAGATTTGGCCGAAGGGCCGTGGCTGCGCTGGTATGAAAATGGCCAAATGCGCAGCAAAATGCTGATGGTGCGTAATGAAGTGGTTGAAGTGCAAAGTTGGGATGAAGAAGGCCGCCAAACCCTAGATATGTTCTACACTAAGGAAGGCAAACGCAATGGCGTGCAAACCGAATGGTTTGGCAACGATCAAAAATCGTCGGAATTGATTTTTAAAGACGACGAAGTCATTGATCGCTCCTTTTGGGACACTAAGGGCAACCTGATCAATGAAGACTTAGGCGACTTAATGTATCCTGAGCAGTAAGCAGAAATTTAAAAAGCGCCCTAAGGGGCGCTTTTTTTAGGCTGAGTAGTCTTGGCACAAGGCGATGATGATTTTGGCCATGTCGACGACTTCTGGGCGCTTGCTTAAGGCTTCGGAATAGCCCAGCTGTAAATTACCCACGCGCGCGCTGTTTTGCGCCAGCGGCACTTCAATCAGGCTGCCGTTAGCCAGTAGGTCTTGAACCTTATGCGCCGGCAGCCAAGCAAAGCCATGCTTTTTTAAGACCAACGACAGCATGGTGTCAAAGGTGGTCACGGTCCAGCGTTGGGTCGAGCCCAGCCAGCCATGATTGGTCTCTTGACGTCGGCCGCTGTCGCGCACCACGATTTGGCGATGCTCCGCCAGCGTTTCTAGGGTAATCAGCTCAGTGCCTTTGGCCAGTGGGTGCTGTGGATGGCACACGCACAGCAACGAGATGGAAAATAAGGATTGGCTCACGCACTGCGGCGGTAAGGTGTTGGCAATGCCCAATTCCACCATGCCTTCTTCCATCAGCTCCTGAGTGCCGGATAGGGCGCTTTCGTAGAGCCGAATGCGATGGTTAGGGTAGGCGGCCGAAAACTGTTCGAAAGCGGCGTAGAGGATTTCGGGTGGAAACAGAATGTCGACCGACAACGATAGCTCTGAGCGTAGGCCTGGTCGGTACAGTTCGGCCAAGCGCTCAACCTTGCGAGCGGCGCTTAATAAGTGTTTGGCTTCGGGTAATAAGGCTTTGCCAAGATCGGTCAGTACGGCTTTGCGTCCCTCGATGATGAATAGCTCTTGGCCGAGCAAGTCTTCCATTTTTTTGATGGCGTGGCTGACGGCAGACTGAGTTTTATTTAAGTATTCTGCCGCCGGCAAAAAACCATCATGTTCCACCGTGGCGACAAAGGCACGCCACTGCTCTAGGCTGATTTTGGCTAACATTCTCCCTCCTCAAGGAAATGCAACAAGACTTCATTCTACTGTGTTTTGCTTAAATGATGAATAATATTAATCTATTCCACAAAATTATTGCGATAGTCAATCAAGGCAAAATTGACGATAATTCGAGCCTACTCTTTAAACCGATGCTTGACCGCCGTCACGACGATCAATGAATTGATATGCAAGGCTTGCGGATGCAGGATCTTGCTTTATTCTGAAAGGATGTTATATGTCACAATATTTACAAGCTTTGAAAAACCGCCGTTCGATTTACGCCCTAGGTAAACAGGTTGCTTTGAATGATGCTGAAATTGAAACCATCATCAAGACCGCGGTTGAAGAAAGCCCTAGCTCTTTTAACTCACAATCTTCTCGCGCCGTGATCTTGTTTGATCAAGCCCACGACCGCCTGTGGGACATCACTGAAGCTGCTTTACGCGCCATCGTACCGGCTGAAAACTTTGCGCCAACTGCGCAAAAATTGGCCAGCTTTAAAGCCGCAAAGGGCACCGTTTTGTTCTATGAAGACAAAGCCGTTATCGAAGGCTTGCAGGCTCAGTTCCCTTTGTATGCCGATAACTTCCCCGTATGGTCTGAGCATTCAACCGGGATTGCTCAGCACTCTGTTTGGGCCACCTTGGCCGAACACAATATTGGCGCCAGCTTGCAGCACTACAATCCCGTGATTGATGCCGACGTGCAAAAAGAGTGGAACCTACCCAGTAGCTGGGTTTTACGTGGCCAAATGCCGTTCGGCTCGATTGAGTCTGCCGCAGGTGAAAAACAGTATATGGCCCATGCCGATCGCTTTAGAGTGTTCAAATAAGCCAGCCAGTCGCGTCAAAAAAGCCTTTCTTCGGAAAGGCTTTTTTTGTGTTGCTATTTGATGCCGCGCAAAGGCAATGGCCTCGATAGTGGGCTTAAAAGGGAAAGAGTTCAATAAAGCGCCAAAATCCCCTATAATCTTTGGCAGATACATGAATAACAATAATATTACTTAGGAAGAGACATGAATAAACTGGTTCTGGTGCTTAATTGTGGTAGTTCTTCGGTTAAGTTCTCAGTCATTGAGGTGAGCACCGGTGAAACCTTCATCAGTGGTCTGGCCGAAAAGCTTAATCTAACGGACGCGACCATCACGTTTAAGCAAGGTAAAGACAAAGAAGTGGTGGCAATGAGCGCCGACGGCTCTCATCGCGGCGCCATCATGCTGATCTTGGCCAAGCTAAAAGAAGTGCAGCTGTTTGAGGCCATTGGGGCCGTTGGCCACCGCGTGGTGCATGGCGGCGAGCGCTTCTCTGAGTCGGTCATCATTGATCATGAAGTTTTGTACGATATCGAGGCCTGTTTTAACCTGGCGCCGCTGCACAATCCTGCCCACTTAATGGGCATTAACGTGGCGAAAGAGGCCTTTGGCCATTTAAAACACGTGGCCGTTTTTGACACCGCTTTTCACCAGAGCATGCCGCCGCATGCGTTTTTGTATGCGGTGCCTATGGTGCTTTACCGTGAACATTCAGTGCGTCGTTACGGTGCCCACGGCACCAGCTACCGCTATGTGTCTAAAGAGGCAGCGCGGCTCTTGGATAAGCCTAAAGAATCGCTGTCGATGGTCATTGCTCATTTGGGCAACGGCTCGTCCATTACCGCCATCGCCAACGGTCATTGTCAAGACACCAGTATGGGTTTGACCCCGCTGGAAGGCTTGGTGATGGGCACGCGCTCTGGCGACATCGACCCGAGTATTTTTTCCTTCCTCAAGCAAAACCGCGGCTACGACATTCAAGAAGTGACGACGATGCTGAACCGCCGTAGTGGTTTGAAAGGCCTATCTGAGTTGTCGAGCGATTGTCGTGAGTTGACCGCTGCTGCAGAAGCTGGCCATAAAGGCGCCCAAATTGCCCTAGACGTGTTTGCCTATCGTTTGGCCAAATATGTGGGTTCGATGATGGTGGCCGCAGGCGGCTTAGACGTGCTGGTATTCACCGGCGGGATTGGTGAAAATTCGGCCTATATGCGGGAAAAGGTTTTGGGTCATTTAGGGTGTTTTGGCCTGAAGTTAGATAAGCAAGCCAATGCCGACATGATTTTGGGTAAGGCTGGCATCATCTCCAGCAGCAAGGCACCGCTGGCCATGGTGGTGCCGACCAATGAAGAATACATGATTGCTTTAGACACGGCCAAGCTGGTGAATTTAGATTAAGCGGCTCGTGGACATAAAAAACCTCTGGCAGATGTGAATCTCCAGAGGTTTTTTTGTCGCTGGGCGCTTAGATTGGGTAAGATAGAGGGCTAATCCTATAGATAGACCATGATGACCAAAATACACTATTGTTTGATTTTACTGTTGCCAGCTGCGCTGTATTACCTAGTTTTGGCCATGTGGCCGCAGCACCTGACTCAGATATGGCTGGGCTGGCCGCTCAGCGTGCTCTTAGGCTTATTCGTTATGGCGTGGGCCGTGCTGGTGGGGCTGTGGTTTGCGCACCGAGCGGTCGCGGCTGGTGTGGGTGAGGAGGGTGAACATGATTAAGCCTACCTCAAAGCCTTCGGCCCAAGCCAGTGATTTTTATTTGGCGGGTCGCCGCGTCGGCGCATGGCAAAACGCTTGGGCCTTGGCGGGGGACTATCTGTCGGCGGCCGCCTTTTTAGGGGCGATTGCGCTTTATTACAGCGCGGGTTTGGATTCGCTTTATTACGCCGTGGCCACGCTTTTGGGCTGGCCGCTGCTGTTGATTCTATTTGCCGATCGGCTGCGTGCTACTGGTGCTTACACTTTAACCGGCGTTTTGCAGCAGCGTTTTGGCAGCGTGCGCCTACAGGCTCTAAGTGCCGGTACCAGCCTGTTTGTGAGCGTGTTTTATCTTTTGGTGCAGCTGATCGGTGCGGGTAAGCTATTGAGCCTGCTGTTTGGCTGGGGTTATGGCAGTGCCTTAGTGGTCATGTGTGGTTTGACGCTCTTGCTGGTGTTTTTTGGCGGCATGCGCGCCACCACGCTGGTACAAAGCGTGAAGGCGATGTGTCTGTTTGCCTGCGCCCTAGTGTTGGTTGGGCTGGTGTGGCATGCGTTTGATTTTCAGCTGCCGCAGCTGTGGCGCTCGGTGGTTGAACAACGCCCGCAGGCCTTATTGCCGAGCTTGGCGCTGAGTGATCCGATTGAGCAGGCATCGTTGGTGTTGGGCTTAGTATTGGGCTTATTGGGCTTACCGCATGTCTTGATGCGCTTCTTTACCGTGCGCAATCCTCAGGTAGCCATTCGTTCTGCCGCCTATGCGGGTGCTTTGATCGGTCTGTTTTTTAGCCTAAACGTCATTGTGGGCTTTGGGGCTTTGGTTTTATTAGATGGCCAAATCTTAAGCGGCGGCGGTCATATGGTGCTGTTGCATTTGGCCCAGATGCTGGGCGGAGCCACGATGCAGTGGCTGTTGTCAGGCGTGGTGCTGTTGACGATTTTAGCCGTCTTGGCGGGTTTGGTGATGGCGGCCAGCGCTAGCCTGAATCGGGACATTTTACCGTTGCTGTTTGGCCAGCAGGCGCAGCGGCCGCTGTGGGCTAAGGGCGGTATTGTGCTGCTCTTGAGCGTGGGCGGTGTGCTGGCTTGGCTGTTTGAAGATTTTAATCTGGCCTTCTTGTTTGGCTTGGCCTTTGCCTGGGCTGCCAGTGCCCATTTTCCGGTGCTGTGGGCTCAGTTTTTTATGCCGAGATTGAACGAGCGTGCGGCCTTTTATGGCTTATTGAGTGGGGCGGTGATCAGCACAGTGCTGATTGTGCTTAGCCCTACGGTTTGGGTGGGGGTGTTAGGCTTTGAGGCGGCGATTTTTCCTTGGTCTAACCCAACCCTATTTGCTTTGCCCTGCAGTTTCTTGGTAATTGTGGGCTTAAGCCAGAGGACATCAACATGACGACATTATTAGACGACTTGCGCTCAGAGCTGCATGAAGGCGCAGTGGTGAGTGAACCCGCAGCCATGGCAGCTTTTTGCTTAGACTATAGGCAACGCTATGTGGGCGAGGCCTTGGCGGTTCTGCTGCCAAATAGCACCGCCGAAGTGCAGGCGATTGTGCGTTGGGCGCAGCGTGCCCAGGTTCGAATTACCCCGCAAGGCGGCAACACCAGCCTGTGTGGGGCGGCTACGCCCAGTGCGGATGCGGCTGAGCGCCCGGCGGTGGTGCTGTCCTTAAATAAGCTCAATCGTTTGCGTGACGTCAGTCTCGTCGATGGCTGTATGACGGTAGAGGCGGGGATGGTGTTGAAAACGGCGCAGATGCATGCAGCCGAGGCGGGGCGGTTTTTTCCTTTGAGTTTGGCCAGCGAAGGCAGTTGCCAAATTGGCGGCAATATAGCCTGTAATGCCGGCGGCCTGAATGTGGTGCGCTACGGCACCATGCGCGATTTGGTGATGGGCTTAGAAGTCGTCTTGCCAGACGGCACCCTTATTGATCATCTGACGCCTTTGCATAAAAACACCACCGGCCTAGATTTAAAGCAGTTCTTTATTGGCTCAGAAGGCACGTTGGGCATCATTACGGCGGCCACGCTGAAGCTGTTTGCTCAGCCCAAAACCACGGTAACGGCGTGGGTCGGCGTGGCGGACATCGAGGCGGCCTGCGATTTATTGAGCTTGCTCAAGGGTGAATTCGCCGAGCGGGTCAGCAGTTTTGAGCTATTAAGCAGTCGTGCGCTGCAGCTTTCGTGTGCGTTTACTGGACTGAAAGCCCCTTCTGAGGCGCCTTGGCACATTCTGTTGGAGCTGACAGATTCTATGATTTTGCCGCAGCTATCAGAGGCCTTGTTGACGGTTTTAGTGGCTGCGGGCTACGAAGATGTGGTGCTGGCACAAACCGAACAGCAGCGCCTACAGCTGTGGACGCTGCGCGAGTCGGTGTCGGAGGCGCAGCGCGATTTAGGCGCCAGCATCAAACACGATATTGCTTTGCCCATCAGCCATGTGGCGGCTTTTGTGCGCCAAAATGGCCCTAAGGTTTTGGCTTTGGCAGCGGATGTTTCCTTGGTGGTGTTTGGTCATTTAGGCGATGGTAGTCTGCATTACAACGTCTTTTTGAAGAATACTTTGGGGCCAGAAGTGTATGCGTTTGAGGAGGCCATTAATGCTGTGGTATACGCGGATGTCTTAGCATTTAATGGCACCATTGCAGCGGAACATGGTATCGGACAACTGAAAAAAGAATGGCTTAAAAGTCAATTAACAAAAGCCGAGTTGTCTCTTTTCGGGTTCTTTAAGCAGGGTCTTGATTCACAGTTATTGTTCAATAATGGCAAAATCATTGATATATAATTCTATAATTAAACGTTGTTTTGGCTTACTTTATGCTTTACATAAATTAACAATTGATTTATAAGGAGAAGTTTGTCAAGTGTGGTAAGTTTCTATACGTTAGTCAACCTAGTTACTATATTAAAACATAGTGATGACAACATTATGAATAGGGGATAAGTATGGACACGTTAAGAGCCTTAGTGGTTTTTATGAGTACCGTTGAGAACGGCAGTTTTTCTGATGCCGCTCGACGTTTGGGGGTCTCGCCGGCGGCGGTGAGTCAAAGTATTGCCAGGCTAGAACAAGAATTGGATGTACGATTATTTAACCGTACCACCCGTCAGCTAACCTTAACCGAAGACGGTCGCCGCTTTTATGATTCATCGCGCGGCCCAGCCTTGCAGCTAGACTACGTCATCAATGAATTGCGCGACAGCGGCAATGAGCCCACTGGCCTATTGCGGGTGAGCCTGCCTAATTCGTTTGGGCGTCGCTTTGTGTTGCCGTTGCTGAAGGAATTTAACATCCGCTATCCACGCATCCAGCTGTATATCGGCATTGGGGACAGCGGCAGCGATTTGATTGAGGATGGTTTTGACGTGGGCATCAGCATTGAGTCGTCTACCGACAGCCGTGTGTCGGTGCGTTCGTTGACGCCGATTAACCAATACGTGGTGGCCGCGCCTGATTATTGGGAAAAGCACGGTAAGCCAGAAGCCATCACCGATTTGTATGATCATGACTGCATTAATTATCAGATTCCGTCGACTGGCCGCATCAGTAAGTGGAACTTCATGCAAAAAGGTGAGCGCGTGGCCTTGGATGTGACCGGTACCTATACCTGTAACGACGTAGAGGCGATCTTGTCGTTGGCGGCTTCGGGTTGTGGGGTGGCGCAAGTGGTGGGATACGCGGTGGCGCCTTATTTACGTTCGGGCGAGCTGGTGTCGGTCCTGGATCAGAACGTGGCCCAAACCCGTTCCATTAATATTTGCTTCCCGCACGGCGACCGCTTGGCTTTACGCACCCGCGTCTTTGTGGATTACATCGTTGAAAAGCTGATGACCCATCCGGATATTGTGTCTGCCTAATGCGAGACGCAGCAAATAAAAAGGCCACGCAAACCTGCGTGGCCTTTTTGGTGGGGGCTCGCTGTTTAAGCGTCGACGCCGTATTGGTCGCGGTAGGCTTGAACCTGAGGCAGGTATTCGATCAGGCTGGCGTCTTGCTGGACGAGGGCCAGTAAGTCTTTAAGCGTGGCAATGGCCACTGCCGGTAGGCCAAACTGTTGGCTCACTTCTTGCACCGCAGACAGTTCGCCCTGGCCTTTTTCCATACGGTCTAGGGCAATCGCTACGCCCGCTGGCGTGGCGCCTGCGGCCTGAATCAAATGTACGGATTCACGCACGGACGTACCGGCAGAAATCACGTCGTCAATAATCAAGACTTTACCTTGCAGGGGTGCGCCGACCAAAACGCCGCCTTCGCCGTGGTCTTTGGCTTCTTTGCGGTTGTAGGCGAAAGGCACGTTGATGCCCTGTTCGGCCAAGGCCATGCTGGTGGCTGCGGCTAGAATAATGCCTTTGTAGGCTGGGCCAAATAACATGTCAAATTCGACTTTGCTGTCGATGATCGCCTGGGCGTAGAAGCGCGCCAAGGTTAGGGTGCTTAAACCATCATTAAATAGGCCGGCGTTAAAGAAATAGGGGGATAGGCGTCCGGCTTTGGTGGTAAACGCACCGAATTTTAAAACCTCTTGCTGGATGGCAAATTGTAAGAAGTCTTGGCGAAAATCTGACATGAATGTTCCTAGTGGTTATAATC
>JAGNTR010000179.1 GCA_017987415.1 Neisseriaceae bacterium
CGCGACGAGCGCGCTTATTCAAAATGTCTTGCACCCGCACTTTTTCCGTACTCAATCCGCCACGTGGCCCAACGATGTGGCAGGTCACCTGCGGCTGTTCGGTCACGCAGGCCGATTTGAGCACTTCTTTATCCAAGAGACGCATCAACTGTAGACCACGGCCTTTACTCATCAGCTTCAGCTCATCTAGGCCAAACGCCAACACCCGGTTGTCGCTAGACGCCAACACCAGGCAGGCGCCCGACTCAGGCGCAATGCTGGCCTTACTCACGCGGATCGGCGCCAGCAAGGTCTCGCCTTGTTCTAAACTCATGAAAGCCTTACCGGCTTTGACGCGGCTGATCATGTCTTTCAACTGCGAAATATAGCCATAACCACCGGTGTGGCTCATCACGTATAGGTCTTCTGGCAAGCCCGTCAAAACGTGAGCCACTTGAGCGCCGTCTTGCAGCTCAACCAAGGAACCAATCGGGGCGCCATCACCACGCCCGCTGGGCACGTCGGCCGCATCAATGGTGTAGGCGCGGCCTAAGGTATCCAACACAATAACGGGCCAAATGGTGCGCCCTTCCAGCACCTGCCTTAAATCATCGCCCTCTTTAAACGTGGTTTGGCTTAAGTCTAGATGATGGCCAGAGCGCGCACGCAGCCAGCCTTGCTGCGACAAAATCAGGGTAATCGGCTCATCGGCCGTGCTTTGCGTCAATACGGCGCGGTCGGCGGATTCGATTAAGGTGCGGCGCTCGTCGCCAAATTTTTTGGTGTCATCGGTGATTTCTTTGATGATCAAACGGCGTTTGGCGTTGTCGTCACCCAACAGCCGATTCAACTCATCACGCTCTTCTTTGAGCTTATTCAACTCTTGCTCCAGCTTAATGCCTTCCAAGCGCGCCAGCTGGCGTAGGCGAATCTCTAAGATGTCTTCAGCCTGAATGTCGCTGAGGGCAAACGCATTCATCAGGTCTTGCTTGGGCTCGTCGGCCTCGCGAATCACCCGAATCACTTCGTCGATGTTCAAGAAGGCAATCATGCGGCCATCCAGAATGTGGATGCGCTTATCCACCTGGCCCAAACGATGGGTCAGGCGACGGGTCACGGTGAGGGTGCGAAAATCCACCCACTCAGTCAAAATGGTTTTGAGGTTTTTTTGCGCCGGACGGCCATCCATGCCCAACATCACCAGGTTAAAGGACACATTGCCCTCTAGGCTGGTTTGCGACAGCATCACGTTCATGAACTCTTCGGCGTCAATGCGGCTAGACTTAGGCTCAAACACCAAACGCACAGGGTTTTGGCTGTCGGATTCGTCACGTACGCGGTCCAATAGCGACAACATCAAGGCTTTGAGGTTTTGCTGCTCTTGATTCAGGGTTTTCTTGCCCGACTTGGGCTTAGGATTGGTTAAATCCTCGATTTCGGCCAATACTTTCTGGGCACTGCTGCCCGGCGGCAATTCATTCACAATCACGCGCCACTGGCCACGCGCCAGCTTTTCAATCTCGTAGCGCGCTCGCACCCGCACGCTGCCGCGGCCGCTCTCATAGGTGGCCAGCATGTCTTCTGGCGAGGTGATGATTTGGCCTCCGCCGGCGAAATCTGGGCCTTTCACATAGTCCATCAGCTCGGCCGTGCTCAGACGGCGGTTTTTCAATAAAGCCACGGCGGCTTCGGCTACTTCAGTCAAGTTGTGCGAGGGAATCTCGGTAGCCAAGCCTACGGCAATGCCAGAAGCCCCATTGAGCAACACCATCGGCAAACGTGCCGGCAAAACCTGTGGCTCAAAAAAGGCACCATCGTAGTTAGGGGCAAAATCCACCGTACCCATGTCGATTTCCGACAGCAACAGATCGGCGATCGGGGTCAGACGCGCTTCGGTGTAGCGCATGGCGGCGGCGCCGTCGCCGTCGCGAGAGCCAAAGTTACCAATGCCGTCGATCAAGGGATAGCGTAGGGTAAAATCTTGCGCCATGCGCACCATGGCGTCGTAGGCCGACGCGTCACCGTGGGGGTGATACTTACCCAAAATTTCACCGACCACACGGGCCGATTTAACCGGTTTGGCGCCATGCACCAAACCCATGTCTTTCATGGCGTATAAAATCCGGCGCTGCACCGGTTTTTGTCCATCGGTTACTTCAGGAAGGGCTCGGCCCTTAACCACACTCATGGCGTATTCTAAATAGGCACGCTCAGCATAGGCGCCTAAAGATAAAAAATCATCGCCCACCACCACTGGCTCAATCGCAGAATGTTCAGGTTGGTTTTCTAACATAGTGTGGTCACATACCCTTCGGATTACTTTAAACTCGGTTAAGCACTTCACGTAGTGCTAGTGCGCATATTTAAGCATAATTTTGATTATTGAACATCATTTTGCTGCCGTTTTATGCCGATCAGCTGTCTGAACGTGGATTTTAGCCTTCTTCGGCATGATGATCGGCCAAAATCGTCATCAGTTCGCCCCCAAAGGTGTCGAGCTTTTTCTCGCCCATGCCGTATACCTGAGCCAGCTCAGTGACGTTGGTGGGCATGGTCTGCACAATCTCACGGAAGGTGCGATCGGCAAAAATCACATAGGCCGGCACGGCGTCGGCCAGGGCCTGCTCGCGCCGCCAGCCGCGAAGCGCCTGCCAGAGGCGTTCTTCGCGTTCGGTGCGCAGCCATTTTTCTACCGGGCCTTGGGTTTGCGCCTTATCGCGCTTGAGCGGCCGCATCGACACCTGGCGCTGGCTGGTCAATACTTGGCGCGACGCCTCGGTCAACACCAGCGCTTGATTGTGGGTGAGGTCGATGTCCAATAGCCCCTGCGCCACACATTGGCGCACCACGGCGCGCCATTCTTTGTCGGTCAGCTGATCGCCAATACCAAACGTGGACAGCTTTTGATGGTTTTGATAGCGCACATAGTCGCTGTTTTTACCTTTGAGCACGTCAATGACGTGGGAGGCGCTGAAGCGCTGGCCGACTCGATACACGCACGACAGCAGCTTCTGCACCAACTCGGTGGCGTCGAACTGCTGCGGTGGGTGTTCGCACTGATCACAGTGACCGCACGGCGTACTGTCTTCTTCAAAATAAGCCAGCAGCGGCACGCGACGACAGCCAGAGGTTTCACAAAATGCCAGCATGGCGTCTAGCTTTTGCAGCTCGACTTGCTTTTGTAAGTCCGTTTGCTGGCCGTCCATGATCATCTGTCGGCGCAGCACCAAATCGTTGAGGCCGTAGCATAACCAGCTGATGGCCGGCAGACCATCACGACCTGCCCGACCGGATTCTTGATAAAAGTTTTCCACGCTGCCCGGTAAGTCGAGATGGGCCACAAAACGCACGTCGGGCTTGTCGATGCCCATGCCAAACGCCACGGTGGCGACGATGATGACGCCGTCTTCTTGGGTAAATTTCTTTTGGTTGGCGTTACGCACGTCGAGGTCAAGCCGAGCATGGTAAGGCAAGGCATCAAACCCTTCGCTGCGTAAAAGCTCAGCCACTTCTTCCACGCGCTTACGCGACAGGCAATAAACAATGCCGCTTTGGCCTACGCCCTGACGCTTGAGAAACGACACCAGCTGCTTTTTACCGTTGTTTTTTTCCACTACTTGATAATAGATATTGGGCCGATCAAAGCTGGCCAAAAACGTTTGGGCATCCTGTAGGCGCAAATAATGCACCATGTCAGCCTGAGTTTCCGAATCCGCCGTCGCAGTTAAGGCAATGCGCGGCACAGTAGGGAACTCATCGGCCAATAGCCCTAGCTGCTGGTATTCTGGTCGAAAATCATGCCCCCACTGGCTCACGCAGTGGGCTTCATCAATGGCAAATAGGCTGATGTTGAGCGATTTTAAAAACCGAATAAACTTCGGACTCACCACCCGCTCGGGCGCCACATACAATAGCTTTAGGCTACCGTCGTAGGCATCGTCGGCGATGCGCCGCGCTTCTTCACTAGAGGTACCGCTGTTGACGCTGCCGGCGTTCACGCCGACCGCACGCAGGCTGGCCACCTGATCGGCCATTAAGGCGATCAAGGGCGACACCACCACGGTGAGGCCTTCCTTCATCAGCGCGGGGATCTGATAGCACAAAGACTTACCGCCACCGGTGGGCATCAACACCATTACATTGTGATTTTGGCTCAGGGCCTGAACGATTGCGGCCTGATTGCCTCTAAACTCGGCATACCCAAAAACGTGTTGTAAAATGTGTTGTGCGCTTAAGTCAGACATGTTGATACTGTTATCCCGATGACGATGGCCCATCCATTTGGCCTTTTGATGAAAGACAATGTGCCCAGCAGGGCGGCAGATTTTTGCCCCTTTGCCAGACGACATTTGTTACACTACTGATTTCTAATGCCGATTTAACCATACGAAGGATGTCCGCATGACCCGCAAACCTTATTTAGGCGTGCTCGCCGGCGCCAGTCTCTTATTTTTGGCCGCCTGTGGCACCACAACGCCCAGCAGCTCAGGTAAAAACTGGTTGTCTTTAGGGGTGTCGCAAAACAGCAATATTCTGCATGAACTGGACCAAACC
>JAGNTR010000054.1 GCA_017987415.1 Neisseriaceae bacterium
ACGGGTCGATGTATTCGCCGTTCCATTGTTTCATTGTCTGCCCTTTTCATTGATTCATTAACTAATGCCTGATTTTAATCATTAATGGCCGTCCTATCAATCCATCCGTACAGAAATAAATCTATTTGGCCGTCTATACATCTTGACGTCCGTACATTATCCGTTTATTGTTTCCTCATAGATGAACCATAAAAGGCCAAAAAATCATGAGCTTTCAGATTGCCACGCTGGCGATTCGCAGCGGTTTAAACGACGACGAGCAGTACGGGGCCGTGGTGCCGCCGCTGCATTTATCCAGCACGTACAACTTTAAAAACTTTAAAGAGCCGCGCACCCATGATTATGCCCGCCGCGGCAACCCCAGCCGAGACCACGGCATTCATGCCTTAGCCCAACTCGAAGGCGGTGCGGGCGCCATTTTAACCAACAGTGGCACGTCTGCCCTGCTGCTGCTGTTAACCGTCTTTTTAACCCCTCAAGACCTTTTGGTTGCGCCGCACGACTGCTATGGCGGCAGCCATCGCCTGCTGACCAGCCTCAGCGCACAGGGCGCCTTTAAGGTGTGCTTCGTCAACCAAAGCAATGAGGCTGAATTACAACAGGCTTGGGCACAAAAGCCTAAGCTGGTGCTGATTGAAACCCCTAGCAACCCGCTGCTTAACGTGGTCGACATTCAGGCATTGTGCCAAGCGGCCCAAGCGGCGGGCGCCCTGACTGTGGTGGACAATACATTCTTAAGCCCCGTATTGCAGCGCCCCTTTGAGCTTGGGGCCGACTTAGTCTTGCATTCGTGTACCAAATATTTAAACGGCCATTCCGACGTGGTCGCCGGCGCCGTCGTCTGTCGCAACACGGAACTGACCGAAACGCTCACCTGGTGGGCCAACAATTTGGGCGTCACCTGTAGCGCCTTTGACAGCTATTTACTGCTGCGCGGCCTGCGTACCTTGGTGCCCAGAATCACCCAGCAGCAGCACAACGCCGCAGCCATCGTGACCTTTTTAAACAGCCACCCCTTGGTCGCCAAAGTGTATTACCCTGGCCTTAAGAGCCATCCAGGCCACGCCCTTGCCAAACGCCAACAGCGCGGTTTTGGCGCCATGATCAGCGTCGAACTCAAGGGCAACGAAGCCCAGCTAGCCGAGTTTTTAGCTCAACTCAAGCTCTTTACTCTGGCAGAGTCGCTAGGCGGCGTCGAAAGCTTAATCGCCCACCCCGCCAGCATGACCCACGCCGGCATGAGCCCTCAAGCGCAGCAGCAAGCGGGGATCAGCGCGCGTCTCTTACGGCTATCGGTCGGGCTAGAAGACGTAAACGATTTAGTGGCAGATTTGGCTCAGGCCCTCAATGCGGTAAAGTCACCACAAAACCCACAAAAAAACAGCACGGCCGCATAAAAAATAAACAAGCAAAGGTAAATATGGTAGATTAATCAACGTCATCAACAACACGGCAGGAACACGCCAAAAGGGCTGCCCATGAATACTGTTTACATCATCCATGGTTTTCAAGCCAGCCCGGCTAGCCACTGGTTTCCTTGGCTGAAGCTACAGCTGAATCGACGCCGCGTAAATGCCCATGTTCTCTCCATGCCCCATCCGAGCGACCCTAAACTCGAAGAGTGGGTGGGCCATCTACAGGCACGCATCACCACCCCAACGGCCAATACCTATTTTGTCGCCCACAGCTTGGGCTGCATCATGTTGCTGTATTACCTAGCCACCACACCGCTGAGCCGCCCGTTTGGTGGCATGGTTCTGGTGTCTGGTTTTTACGAACCCCTCCCCCCCATCCCCACCCTTGCCCCCCATTTGGCCAGCAGCCTTGAAGACGCCCAAGCTCAGCCATTACAGTTTGAGCTGCTACGCCACAAGGTCAACCAATGCGTCTGCATTTCCTCCAGCAACGACACCATCGTGCCGAGCGAATACACTCTGCGTTTGGCCCAAAAGCTCAATGCCCCCCATCATCTGATCGACAATGGCGGGCATTTTTTAGATCGCGAGGGCTTTACCAAACTGCCCATTGTGGATCAAATCCTACGGGATATGATGTTAACTTGAACGTTTGTCGGCTTTGATTTTAATAAACCCAAACACCAGTACCACCGCAATCAACTCCAGCGCGGCCACAAAATACAGCCCTGCCGACAAACTATTTGACTGCTCTTTCAAAAAGCCAATCATATACGGTGCCACAAAACCGGCCAGGTTACCCACCGAGTTAATCAAAGCAATCGACCCAGCTGCCGCCGCGCCGGTAAAGAACAACGACGGAATAGACCAAAACACTGGAAAAGCGGCCAAAATACCGACAGACGCAATGGTCAAACCGATGAGCGCCATCACTGCATTATGAGCAAAAAAGCCTGTCATCACCAAGCCAATACTGGCCAACAGCGTCGCCGCACACACGTGTAGCTTACGCTCGCCGGTTTTATCCGAATGCGCACCAATCCACACCATCGCAATGGTGCCAAACAAGAACGGCACTGCCGAAATCAAACCAATGGTTAAGGTGTTGTCGATGCCCAAAGCCTTAATGATGCTGGGCGACCAAAACGCAATGGTGGCATTACCGCTGACAATACAAAAGTAAATCGCAGCACACAGCCACACCACTTTATTCCTAATCACGGCACGGAAGCTAGAGTGCTTGCCCACGCCTTGATTGTCGGCGGCCACGTCGGCGTTTACCAAGCGTTTTTCTTCAGCGTTTAACCACTTGGTGCTGTCTGGGCGATCGGGTAGGTATTTCAATACGAACAGGCCAGCAATCACCGAAGGAATCCCCTCGATTAAGAACAGCCACTGCCAGTTAGCCAAACTGCCCACGCCCACCATTTTATTCATCACCAAGCCGGCCAAAGGCCCCCCTACCACGCCCGCAATCGCGAACGACGTCATGAATAAGCCATTGATCTTGGCGCGTCGAGCCGATGGAAACCAATAGGTGATGTAGAGCACCACGCCTGGGAAGAAGCCTGCTTCAAAAGCCCCCAATAAAAACCGCAGGATGTAAAACTGCGTCGGCGTGGTCACAAACATCATCGCTGCCGAGGTAATGCCCCATAAAATGGTGATCCGCGCCAGCGTTTTACGCGCACCGATCTTCTCTAAATACAAATTACTGGGCACTTCAAAAATGAAGTAACCGATAAAGAAAATACCCGCACCCAAGCCATAAATGGCCTCACTGAAACCCAGGTCGGACAGCATGGTGATTTTGGCGAAGCCCACGTTGACCCGATTCAGCCAGGCCAAGAGGAATAAAAAGATTAAAAAGGGCACCAGGCGATTGGTGATTTTTTTATACGCCCGTTCCTTAATCAGCAGCTCATCGGCGCTGATGCTTGTGTTCACGTGACTCATAAGGTTTTCTCCGGTTTGTCTTTAATTGTTTTACGTAGCTAAGGCCTGTTCAATGCTCAATGCGACATTTAAAATGTGTTCATCTTGACCTGCCATACCACCCACGCTCAGGCCCAAGCCTTGGCCCAAGGGCAGTGATACGGCACAGCCATCCAAAAAGTTCAACACCGTGGTGTTGCGTAGCGCTAAGGCATTCAGGCTAAAGAAGCGCGCCTCATCGGCCAAATCAGCCAACTGTGGTGGTTCGATCGCCACCGTGGGCATCAACCACGCATCGGCGTAAGCCAAGCGGCTTTGGGCTAATTCAATCAAGCCTGCGCGCTGCTGCTGCACGCGTAAATAATCACCGGCACTGATGTGGCGACCGCGCTCAATCCGTGTGGCCACTAAGGGGTCGTATTCGGCCCTTACCTCATCAAAAAAGTCTTGATGTTCCGACCACACTTCCGCAGCGGTTAAGCCACCTGCGGCATTGATTTCAGGAATGCGGTGCAGCTCTGAAAACGCAAACGGCACAATACGGGCGCCTAGTTGGCTCAGTTTGGTGAGGCTGCGGCTATAGGCGGCGGCAACAGCGGGGGCGAGCTGGTCTAGCACATAGTCTTCCGTCACAAACAGGCGTAAGCCCGCCAATGGGGCCGCCGTCAGCGCATGTGCCTGACCAGACAACGCCGCATCGACCAAACCGCAGTCGCGCACCGAATGGGTGATTGCCCCAATCGAATCAAAGCTGTGTGACAAGGGCACGACGCCTTTGCGGCTGATGCGTGCTGCCGTTGGTTTGAAACCCACCACATCACAAAACGCAGCTGGTATACGCAAAGAGCCACCAGTATCCGAGCCTAGGCCCGCCAAGACCATGCCGCCGGCCACGCTGACTGCACCGCCCGAAGTCGAACCCCCGGCAATGGCTTCTGGCCGCTCTGGATGGCAAGGCGTGCCGTGGTGAGGGTTGTAACCCAGGCCAGAAAAAGCAAACTCGCTCATATTGGTACGGCCAACCAAGACCGCCCCTGCCGCGCGTAACGCGCTGATGGCAGGGGCGTCTTCTGTTGCAGCGCCCTGCTGGGCAAAAAGCTTAGATCCTGCGGCCGACACTTCACCTTTGACGTCAAAAGAATCCTTAATCGATACCGGGATCCCTGCCAAAGGCGAAGCCACATAGCCTGCGCGGCGCTGTGCATCAGCGGCTTCGGCCTGAGCCAAAACCGCTGCTTCATCCACGCTCACCCAAGCCTTACCGCCTTCTTGATGGTGTTGTTTAATTTTTTGTAAGCTTTCTTGCGCCAGCTCGACGCTGTTCACCTTACCGTTTGCCAGTAAGGATTGAACCGAGGTGATGTCTGTTGTGTGCATTTATTCGTCCACCGCTAAATACGCCAGTTGATAAGTATGCTGAAGGCTGCGGCCCAGTACGGGATCGTGCAGCTCGACTTCAAACGCTTCGCCATAGCCTAATTGGCCAATCACCGCCTGAGTGCCACAGAACATCACTTGGCCATCCTCAAGGCTGCGCTGCCCCGACCATTGTTCAAACAGTTCCAGTGGATGCAGTAAGGAGGTCACGCTGCCTTCTTGATAGAGAGCACGCTCACCATTAAGCGTGCGGTAGCAACGCATGTGCAGCTGATCCCAATGATCGGCCACATCGGCAAAGCGCCATACGTCGCTAGAAAAAGGCTTGGCACACATTTGCTTAGACACGGTTACGTCGTATGCTTCGACTTTGCGATCAGTGTGGTCTGAACCCACGCCCACATACAGCTCACCCTCATGCTGAAACAGCACACACTCCACTTCACCAGAAGAGTCTTTTCTGGGCACGTCAATGCGCTCACCATTGGTCAATAACTTAGGCTCTAGTGGATAAAAACACGGCGTTTTCTTTGGTGGCGCTATGCCCATTTCTTGTAATTCTTTAATGTGGGCATTAACCGCCGCCTGATCACGGCCAGCCCAGCCGCCAATAATCAAGGCAGTGGGTTGGAAGTGAATGCTGCCGTGCTCTACTACGTTTAAAATCAATGTACTCATACGACCCCTTTGTTAGTATCAGCCTGATGGCTCTTAGAAGATTTCAACCGCCTTACTTAAACGGCGGTCATGATGTTTTTACGGAATGAATTGATGTGTTCGGCCATCATTTCTCGAACCCCGTCCACGTCACGCGATGCCAATAGGTCGACAATGGCCAAGTGTTCTCGATGTACGTTTTTCATGTGTTCGGCAGAAGACAGCGATAAAAACCAAAAACGCGCCTGTTTTTCATGAATGCCACGCAAAAGTTCGGCCAACACGCGATTACGTGAAGCGGCAGAAATGGCGTTGTGAAATTTAAGATCAATAGTCATCAAAGCCTGAAGGTCACGCTGCTCAATAGCGAGGGCCGTGCCTTTAAGAATGTCATACATGGCTTCGATTTCAGATTTCTGCGCCCGCTCAGCCGCCAGTGTCACCGACATTTCTTCATTGATGAGGCGCACCTCAATCATGTCGATGACCTCATTCAAAGACAGCTGCGACACCATCACCCCTTTACGCGGGTAAATGGTCAATAGGCCTTCCACCTCTAGGCGGTGTAATGCTTGATGAATGGGTGAGCGGCCCAGCTGTAAGACCTCGCCGATTTGCGCTTCGTTTAAAAACTCGCCCGGCGCAAATTCGCAGGCCAAAATGCGTTTTTTGATCTCGTTATAGGCTTGCTCACGCAGGTAGCCACCCTCTTTTTTTGCAGACATCGTCGTCCTTTTGATTTATTTGTTATGGGCGCATATTAATATAAACCCAATCTGAAACGCAAGTGATATATCAGTGATATATCACAAACACCATTGAAGAAAGAGCGGCTTACGCGCCAAATAAGGCCATATCGGCAGAAAATATTATTTTTTGAACCCTGCCAAAAAACGAAAAAACAAAGAAAACTGGCCGTATGAGCGCCTTTAAAAATGGCATCGAGCGCAGCCGAGCACCTTTTTTCAACGCAGCCACATGGGTAAGCATTACCCATGCGTGGATCACGGCACCCTACCCAAAGCGGCCAACACACTCATAAACACCCGCCGTGCAGGGTGGGCAAAGCGAAGCCTAGCCGCCATCAAGCATAAAAAAACCGGCTTAATCACCAAGGATTAAACCGGTTTGACCTGAATGTTACAGGCTTATTCTGAACGGCCACCACGACCGCGTGGGCTGCCGCCGTTAGGCTTAGCACGAGGCTTGGCGCGCGGTTTAGGCGCCCCTTGGCCGTCTTTTTGACGCGGCTGCGACTGACCACTGCCTTGAGGGCGGCGGCCTTGAGGCTTACCGCCACGACCAGGCGCACGACCACCACTATTTTGGCCTCGCGCACCGCTGCCACCGCGACCGTTCACAATCGGCTCAGCCGGAATGCTTGGGTCTGGATCAAAGCCTGGTAAGGCGATGCGGGGAATGTCACGCTTAAGCAACTGCTCAATGTCGCGCAACAGCTTGTGCTCATCCACACACACCAAAGACAGTGCCTCACCTGGGGTTTCAGCACGACCACTACGACCAATACGGTGCACATAGTCTTCTGCCACGTTCGGCAGCTCATAGTTCACCACATGCGGCAAACCTTCAATGTCGATCCCGCGCGCGGCAATGTCGGTGGCCACCAAAACTTTGATGTCGCCCGATTTAAAGTCGGCCAAGGCCCGAGTACGGGCGCCTTGACTCTTATTGCCGTGGATGGCTGCGGCGGTGATGCCGTCTTCATTCAACTGCTCGGCCAAACGGTTAGCGCCATGCTTGGTACGGGTAAACACCAGCACTTGGCGCCAGTTGCCTTGACCAATCATTAACGACAGCAATTCACGCTTGCGCTTTTTATCCACCATGTGGACTTTTTGATCAATCAGCTCAGAAGCCGAATTGCGACGCGCAACCTCCACCGAAGCGGGGTTATTTAATAAGGTGTCTGACAGGGTTTTGATCTCATTTGAGAACGTGGCCGAGAACAATAGGTTTTGGCGCTGTTTGGGCAATTTAGCCAACACACGGCGAATGTCGTGAATAAAGCCCATGTCCAACATGCGGTCGGCTTCATCCAGCACCAATATTTCCACTTGCGACAGGTCAACCGCATTTTGTTGCTCTAAATCCAATAGTCGCCCAGGCGTGGCCACCAAAATATCCACGCCACCGCGCAGCTTCATCATTTGTGGGTTGATGCTCACGCCACCAAACACCACTAAAGAGCGTACAGACAAATAGCGGCTGTACTCTTTAACGTTTTCACCAATTTGCGCCGCCAGCTCACGCGTTGGCGTCAAGATCAAGGCACGAACCGGACGGCGGCCTTTACCAACATAAGGTTTATTGATGATGTGCTGTAGCGTGGGCAAGGTAAAGCCTGCGGTTTTACCGGTACCGGTTTGGGCGCTGGCCAATAGGTCGCGACCGGCCAAAACCAAAGGAATGGCTTGTTCTTGAATAGGGGTAGGTGCGTCGTAACCTTGTTCGGCAACGGCGCGTAAAATATCGGCATCTAGGCCGAGGGTACTAAAAGACATAAAGTTGAATACTCCGAACCCGCTGTATTGATTACCACGCAGGTCTGATGTGACGCGGAGCGAGTAGAATCTGTGGTTGATAAACGTGTAAAACCAAATGACTATCGGTAACGCTGTGCGTATGCGGGTGAAAACGCCGCTGGCTTACCGACAGAGAATGGCCACCAGTGTAGCAGATTATGACCCAATCGCAGTGGTTTTATTTCATCAGGATGGTAAACACTAAGATGCCCTATGGATTAGACAGCTAAGGCTTGATGCACGGCGGCGGCAATGTGTAAGCCTGTGGTGTCGAATACGGGCAAGGCCAAATCACTTTGCTGAATCAACAGGCCAATCTCGGTGCAGCCCAATATCACGCCTTCTGCGCCCGCTTGGCGTAAAGCCTCAATTTGGGCTAGATAATACGCCTTAGATGCTGGCAAGACTTGGCCCCGGCACAGCTCTTCATAAATGATCCGATGCACGCCGGCGCGCCCCTCTGCGTCTGGCGTCAACACGCTGAGGCCAAACTGATTAATCAAGCGTTGGCGATAAAACTCCTGAGTCATGGTGAAATCGGTACCCAATAGGGCCACCTTCTTCAAGCCTGCGGCCTGAATCGCCTGCCCCGTCGCATCGGCAATGTGAATGAAGGGCACAGAAAGGCCGGCAGTGATCTGATCGGCCACTTTATGCATGGTGTTGGTGCACAATACAATCAACTCGGCCCCTGCCCGTACGAGAGCCTGGGCGGCATCGGCCAAGATGGCGCCCGCCTGCTCCCACTCGCCCTGCTCTTGCAAGCGGGCGATGTGGGCAAAGTCAACGCTGTATAAAATCACTCGGGCGCTGTGTAACTCGCCTAGTTGAGCCGCGACCAAGCGATTTGCCTGTTCATAATACACCTGGCTGGACGCCCAGCTCATGCCACCAATCATGCCGATGATTTTCATCTACCAAGCCTTTTCTAATCGTTAAAAACGTCATCCTAACCCATTTTAAATCACGCCGTCTTGCCGCAGCAAAACATGATCGCCAGCCGCATACTGGACAGCCATCATACCTCTGGACCCAATGGGCTTATTTTTTAGCCAACATATCGCGTAAACCGCTCAGGCGCGCCTTGCCTTCTTCCTTACTCACAATCGGCGCGCTGCCTTTACGACCATAAATCATCAAGTCTTCCTGCGGCATTTCGGCAATAAACCGCGACGGCTGTGGAAAATGCCAGGTGCCCGCACGGCGGCGCTTCACGCAATAGCTGACGGTCAGCGTGCTTTTAGCGCGGGTAATGCCCACATACATGAGGCGGCGTTCTTCTTCGATCTTGCCCGGTTCCTGCGACTCGGCGTGCGGTAAAATGCCCTCTTCGCAGCCGATTAAATACACGTGTGGATATTCCAAGCCCTTAGAAGCGTGCAGCGTCGACAGGCGAATGGCGTCTTGTTCTTCTTCACTTTGCCCTTCTAATAGGCTCATCAAGGCCATGGTTTGGGCTAGGTCAATGAGGCTTTTATCGTCTTCATCGCTTTTACGCCCCAGCCACGCACACAGGTCTTGGACATTACGCCATTTAATTTCGGCTGGCTTCAATTCTTCAGTACGGTAAAGGTGGTTTTCATAATCAATTTGCAACAACAGCTTTTGTAAAACATCACCCGCATTACCACGCTCGGCCGCCCGCGTGGTGTCACGCAATAAGTCCATAAAGGCCAACACCGACTCGGCGGGCGCCTTGCCTAAAGCGTTAATCGCCTCCGGCAGCTGAGCCGCCTCGTAGAGGCTAAAATTATGCGCTTTCGCGTAGTGATTCAGCTTCTCTAAGCTGGTATTGCCCACACCGCGCTTGGGCGTGGTTAAGGCTCGAATAAAGGCTGGATCATCATCAGGGTTTTGCAAGAGGCGCACATAGGCCAACACGTCTTTGATCTCAGCCTTGTCGAAATAGCTCTGGCCTCCAGAAAGCTGATATGGGACGCGCTGATTGCGCAGCGCCTGCTCGAAAATACGCGCTTGATGATTGCCTCGATACAAAATCGCATAGTCCTGAAACAGCTTATTGTGCAGGGTTTTGTGGCGCAGCAATCGGCTCACCACCACTTCTGCCTCATGATCTTCACTGGTACAGGCGATGACGTCGATCATTTCGCCCATGCCAAATTCACTCCAAAGCTTTTTCTCAAACAGCTTATCGGGGTTATTTTTAATCACTTGGTTGGCCGCTTTTAGAATGCGTGCCGTCGAACGATAGTTTTGCTCCAGCTTAATGACCTTCAGGCTAGGGAAGTCCGTTTGCAAGAGACGTAGGTTTTCCACATTGGCGCCGCGCCAAGCGTAAATGCTCTGATCGTCATCGCCTACAGCGGTAAACAGCCCTTGGTCTCCAGCCAAGAGCTTCACTAATTCGTATTGGCAGGTGTTGGTGTCTTGATACTCATCGATGAGCATGTAGCGCAGGCGGCTTTGCCACTTGCTGCGAATGATGGCGTTGTCGCGCAGTAATTCCGTCGGAATTTTGATTAAATCATCAAAGTCAAACGCCTGATAGGCGCGCAGCGTGTCTTGATAGCTGGCATAGGCTTGAGCCATCTGCCGCTCCCACTCATTTTCTGCCAAGATCAAGGCCTGTTCAGGATTAATCAGTTCATTCTTCCACTTGGAAATCTGACCTTGGGCGTTAAACAACACTTCTTTACCAGTGGTTTGAATCAGCTCCACCAATATTTTTTGCGCATCGGTGCCATCCAATACCGAAAACTTTGACTTATAGTCCACATGAGCGGCCTCTTCGCGCAAGATCTTCATCCCCAAGGCATGAAAGGTACACACGGTTAAGCCCTTAAGGCTGGCCTTAGGCAAAATAGCGCTCAAGCGCTCACCCATTTCTTTGGCGGCCTTATTGGTAAAGGTAATGGCGGCAATGTGGTGGGCCTGATAGCCCATGTCGTTAATCAAATGGGCCACTTTATGGGTAATCACCCGGGTTTTACCACTGCCCGCTCCTGCCAGAACCAATAGCGGCCCATCTAAATAGGCAATGGCGGCCTGCTGGGGCTGATTCAACTTGGCACTCATGTGTTTTTAACTTTCTTTGATCATTTATTCTTTTATCGGCGCCCTTAATTGTGCCACAAACGCCACGCCTCTGGCGGCATTGATAGCGTACAAGCCAAAAACGTGACGCACCGACCAAATAAACCACAACATCAAAACAAAACAAACCACTGATTTAAAACAACTAAATAAACAATAAAGCATAAATCGCCCACAAAAAATGACTAATGATTTTTTTAATCATTGCATTTAGCCGTAAAGACGTCTATATTCAACACATACCAACTAGACATCTAGATGGCTAAATATCTTATCAAGAGTGGTTAAGGGACAAGACCCCATGAAACCCAGCAACCTGATGACATCATTAAGGTGCTCCCTTTAGGCCAACTAAGGCCTAAAAGATAAGTAACGGCTCCCATGCCCGCACTTTTGACAAGGTTTAACTGCTCAGAACGCAAGCAATCACATTTACTCTATGGGAGAAAACAATCATGGCTTTATCACATAATCTAGGCTTTCCACGCGTCGGCGATCGCCGCCAATTAAAATTTGCCCAAGAAGCCTATTGGAGCAAACAGGCCAGCGCCAGCGACCTACAGGACGTGGCCGCCGCCACCCGCGCCGCCAACCGTCAACGCCAAGCTGCGTTAGACATTCAAAGCGCTGGCGACTTTTCACTTTACGACCACGTACTCGACACCAGCGCGCTATTGGGCGTGATTCCTGAACGCTTTACGCAAGACCCTCAAACCGACGTCAGCCTCGACACCTACTTCCGCGTGGCCCGTGGTCAAGCCCCCACAGGCGCAGACACCTTTGCCAGCGAAATGACCAAATGGTTCGACACCAACTACCATTATTTAGTCCCAGAACTGACCCAAGACCAAACCTTCCGCATCGCCAGTCAACGCCTGTTTGACTTAGTACAAGAAGCCCAAGCCGAGGCCAAACAGGCCGATCAAGTTAAACCCGTTTTGCTGGGTCCCGTGACTTGGTTATACCTAGCCAAAGTCAAAGGCACCGCGTTTGATCGCTTAAGCTTATTGCCCGCTTTATTGACCACCTACCAAGCCATCTTGGCGCGCTTGGCCGAGCAAGGCGTCACCTGGGTGCAAATCGACGAGCCGGTTTTGGTGCTGGATCTAGCGCTTGAATGGCAGCAGGCGATTACTCAGGCTTATCAAACCCTAGCCAATAGCCAGATCAAACTGCTATTAACGACTTATTTTGGCCCTATTGGCGACAATTTAGACACGGTTAAGGCCTTGCCCGTAGCCGGCCTACACGTTGACGCCGTCTTAGGCGACGATTTAGCCACCATTGCCCAGGCCTGGCCACAAGACAAGGTATTGTCGGTGGGCATCGTGAATGGCCGCAATATTTGGGTCAACGATTTACGCGCCTCCTTGAACGCCCTACAGCCGTTAGCCACACGCTATGGCGACAATTTATGGGTAGCCCCATCCTGTTCGCTGTTGCACGTACCGGTAGACTTGACCTCAGAAACCGACCTTGATGCCGAACTGACTTCCTGGCTGGCTTTTGCCACCCAAAAAATCACCGAAGTGGCCACTCTTACCCGCGGCCTGAATCAAGGTGAAGCCGCCATTGCCGCCGAATTGGCCCATTCAGACCAGATTCAAGCCGCCCGTAAAGCCTCAAAACGCATCCACAACGCCAGCGTCACCGCCCGCGTGGCCGCGATTAAGGCCGGCGACGACCAGCGAGACTCAGCTTTTGCCAGCCGCAGCCAAACTCAGGCGCAAAAACTTGGCCTGCCGTTGTTTCCCACCACGACTATTGGTTCTTTCCCACAAACGCCAGAAATCCGCACCATCCGGCGCGAATTCAAAGCGGGCGAAATCAATGCCGATGCTTATCAAGCAGGCATTCAGGCCCACATCAAACAGGCCATTGAAGAACAAGAGGCTTTGGATCTAGACGTCTTAGTACACGGCGAAGCCGAGCGTAACGACATGGTGGAATACTTTGGTGAGCTGCTAGACGGCTTTGCCTTCACCAAGTTTGGCTGGGTACAAAGCTATGGCTCTCGCTGCGTGAAGCCGCCAGTGATTTATGGCGACGTGTCGCGCCCCAACGCCATGACCGTCGGCTGGACGCAATACGCTCAATCGCTGACCGACCGCCCAGTCAAAGGCATGTTGACTGGCCCGGTAACCATTCTGTCTTGGTCGTTCCCACGGGAAGATGAAAGCGACGTCAACACCGCCTACCAGATTGCTTTGGCCTTACGTGACGAAGTCACCGACTTAGAGGCCGCCGGCGTGGGCATCATCCAAATTGACGAGCCGGCGTTTCGTGAACTCATGCCTTTACGCAAGGCCTTGCAGCCAGCTTATTTAAACTGGGCCGAAAAAGCCTTCCGCTTGAGCGCCTCTGGCGTCAACGACGGCACCCAGATTCACACCCATATGTGTTATTCGGAGTTTAACGAGATCATTGAATCCATCGCCCGCCTAGATGCCGACGTGATCACCATTGAGACCTCGCGCTCAGACATGGAGCTATTGGACGTATTCCGTGACTTCGCTTATCCGAACGACATTGGCCCTGGCGTCTACGACATTCACTCGCCACGCGTGCCCACCACAACGGAGGTCACCAAGCTATTAGAAAAAGCCTTAGAGCGCCTGCCTAAAGAGCGCATCTGGGTCAATCCAGACTGCGGCCTAAAAACCCGCAAATGGCCTGAAACACGAGAAGCCTTACGTCATGTGGTGTCTGCGGCAAAAGCCTTGCGCGACGCTCATGCTGAAGCTTAGTTAAACGGTATTGAAAAGGAGACAAACATGGGCTTTAGCAGCGCGCTTCAAGTAGAAGCATTAAACCAATCGTTGGCAGATGTGACCGGTGACATTCAGGTGTCTTTTGAGTTCTTCCCCCCAAACGGCGAAGAGATGGAACAGACCCTATGGCATTCGATCAATCGACTCAAGGTATTGGCGCCTAAGTTTGTCTCGGTGACATACGGTGCCAACGCCAGTACCAGGGATCGTACCCACAACGTGATCAAAGACATACAGGATCGAACCGGCCTCGTGGCCGCACCGCACCTCACCTGTATTGACGCTGATCCAGAAACGCTCAAAGGCATCGCCAAAGACTATTGGGACAACGGCATTCGCAATATTTTAGCCTTACGCGGTGACGTACCGTCCGGCGTGGCTGAACCCAACGTCTACGCCAATGATCTGGTGGGTTTACTCAAGGGCGTGGCCGATTTTGACATCTCAGTGGCCGCCTACCCCGAAGTGCACCCTGGTGCCAAAAGCGCTCAAGCGGATTTAATTAACCTCAAGCGTAAGGTCGATGCCGGCGCCAATCAGGCGATTACCCAGTTTTTCTTTGACGTGGATGCTTATCTACGCTTTAGAGATCGCTGCGCCACCGTTGGCATTGATGCGGAAATTGTTCCCGGTATTTTACCGGTGTCTAACTACAACACCCTGCTTAAGTTTGCACAGCCGCAGGGGATTAAAATCCCTCGCTGGCTTCACCAACGCTACCAGGGCTTAGACCAAGATCCACAAACCAGAAGCCTAGTGGGTGCCAGTATCGCCATCGACATGGTGAGGGTTTTGAGTAAGGAAGGAGTTAAGGACTTTCATTTTTATACTTTAAATCGTTCCGAGCTCACCTACGCCATTTGCCACACCTTAGGCCTACGGCCAGAGTATGAGCCCGCCGTGGCTTAAGCAACCAACGATCCAGACAAACGCCCAGTGATGACACTGGGCGTTTTTTTATGCCGTGACGAGCCTCGTCGCCATTTAATGCCCGACCCACAAAACCGTGCTGTAGGCGATGGCGATTTGGCCAACGTAATACGTCAGGCAATTCACCGCGATGTGGCTCTTCACCCAGCGTTGAGCCCCAAAATACAGCTGACTCAAGGCTAAATCCGACACCAAAAATAAAATAATGCCGGCCAAAAACCAGTCTTGGCCCGGCGCCAACGCAGAGCTTTGCCACGCCAACAGCAGCGCCAAAGCAAAACCGCAGCCCAAAACCCCCGTATACACCAAGGTAATCGGCCGAAAGCGGCCATAGTCTAGGCCCATAGGCCGTTCGGTAAGCTTAACAAAGGCCACAATCAATAGCGCCACCGCCACCGCCAATCCCCAGACGCCGACGGGCGGCTCGAACGCCACCGTCAACGCCATGAGGTAGCACAGATGAGCCAAAATAAACGAGCCAAAGCCTAAATAGCTATAGACGGCATCGGTTTTAACCCACAACAATTTCAGTTCAAGCCATAAGTCACCCCAAAAAGCCAAAACCAAGCCCACAAATACATAATGAGGATAGCCCCAAGGCCCTGCTAAGGCCCCACCCCAAATCGGGATCAGCAAAAACGCCGTGCTGCACAGCATTTTCAAGCCCACGGTGGTCGCATTGATTTTTTGGGTTTTATACACCGTATAAA
>JAGNTR010000180.1 GCA_017987415.1 Neisseriaceae bacterium
TTAGCAGCATTGGCTATTGGGCCCCCATCCTCTTGGTCACTTTGCGCTTGATCCAAGGCTTTGCCTTTGGCGGCGAATGGGGCGGCGCGGTGATTTTGGTGTCCGAACACAGCCCTGCCGACCGACGCGGCTACTGGGCCAGCTGGCCGCAAACCGGCGTGCCCTTAGGCAATATGGTGGCGACCATCGTGCTTTTGGTGTTGTCTAACTCATTGTCACCAGAACAGTTTATGGACTGGGGCTGGCGCGTGGCCTTCTGGTTCTCGGCCGTCGTGGTGTTGATCGGCCTATGGATCCGTAAAAACGTAGATGATGCACCGGTGTTTAAAGAAGCTCAGGAAAAACAGGCCAAACTAGAGAAGCAACAGCTAGGTGTAGTGGAAGTATGGAAAAACCACAAACGCGCCATTGTGGCCGGCATCGGTGCACGCTTCGCCGAGAACATCCTCTACTATATGGTGGTGACCTTCTCGATCAGCTATCTTAAGCTGGTGGTGCATAAAGACACCACGGAAATTCTCACCTTGATGTTTGGCGCCCATGCGATTCACTTCTTCTTCATCCCCATCATGGGCCATCTAAGCGATAAGATTGGGCGTAAACCGATTTACCTAACCGGCGCCATCTTGACCGCATTCTGGGGCTTTATTGGCTTCCCGATGATGGACACGGGCAATGACTGGTTGATTATGTTGGCCATCATCATCGGCTTGTTCATTCAATCCATGACTTACGCCCCCTACTCAGCCTTGATGACGGAGCTGTTCCCGACCCACATTCGCTATACGGCGCTGTCGCTGTGCTATCAGGTTGCCCCAATCTTGGCTGGCTCTTGGGCCCCGCTGATTGCCTTAACCTTATTAAAGGAATACAACAGCTCAACGCCGATTTCGATTTACTTAATTGGTGCCAGCGTCATCTCCATCTTCTGTATTATGTTGGTGAAAGAAACCAAGGGGAAAACGCTGACGTTTGACAAAGCGGAGTAAACCCGCAACCACCATCTGAACGGCCAGCAGCCTTCTGGGCTGTTGGCCGTTTTTATTCACCCTTTGCGCGACGGCCGTTTTCTCTTATGATGAACCTTTTCCCTAACCCCCCAAAAAAAGTCATGAAAATAGACAATCTGTTTGATTTTCAACTCCATCACGACTATTACGAAGTAGATGACTTAACCACGTTTTTAAAGCACGTGCGCCTGCTCATGCCTTTAATCAACCAATTAGAAAACATCACCTTTTTTATTAAAGACACTCAGGCCAAATACCTATTGGCCAATAATAATTTGATTGAAAGAGCCCACCAAACCGAATTAAGCGCATTGATTGGCAAAACCGCGGAAGAGATTTTTGGCGATGAATTGGGCAGCGCCTTCACCCAACAAGACCTCGACGTCATGAACAACCAGCCGTTAATCAGTCATTTAGAACTGCATTTATACCAATCAGGCTTTCCCGGCTGGTGTATGGCCACCAAAATCCCGCTACTGAATTCATCGCAACAGGTCATCGGCATGATCGGCATCGCCATTGACTTACAAGAACCGAAAGAAAACCGCCCTAAGCTGAATTCCAAGCTGAGCCTAGTGGCACAATACATCAGTCAAAACTTAAACCAGCCCATTGCCATTGATGAGCTGGCCCACATTGCCGACCTTTCGGTCTCTCAGCTTAATCGGCAGTTCAAACATATTTTTCACATGTCGCCCATGCAGCTGGTCAACAAAAAACGCTTCGAGCTAGCCATTACGCTTCTGGCCAACCACCATTCCATCACCGACATTTCCGTTCAGTGCGGCTACACCGACCACAGCGCTTTCAGCCGTAAATTTAAAGAGATCACCAACCTCACCCCCAGCCAGTTTCGTAAAAAGCTGCACGCCCAAGCGGCGCTGTGGCAAAAATAGGCTTAGCATAATACGGCGCTGATCAGCCCTTGCTGTCTTCTGGCCATAAAAAATACTGGCACGAAGCCAGCATTTTTTATGCGTCACTCAAAGCGTCACTCACAGGCCCATCTGTTGCCCTAAAGCCTCATTCTTACTTTGTGCCTCAATAAAGGCTGGTCTGGCCGTGACCCGCTGTAAAAACTGGCTCAAGGTGTCATTTAAAACCACCACATTTTTATACTGCGCCCAGGCCAGCAAAGCCGCCAACAGAATATCTGCCGCTGAAAAATCAGCGCCTAATAAATAAGGCTGCTGGCGTAAGACATCGGTCACCTGCTGTTCTAAAACGGCAAACTCTGGGTAACCCAAGGCAAAGCGCATGTCATCCGTGACCTCGATCTCAAACATGATGTCGGTTAGCGCTGGTTCAAATTGATTACACAAAATAAACAGCCACTTGTAATACTCACCGCGCTGCGCCTGGCCAATAGCTGGCGCCAACCGTTTTTCAGGGTGTAAATCGGCCAAATAAGCCACAATGGCTGCGGTTTCACTGATCACCGTGTCGCCATGCACCAAGGTCGGTACCTTACCAGCAGGGTTGATGGCTAAATAATCGGCCGACTTCATGTCGCCTCGAAACTGCAACGCCGTCACCTCGTGCGCTTGCGCGCATTCAGCCAGCATCCAAGAAACGGTCACGCCACGAGAATGGGGGTGGGTATAGAGCATCATGTCTGACATTGAAATCCTTTCATGCATCAGGGTTGGGAAAGGCTCAGTATATGAATCATCACTGTCAGAACCTGTCAGTAGCCCTTAATCATCGAAATAAAAATCTTGGCTGGGGATGCCCGTCTCTTGAAACCATTGCTGCAATAAAAAGGTGCGCGCTGGCTGATAACGCTCGTCCAGCCGTTGTAAGCCCTGGATGCGATCAATACGGAAATTACGAAACGCCTGCCGCGTCTCACACCAAGCGATGATCAGGCGCACTTCATTGAAATAGGCTAAAGCCACTGGATAAATCCGCCGCTGGCTGGGGCTATTTTTTAAATCGACATAGTCTATGGCCAGCACATTTTGTAGATCAATGGCGTCGCGGATCAACGGGGTGAGGTTTTTTTCCTGGGCTCGATGCAGATACTCGCTGCCCACCAGAACGGGCGAGGCTTCCATGGCTTGGCTAGACGCCGCTGGCACCACCTGCTTGATTTTATGAAACAGGTTTTTAGCTGCCGCCACCAAGTCATCGTCGGCATGCCGGCACACCCACCGCAAGCCCAACACCAGCGCTTCTAGCTCTTGGCCGCTTAAGGTCATCGGCGGTAAAGACACATCGGCCACCAAGACATAGCCCAAGCCTGCTTCGCCCTGAATCGTCACGCCTTGATCGCGCAGCAGTTCTAGATCACGATAAACGGTGCGCACGCTGATTTTAAGCTCATCTGCCAGCGTCTGAGCGCTTACTGGATAGCGATAAGCCCGCAGTAGCTGCAACAGCTTCATTAATCGTTCGGTTCGATTCATCGTTTGCTTCAAGCACCTGAGAAACCCACATTGTACCTAAACGCGGGCGCATGAGCATTGAAATGGTGAGTAGACAAGGCCTGCGTCACATTCTGGCCACTGAACTCTGAGCGGCTGTGTAAGGCAATGCGTGGACGCAATGCCACAAGCGTGGGCTTAAATCCGCTCCCCCATTCACAAAGCCATTTACTTTCAGCCAAATAAACATATAATAACAATTCTCATTCTCATCAAATCACTGTAATTTTA
The DNA here is from genome assembly GCA_017987415.1 of Neisseriaceae bacterium. Lineage (GTDB taxonomy): Bacteria > Pseudomonadota > Gammaproteobacteria > Burkholderiales > Neisseriaceae > JAGNPU01. The sequence continues at coordinate 3,668 of JAGNTR010000180.1, forward strand.
AAGTACACCATGGCGATCAACACTTCTGTAATGTCCCTGCAAGACTGGGATCAGTTTTACCGCACGCACGCCAGCTGGCTGCTGGCCCTGATACGCCGCCAAAGCGGTAATCACCACGTCGCCCAAGACATTACTCAGGACACCTTTATCAAGGCCATGGTTTTGGCCACCACCAAGGCCTGCGACTCGGTACGCGACAATCCGCGCGCCCTGTTAAAGCTCATGGCCAAACAGATTTTCATCGATAAAATTCGCCGCGACGTGATTGAGAAAAACTACTGGGAGCAGCTGTGCCTAGCGCACAGCGAGATGAGTGAAGACACGGTCGAAGCCCACGTCATGGTGATTGAAGCCTTGAGCCTGCTGTCGCAAACCCTAGAAGCCTGCGGTGAACGCATGACCGCTATTTTTAGCCTGTATTATTTTGAAGGCCTCAAGCAACAGGAAATCGCACAACGCCTCAGCTTGTCCATCACCACCGTCAAACGAGACTTAAGCCAGTGTTTGATGCACTGTTACAAACTACGCCACATGCTTGCCTAATGTCCCACACCGAACCCACCGAAGCCCAGATCGAAACCGCCATTGCCTGGCAGCTGGCCACCACCGAAGCGCCCCTGTCTGCGGCTGAAGCCGCTGCGTTTGCAGCCTGGCTACAGCAAGACCCACGCCATCAATTGGCTTGGCAGCGCATCCACAGCCTCCACGAGGCGGCCTCTTTGCCTCTGGCCCAAACCTCGATACAAGAAGTGGCGGCCCTGCATCAACAAAATGTCTTTGTGGCGGCCAAGCCTTATCTACAAACCTATCTGGGCCAGCGTAAAGGCCTGATTTTATCGC
>JAGNTR010000055.1 GCA_017987415.1 Neisseriaceae bacterium
ACGCCTTGACGTTCAGCGTATAGCGCGCTCAAGCGATACAGAGCGCCAGAATCCAAATAATCAAAACCCAACTGTGCCGCTACTTTGGCGGCAATGGTTCCCTTGCCCGAGGCACTTGGCCCATCAATGGCAATCACTTTTTGCACTGTGTTCATGGTTTCTTCACAAAAGGCTCAATAATGCCGTTATTTTAAAGTAAACCACGCTTAAGCACCAACGCTGTTTTGGCCAATTTAAACTTGCAACTATTCTGGCTTGGTTTACACTAGTGGCACACTATTCATTCCAAACTTAATCCAGGCGCCGTTTTCGGCCGTTTAAACTGAGTATTCTTATGAAAGAAGTCCAAGCTGTGAGTACAGAGCACGCCATCCCTTCCCTCCACCTCGCCCCACGTACCCTCAAAGCCAGCACCGTCACGCTGCCCGGCTCCAAAAGCATCAGTAACCGCGTGCTGCTGCTGGCCGCACTGGCCTACGGCAACTGCGAGGTCAAAGACTTACTCCACTCAGACGACACCCATTACATGTTGGCGGCGCTCAAAGCCCTTGGCGTACCCATCGAGCAAACCCAGCCTCACGATTACTTAGTCACCGGTAAATCAGGCCAATTCAACCGCAGCGCCGACCTATTCTTAGGCAATGCAGGGACGGCCTTTCGCCCGCTCACTGCAGCGCTCGCCATCATCGGCGGCGACTTTCGCCTCAGCGGCGTGGCGCGCATGCATGAGCGCCCCATCGGTGACCTGGTCGATGCCTTACGCTTGGCCGGCGCCCAAATTGATTACTTAGGTGAGGCTGGCTACCCACCTTTACGCATCGGCGAACGTGGCGATGCCCACAGCCCCACCATCCCGATCAAAGGCAATGTATCCAGCCAGTTCCTCACCGCACTTTTGATGGCGCTACCGCTCACCGGCCAAGCCTTCAATATTGAAGTCGACGGCCCCTTGATCTCCAAACCCTATATTGCCATTACCTTAAACCTCATGGCCCGCTTTGGCGTGGTGGTCAACCATCACGACTATCAGTCCTTCCAGATTCCCAAACACGCCCATTACCAAGCACCACCGGTCATGCACGTTGAAGGCGATGCCTCCAGTGCGTCTTATTTCTTGGCCGCAGGCCTATTGACCGGTGCCCCCATCACGGTACAGGGCATTGGCAAGCACAGCATTCAGGGCGACGTGGCGTTTGCCGACACGCTGGCGCTTTTGGGCGCTGAAGTCACCTGGGGCGAAAACCAAATCACCGTTTCTCGAGCACAGGACCAAGCCATCAAGGCCTTTGACCTAGACCTCAACCACATTCCCGACGCCGCCATGACTTTAGCCATCGTCGCGCTTGCTGCGGACGGCCCTTGCCGCCTACGCAATATTGCCAGCTGGCGAGTGAAAGAAACCGATCGTCTCAGCGCCATGGCCACCGAATTACGCAAACTTGGCGCCACCGTTGAAGAAGGGGAAGACTATTTATTCATCACCCCACCGGCAACGCTCACGCCCAACGCCCACATCGACACCTACGACGACCACCGTATGGCCATGTGCTTCTCCTTGGTCAGCCTTTTGGATACGCCCGTCGTCATCAATGAGCCAGACTGCGTGGCCAAAACCTTCCCCGATTACTTCTCCGTATTCGCCCAATTAGGCCAGTAGGCCTACCGCCAGAGGGCCACCCCTCTGGCGCATCCTCCTTGGCCACGATGTTCATCCAGCACTCAGCGCCGCTCATCCAGCATTAAAATCACATATAAATTTAAATTTTTGTCAGAACAAATCACATTGATTTAAAAAACCACAAATAGACGCAACAGCAAAGCTATATTTTTATAATTTTAGCATTAAATAAAATCAAATCCTTAAAAACGCAATTAATTTAAATAAATAAATTGAAATTAAGCATAATGTGATTTAACCTAGCGCCACCTTTCAGTATTTTCCACAGACCAGCGCTCACAAGGCAATGGTCTGTTTGACCTGTAACAGAATTGACGAAACAGACCCATGAGCACACACACCACCGACCCATCTACAGCCCCTGACATGCTGGACGTTGTTCCCCCACGCCCATTAAACAAGCACGACTTTAAAACCTTATCCCTGGCCTCATTAGGCGGTGCGCTGGAATTTTACGACTTTATTATTTTTGTGTTTTACGCACAAATCATCAGCCATTTATTTTTCCCCGCCACCCTAGATCCGTTTTGGGCCATGCTCAACACCTACGGCACCTTTGCTGCCGGCTATTTCGCCCGCCCGCTGGGCGGCATCGTCATGGCCCACTTTGGCGACATGATTGGGCGCAAAAAAATGTTTGCGCTGTCCATTCTGTTGATGGCGCTGCCCACCATGGCCATCGGCCTGATGCCCACCTTTGCAAGCATCGGCTATGCAGCCCCCATCTTGCTACTGCTGATGCGCATTTTGCAAGGCATTGCCATCGGCGGTGAAGTCCCCGGCGCCTGGACGTTTGTGTCGGAACACGTGCCTAAAAAGCGCGTCGGCTTTGCCAACGGCCTGCTCACCTGCGGCCTATCGGCCGGTATTTTATTTGGTGCCGTAGTGGCATTAGTGATGGAAAAATCCTTCAGCAGCGAAGAGTTGGCCACTTGGGCTTGGCGCTTGCCGTTCATCTTAGGCGGCGTATTGGGCTTGGTGACCATGTATCTGCGCCGCTGGCTTAAAGAAACCCCTGTATTTCAAGCCATGCAGGCCAAAAAAGCGCTGAGCCGTGAATTACCGGTTAAAACCATCTTAAAACAGCATCGCTCTGGCATCGTTTTATCAGCCCTACTAACCTGGTTTTTAACCGCAGGCGTTGTGGTCATCCTATTAGCTACGCCGCAGATCATGAGTGGCCAATACGGCATTCCTCGTGAGACCGCCTTTACCATGCAAAGCTCAGCCATCGTCATCGAAGCCATTTTATGCGTGTTTACCGGCTATATTGCTGACAAGGTCGGCGCGGGTAAAACCCTGATTGTGGGCGCGATTGCGCTGGCGATCAGCTCCTTTTTCTTTTATGGCAGCCTGGCGGGGGGCGACCTCAACACCATTTTCCTGACCTATATGCTGACGGTTGCTGCCGTGGGTGTGGTGGGCGTGGTGCCCATGGGCATGATTCTTTCATTCCCTGCTGCCGTACGCTTTACGGGCGTGTCATTTTCTTATAACGTTTCCTATGCCGTGTTAGGGGGCATTACCCTGCCTCTGATACAAGTATTAAGTCGTTACAGCGATTTAGGCATTGCTTACTACATCTTATTTATGTGCGTCATCGCCTTGGGATGTGGCCTCTATATGATGAAAAAGAAAATGTAACCCCATCGCACAATAGGCCGCCCTCAACAGAATGCGGCCTTTTTTGAACCTTAATGTTACGACTTTGGACGACCTTATATGAATCACACACAGATGTCGGGTGCCGCCGCGGATGCGGATGTGCAATATAACCCCCCCAGAAAACTGAATCGAAACGATGCCAAAACCTTATCCCTATCCGCTTTAGGTGGCGCCTTAGAATTTTATGACTTTATTATTTTCGTGTTTTACGCGAACGTAATCAGCCAACTGTTCTTTCCCGCTACTTTGGATCCTTTCTGGGCCTCATTAAACACCTACGGCGCCTTTGCCGCTGGCTATTTTGCCCGCCCTCTTGGCGGCGTAGTGATGGCCCACTTTGGCGACTTAGTGGGGCGTAAACGCATGTTCACCCTGTCTATTTTATTAATGGCCATTCCGACACTGTGCATCGGCTTTTTGCCTACATTTGACAGTATTGGTTACGCAGCGCCGATTCTATTGTTATTAATGCGCGTGCTGCAAGGCATTGCCATTGGTGGCGAAATTCCTGCTGCCTGGGTCTTCGTGGCCGAACACGTACCGAAAAAACGCATTGGCCTAGCCGACGGCACCCTCACCATGGGTCTGGTGTCTGGCATTTTACTGGGTTCATTAATGGCTCTCGCCATGAGCTTGGTATTCAGCGAAGAGGCCATTAAAGAATGGGCCTGGCGCCTGCCCTTTATTGTGGGCGGCGTGCTAGGCTTTGTGGCCATGTATTTACGCCGCTGGTTAGAAGAAACCCCGATTTTTAAAGAAATGAAAGCGCGTAAAGCCCTGCATGACGGCATTCCTTTAAAAACCATTTTTGCTAACTACAAAGGCGCCATGGTGCTGTCTGGCCTACTGACCTGGCTATTGACCGGTTGCGTGGTGGTGATGTTGCTGATGGCACCTAATCTGATGAGCGGCACCTTCAATATGCCCCGCACCCAGATTTTCACCATGCAAAGCTTCGCTATTTTGGCCACCTGCATTGGTTGTGTGGTGTCGGGCATGATGTGTGACAAAATGGGCGCCGCCAAAACGTTTGTGCTGTGGTCCTTGGCCCTATTGGTCAGCAGCTGGCTGTTTTACCATAGCCTAGGCACGGCCTCAGCCCTACAGATCGCCGCACTATACGCGCTGACTGGCTTTTTTGGCGGCATCTTGGGCAGCATCCCTTACGTGATGGTGCATCTCTATCCAGCCAATATTCGTTTTTCAGGCATTTCGTTCTCATACAATATTGCCTACGCCATTTTTGGCGGCATCACCCCAATTTTGATCGTGTGGTTAAACGACAAGAGCCCCGTAGGCGCTGCCTACTATATGGCGTTCTTGGCGGTCATGGGCGTGGCCATCGGCCTGTATTTGTTTAAACGGAAGATTTAACCTCCTCTAGCTTCACCGCACCGTGCTGACGTCGCTTAGCACGGTGTTTTTTTGCCTGCCGCTGCCCCTCGACAAAATCCAGCCCCCACCCTACACTGAGGGCATGCGCTATAGACGCGATTTTTTGAGGGCATCATCATGTCGGTTACCCAGCTCGTTGCACAGCAGCGCCAATTTTTTCAGCAGCAGCATACCAAGCCCTACGCTTTTCGCGCTGCGGCCCTAGCGCGCTTGGCTGATGCGCTGAGCGTTTACGAAGCAGACTGCTACGCTGCACTGGCCCAGGATTTAAACAAATCCGAACCAGAAGCCTATATGAGCGAAATCGCCCTCATCAAAAGTGAGCTGGCCTTTGTGCAAAAACATCTGGCCCAATGGATGCGGCCTAAGCGCCAGCCAACGCCGCTCAGCCACCAGCCAGGACGCAGCCGCCTACTGTATGAGCCTTACGGCGTAGTCCTGATCATGGCGCCATGGAATTATCCTCTGCTGCTCAACCTCAGCCCCTTAATCGGCGCTCTGGCGGCCGGCAACTGCTGCATCGTCAAACCCTCACCCGATGCCCCCGCTACCAGCGCCGTCATCGAAAAAATCATGACCCATGCCTTCACCCCTGAGCACGCTGCTTTTATTGCAGGCGGCATCGACGTCAGCCATACCTTATTGGCAGAGCCGCTAGACTATGTGTTTTTTACCGGCAGCGAAGGCGGCGGCAAGGCCGTTTTACGGCAGGCGGCGGAACAGCTGGTTCCTGTCACGCTAGAGCTAGGCGGCAAAAGCCCTTGCATTGTCGACGCTGACGTCGACCTCAAGGTCACCGCTAGGCGCATCGTCTTTGGCAAGTGGCTCAACGCAGGCCAAACCTGCGTGGCGCCCGACTACCTTTTGGTGGCCCAAAGCCAACACGCCGCTCTCATGGCCGAGCTCGTGGCCGCCCTCACCGCAGCCTATGGGCCAGAGCCCATCAGCAACCCTAGCTATCCCAAGATCATCAATCAGCGTCACTTTGAGCGACTACAGGCGCTGCTGCCGGAAGCCGGCGTCGTCCACGGCGGCGACAGTCACGCCCAGACTTTAAAAATCGCGCCCACCTTGGTCGACTTAAACAACGCCGACTCACCGCTGATGGCCGAGGAAATTTTTGGCCCGATTCTGCCCGTATTAACCTATACCGACCTAGACCAAGCCATTGCCCTCATCCAATCACGCGCCAAACCTTTAGCTCTGTATGTCTTTAGCCGCAACCAAAATATGGTCGACCAAGTATTAGGCCAATGCGCCTCTGGCGGCGCCTGCGTCAACGACACCATCATGCATTTGGCCAATATCCATCTGCCTTTTGGCGGCGTGGGCGCCAGCGGCATGGGCCATTACCACGGCCACAGCAGCTTTCTGACCTTTAGCCATCAAAAAAGCCTCTACCAAAGAGGCTTCCGCTTTGAGCTGCCGCTGCGCTTTGCCCCGTTTAGCGCCAGCAAGCTTAAATGGCTGAAGCGTTTTTTATAACCCTAAGCAAAACCACAGACACAAAAAAACGCGCCCGTTCTCGGAGCGCGTTTTTTTCATTCAGGCTTAGGCCCAATCTTGCTGCAACATCCAGTTCACGTAACGCTGAACGCCTTCTTCAACGGTGAAGAAGTCTTCCTCGTAACCTGCCTGGCGCAGATGGGCAATATTGGCTTGAGTAAAGCTTTGATATTTACCTTTTAAGGCTTCAGGAAAATCAACGTAGCGCAGTAGGCCTGCATCGACTAAGCCGGCCAAAGACAACGCCTCTTCACCATTGGCCACGCGACAAGCATTCACCGTAGCGGCAGCCAAATCGTTAAAAGGCTGGCTGCGGCCAGTGCCTAAATTGTAAATACCGGATTGCTCAGGATGGTCTAAAAAGTGCAGGTTCACCTTCACCACGTCTTCCACGCTGACGAAGTCGCGGCTCTGTTCGCCTTGACCATAGCCATCATATGCCCCGAACAGCTCAACGTAGCCACGTTCACGGTATTGATTGAAGTGATGAAAGGCCACTGAGGCCATGCGGCCTTTATGCTGCTCACGCATGCCATATACGTTGAAGTAGCGAAAACCCACCACTTGGGTGGTCAAATCGCCATCACGACTGCGTTGGCGCACCACTTGATCGAATAGGAATTTAGAATAGCCGTAAACGTTCAGCGGGCCTTCATAAGCGCGATTCTCGACAAACTCCGTACCCTTGCCATACACGGCAGCGCTAGAAGCGTAGAGGAAGGGAATGCCTTCATCTTGGCACCAATCAAGCAGATCCAAAGAATACTGATAGTTATTCGACATCATGTACAAACCATCATGGTTCATGGTGTCTGAACAAGCGCCTTCATGAAACACAGCGTCAATATTGTGAAAAGGCAGCGTGTGCTTGCGAATGGCTTTAATAAAGTCGTGCTTGTCCATGTAGTGGAGGATGTCGCAATCCACCAGATTTTTAAACTTCTCGGCGTTGCTTAAGTTATCCACGGCCACGATATTGGTGATGCCGCGATTATTTAAGCCTTTAATGATGTTGCTGCCGACAAAACCAGCAGCACCGGTCACGATAATCGTCATAGTCTTTCCTTTAGGCTGGGGCATACGCCCAGCGAGTCATCTTACTTAGGCATCCAGCTTAGCCAATAGTTCTTCTTGAGTGCACACGGCGGTGCCTACTTTGGCCACCACCACGCCAGCGGCCTTATTGGCAATAGTCATGGCGTCCACCAGGCTAAAGCCTGCGGCCATGCCCAGCGCCATGCTGGCAATCACCGTGTCGCCGGCACCTGACACGTCAAACACCTCTTGTGCCTGAGTACCTTGATGGTCGATTTGTTCGTCTCTAAACAGCGACAGCCCTTCTTCGCTACGGGTCAACAGCAGGCCATCTAGCCCTAAGCGATGGCGTAGCTGCTGGGCTTTTTCGGTCAGTAAAGCTTCGCTGTGCCAGGCGCCCACCACTTCTTTTAATTCGGCTCGATTCGGGGTAATGAGGCTGGCGCCGTGGTATTTCTGGTAATCATTACCTTTAGGGTCAATCAACACCGCCTTACCCAAACTTCTGGCCATTTGAATCATTTTTTGCACGTGAATCAGGCCGCCTTTACCGTAGTCAGACAAAATCACCACGTCGTATTCTGGCAACAGGGCTTCAAACTGGCTCATGCATTCCAACAGCACTTCGTGAGCCGGTGCGTCTTCAAAGTCCAGGCGGATCAACTGCTGCTGCCGCGCCACTACGCGCAGCTTAATGGTGGTGGCAATGCTGGGGTCGCGCAACAACTGGGTACGTACGCCCGCTTCAGCCATTAAGGCATCCAGGCTGTCCGCCGGTTCATCATCACCGGTTACCGACAGCAAACAGGCGTGACCACCCATACTGGCAATATTACGCGCCACGTTGGCGGCGCCACCGGCGCGCTGCTCAATCCGCTCAATTTTGGCCACGGGCACGGGTGCCTCTGGCGAAATACGGTGGGTGTCGCCAAACCAATAGCGATCCAGCATCACATCGCCCACCACCAAAACGCGCGCTTGGCTGACGTTCTGGGTAAAGCTGCTGGCCGTCAGCGGCAGCTTAACATCGACTTCAGACATAATGATCCTCTTAAACGAGATTGGCTAAGGCATTCACCTGATTCAAAACGGCAATAGGATCCGCCGCTTGAGTCACGGGGCGCCCCATCACTAAATAATCAGAACCCGCGGCTAAGGCCATTTCTGGCGTCATCACGCGGCGCTGGTCGTCGTTGATGTCTAGGCTCAGGCGAATGCCTGGGGTCACTAAAAGGCAATCGTTGACTTGCTGTTTTAACATGCTGGCTTCTTGAGCCGAGCACACCACGCCGTCTAGGCCTGAGCTTTTTGCCAGCTTGGCCAAGCGCAGCACCATTTCATCCGCAGGGATGCTGATGCCGACTTCAGTTAAATCATTGGCTTCCATGCTGGTTAACACCGTCACACCAATTAACAAAGGCTTGTGTGCTTCGTTGGCCACGGCCTCAGCAGCGGCTTCCATCATGCGGCGGCCGCCCAAGGTGTGCACGTCTACCATCCACACGCCCATTTGCGCCGCAACTTTACAGGCATGGGCCACGGTATTCGGGATGTCGTGGTATTTCAAATCAAGAAACAACTTAAAGCCTTGCTGTATCAGCTGCTCAGCCAAACTACGGCCGGTAGCGGTAAACAGTTCTTTACCGATCTTCAATTGGCACAGCTCGGGGTTAAGCTGACGGGCAAAGGCCAGGGTCGCCGGCGCATTGTCAAAATCCAAAGCCACAATCACGGGCGTACGTTGGTCACGGGTGTGGCTGTCGTTCATCATTAAGGGGTTCATTCGGTTAAATCTCTACGCGGTTAGGGCTATAGCTTTCCCACTCATTACAAGCAGGACAATGCCAGAAGAAAACTTGTGATTTAAAATTACAGCGCTTACAGCGATACATGGTGGCTTTTTGGGCATACTTACCCACCACGGTGCGCACTAAATCGGCGTCTACGCGCCACAGTAAATCAGCCTGCGGCAGGTTGGCCCCCAATAAGCGATACACGCCATTCAGAGTGGGCCGTAGCTGCACCAGCTGGCGCACGGTTTCGGCTGCTTGGGCCTCACCTTGCAACAGCAAGGTTTTTTGGTAAATCACATCGATTAAATCCAGCTGCGGGAAGGTACGCACATAGCCTTCTAACAACGCCAAACCTTCGGCTGGCTTACCTAGAGCATCAAAAGCGTCATACAAGCGCTCACCCACCATGCTGAGGTATTCTGCATTTTGCTTTTCAATGGCGCTGTAGGCGGCAATCGCCTCTTGGTGATTTTGCGCTTTTTGCTCAATGTCGCCCAAAATCATATTGGCGCGAGCACATTTTTTATTCGCCTCCAAGGCCTGCGCCACATAGTAACGGGCCTTAACCAAGTCGGACTGAAACAGCGTCATCTGAGCCAGTTCACAGTAAAACTGGGCGATTTCAAACTGATAGGTTTGCTCATCGTGACTAAGGGTGCGCGCCATTTCAATGGCTTTTTCCCAGTCTCTATCCTGTTGGTAAATACTCAACAAGACCTGACGGCTAAGCTTACCCATATTACCTTCTAAGAGGCCGTTAAAAATCTGTTCGGCGCGATCCACCAGACCTGCGCTTTGGAAGTTTTCGCCCAGTTCAAATAAGACTTGCTGACGGCGATCCGCCACAATGTCGGCAGACTCCAATAGGGCTTGATGCAGGCGAATGGCCTTGTCATTCTCACCGCGCTTGCGGTACAGCTTGCCTAACGTCATTTGCAGTTCAAACGCCGTAGGGTGAGCCTGTACGACTTCGGCCAGCGCCCGAGCAGCAACGTCGGTCTTCCCGTCGACTAAGGCATCTAAACTTTTATAAAACCCAATCGGTACCGCTTTTGCCTGCTTTAAGACGGCTCGCATGTCTACGCGAGCAGCGAACCAACCCATGCCAAAAAAGATGGGCAGTAAAATCATCCACCAAATTTCAAATTCCATACGTTTATTGTTCCTTTGGCGTCACGGGATCAGCGGCTACACGGCCAGATTGCTGCTTGGCCTCAACGGTTTTTTGATTCATTTTTTGGGCCACAGAAGCCGCTACCGAAGGGTCTTCTTCGAATACTTTAATGTGTTTATGATTTTCCTTACGCAAACGATTCACCTCGTTACGCAGGCGTAAAATACGGCCCAACATCGACAATACGCCTAGCACGGCACCGATCACAAAGAAAATCAACAGCAGCACCACCAGCGGCCATTGTACCGTTTGCTGCATAAACCAATTAAACGCCACGGTATGGGTATTATTAATGGTTAACATCAATAAAAATAACAATAGAACCAGCTTAATGACTAGGTATAAATATTTCATAAGACGCCTTAATCTCACGGTTGGGCTGAAAACAGCATAAAGTTTAAACGATTTAGCTGGTTTTTGATACATTTGGGCCTATTTTATCCCTGCTGACGGCCGCATTAAGCCTGAAAGAGCATTGGCTGCGCCGGTTTTAAACATTTCTACATGAAGATCTTTATAATAAGGGTTTATATTTCTGCTATATTAACGACAGCCGCATGCGCATCGTGCGTACAGCCGGCTCAACCCTAATCATGGCCTTAACCTCAGCGCCAGAACCATTAAACCAAACACCCACTAAAGGATGATTGAGATGACCCTCTACCCTATTGCGCAAAGCCCAGACAACGTGGTGATCGAACTTCGTGCCCCCATGGCTAACCGCCACGGCCTGATTGCCGGCGCAACGGGCACAGGCAAGACCGTCACCTTACGCAAGCTAGCAGAATCATTTAGCGAACACGGCGTACCGGTTTTTCTGGTCGACGTTAAAGGCGATCTATCTGGCCTCACTCGCCCCGGCGCAGCCAGCGGTAAGGTGCAGGAGCGCATCGACAGCTTTGGGCTAGGCACCGATTACTTAAGCGGCTTCCCTGTGCGCTTTTGGGATGTGTTTGGCCAAACTGGCATTCCGGTACGGGTGACCATCGCCAGCATGGGTCCCATGCTGTTGGCGCGACTGCTTAACCTCAACGACACTCAAGAAGGCTTATTAAACTTGGTATTCAAAGTCGCCGAAGACGATCAGATGGCGATTGATGACTTAAAAGACTTACGCGCCTTACTTCAAAACGTTGGCAGTAAAGCCGCCGAATACCGCAACACTTACGGCAACGTTTCGGCCGCCAGCGTGGGCGCCATTCAGCGTAGCCTATTGACCCTGGAAAACGAAGGCGGTGCCCATTTGTTTGGCAAGCCTGCGCTTGACCTTAACGATTGGCTCCAAACCGATGGCAACAAAGGCGTAATCAACGTTTTGAACGCTGAGAAGCTGATGCAGTCGCCACGCCTGTTCAGCGCCTTCTTGCTATGGATGCTGACCGAACTATTTAATCAACTGCCCGAAGTAGGCGACCCAGAAAAGCCCAAATTTGTGATGTTCTTCGATGAGGCCCACCTTTTATTTGATAACGCCTCACCCGCCCTCATCGGCAAAGTCGAGCAGGTCGTACGATTGATTCGCTCTAAGGGCGTAGGCGTGTATTTTTGCACCCAAAACCCACTAGACCTACCCGACACCATCCTTGGTCAGCTCGGCAATCGCGTCCAGCATGCCCTACGCGCCTTTACTCCTCGCGACCAAAAAGCAGTGAAGGCCGCCGCCGACACCTTCCGCGCCAATCCGAAGTTTAAAGTTGTGGACGCCATCAGTGAGCTGGGCGTGGGTGAAGCCTTGCTGTCGTTCTTAGACGAAAAAGGCATGCCCACGCCGGTGGAACGCGCCTTTGTCTACCCGCCCAAAAGCCAGTTAGCGCCCATCAGCGCCGCCGAACGCGATGCGTCTTATCAGCAAGACATACTGTATCGCCACTACAAAGATGAAATCGACGACGAGTCTGCCTTTGAACGGATCACTCAACAGCAAGAAGCCGAGGCCGCTCAAGCCGCCCTCGAAGCAGAGGCTAAAGCAACGGCAAAAGCCAGCGCCACGCAAAAACAAGACCCTTCTATGCTCGATGCGCTGGTCAAAGGCGCCACAGGTCAACGTAAACGCGCCAACGGCGGCTTAGTCAACGATGTCGCCCACCAAATGGGCAACACCGTATACAAAAGCCTGTCTAAGCAAATCTCAGTGGCCCTTAAAAATGTATTAAGTAATCTTCTGGGCGGCAAGAAATAGCCCATAACCCGAATGCCCTTGACCAAAGCAGCAGTGCTTTGGTCAAGGCTGAACAGGAGCACACATGTTACGCCTTATGACGGTTCCCGTGGGAACCCATCAAAACCTCAATATTCTGACCCTAGCCCTCATCGACGCCATCCGCGCCCAACACACCGTTAGCTACGCAAAACCCATTGCCGACAAGCAGTCGGAACAAGCGCAAGACTATGCCTTAAGCCACGGCGCCATTGACGCCCACACCAGCCTCAGCGCCGAAGCGGCCGTGGCTTTGGTGTGTCACCAAGCGCAAGATGAATTATTAGAAACCATTTATGGTCATCTGAGTAATGGCGAAGCCGACGTTTTGGTGTTAGAAGGCATTAGCCAACCTCAGCTAATGGCCCAAAGCGTGCCCATCGCCAACACCTTACACGCGGGCTGCATTTTGGCCATCGACGTCAAAACCCGCAGCGCGGCCGAAGTGGCTACCGCTTTAAACTTAGCCTTAGCCGAATACAGCCAGCAGCCCGCCCAAGTAGTCGCCTTTGCCTTAAGCAATGTGGCCCACGAAGCCACTGCTTTTGAAGCCGAAGTCACCTCACTATTGGCCAAACCGCTCCCTTGCTTGGCCACCTACCAATCCCAAACCAATCAGCTAGATGAAGCAGTACCGGCATTGGCACAAGCCCTCTCATCCAGCGTACTGAAACAGCTATTGACCCAGCCACGTACTGGCCGTCTGTCTCCGCCAGCCTTTCGCCATCACTTAATGACCTTAGCCCAGCGTGGGCAAAAGCGCGTGGTGCTGCCTGAAGGCGACGAGCCCAGAACCATTCAGGCCGCGCTGATTTGTCACCAAAAAAACATCGCTCAATGCGTCCTATTGGCCGACCCAGCCGCCGTGGCCCTGCAAGCACAAAACCTTGGCCTCACCTTGCCGCCAGAGCTGAGCATCATCCATCCTGACACCTTGATTGAACAGTATGTCGGCCCCATGGTTGAGCGCCGTAAAAGTAAAGGCTTAAGCCCAGAAGACGCTCGCCAACAGCTGCAAGACACGGTGGTGTTAGGCACCATGATGCTGGCAGAAGGCGACGTTGATGGTCTGGTTTCTGGTGCCGTCCACACCACCGCCAGCACCGTTCGACCAGCGCTACAGCTGATCAAAACAGCGCCCAACGCCAGCTTGGTGTCCAGCGTGTTCTTCATGCTGATGCCTGAGCAAGTATTGGTGTTTGGCGACTGCGCCATCAACCCCAACCCCACGCCAGAACAGCTGGCCGACATTGCCATCCAATCCGCTGAATCAGCCTTGGCCTTTGGCCTAGACGCTAAAGTAGCATTGATCTCTTACTCAACGGGTGCCTCCGGCGCTGGTGCCGATGTAGAAGCCGTGGCCCAAGCCACCGCTCTGGCTCAACAAAAAGCCCCCCACCTGGCCATTGACGGCCCCTTACAGTTTGATGCCGCCAGCGTGCCCAGCGTGGGCAAGCAAAAAGCGCCTAAAAGCAAAGTGGCAGGTGAAGCGACCGTATTTGTATTCCCTGACTTAAATACTGGCAACACAACCTATAAGGCCGTTCAGCGCAGCGCCAACGTCATCTGCGTTGGGCCTATGCTGCAAGGGCTAAATAAGCCGGTGAACGACTTGTCTCGTGGTGCCCTCGTTGACGACATCGTATACACCATTGCCTTAACCGCCATTCAGGCTACTCAGCTTAAAGCTTAGAACCTTAATCGGTTTTAACCGTCAAACCCACCCAATAGTCACCCATAACCAGGCGCTGACTATTGGGTTTTTTTATAGCAATAGACACTCAACAAACCAAACTCATAATTTTTATTATTGTCGCTTCAACAATTACCGGCCATTTTATATCCATTTTACATAACTTAACAATCTATCCGGTTGAGATTATGGTATGATGGCCACCATAATAATAGTTACGCCCCACACATACGACTCACGTCAGAGAATCTCATGATTAAAACGCTCATCCCTAAAGATGTGTTAACAAGCAATTCCAAAATATTGTTTATTGCCCACCTTGCCATCGGTGATTTTACCTATTTGCAAAATTTCTTCTTGGCCCTATCACAAACCTATCCACAGCTGCACATTGATCTATTCATTGATGAAACCCGGCGCACTGAAGACGCTGAACAATGGCCAGCGCTGCAACAATACGTTTTGTTTGACTGGATCGACACCTGCCCATTTTTTCATAAAGTTTATAAACATACCTATAACAACGCCACCCTTGCCCAAAGCGTTGCCCAAGCGCGCGCCGAAGACTACGCAGTGGTTATTTCGCTGGCCACCATCGGCCATTACGCATCGGCCCAGCTAGTAAAGGCCATTGCCACTGAGCGCAGCTACACCATCGCTACACGCGCCAAGACAGGGCTGTTTCAATACAAGCGCCGCCGCATTTATCGCGCCATGGACGCCACCATTGCGCCTTTTGCCTACAGCGCTGAGCAAGACCACATCAGCGATAAATACGCTTATTTATTTCAGACCTTAGCCGGTATCCAACTGAGTAAAAAAGAGCGCTACCCGTTTATCCACAATATTCCTGAGATTTGGCAAACCAAGGCCAGTGCCTACTTAGCCCAGCATCAAGTCAAAGCCTCAGAACGATTAATCTTTATTAATCCCTTTGCCAAAGACCCTAATCGCTGCTGGCCCATCGACCACGCCCTCAGCCTGATTGCCCGTTTAAACCAGCACCCTGAATGGCAGCAGACGCGGTTCATCTTCAACGCCATGCCTGACGACATCGCCCGCATCAAACCAGCCCTCGCCGCCAGCGGCCTGAGCAACGTCATCATTTTCAGTGCCTTGAACAGCTTTTTCGAGCTGCCGGTGA
>JAGNTR010000056.1 GCA_017987415.1 Neisseriaceae bacterium
CGTCTACCCGATGCACGTTTACGTCGCCGTCACCCGCAGCAGCGCCGATCGCGCCATCAAGCGCATCCGCGCCGGCAAGATTAAAGGCAAAACCTGCCGCGTACGGGTATTAACCGAACGTCTATAACACCACACCAACCCCAAACAGGCCTCTGGATTACCAGAGGCCTGTTGTTTTTCATCACCCTTAACCCTGACGGGCCTTAAAGCGCGGATTGCTTTTACAGATCACATACACTTTACCTTTACGGCGCACCAGACGACAGTCACGATGGCGCAGCTTGGCGCTTTTTAACGAAGACAATACTTGCATCACTTAATCCCTTTTTAATTTGTTTAATATGGCTTTATAACGCTGATTAAATTGGCTAACGCGGCCTTCATTCACATATTCACGCTGCTTCCCGGTATAGGCAGGGTGCGACGCCGATGAGGTGTCCAACTTATATACGGGATAATCCTGGCCATCGCTCCAGCGCATGGTTTCCGTCGTACGGGCGCACGACCGAATCAGCCAGCCTTCACCCACACCGGTGTCGTAGAATAAAACGGTGCGGTAATTTTCAGGATGTGTATTAGGTTTCATCATTAAACCTTTCAAAACGTTATGGTATAACATAATACATAATAAATAACGGTTTGCCAACCGAATCACGCGTAGATTCAATCGTCTAAATACCCATTCAATAGATACCTCACCCGCGCCTCTTGTCCCAAAGCCCGTCCACATCAGACATTTAGCCACCAGAAGCCGATTTTGTTATCATAGGCTTTTAGCCCGCTTGCTGATCCGCCATGACGTCTACCCTTCGTATGATTCCAGCGCACGAACCGCTGCCCCTAGCCTTATTGCTGTTGGCCAACCCTTCTGTTGCGCTCATTGAAGCTGACTTAGTCGATGGTCATTGCTACGTGTTACACGATGATCAAGGCGCCCTCATTGGCGCCGCCATCTTACAGCGAGTGGCCACCGACACTCTGGAAATCAAGGCCATTGCCATCGCACCAGAACGTCAAGGCCAAGGCTGGGGTAAAATACTGCTACAAGGCTTAATCGACAACGCACGACAGCAGGGCGCGCACACATTGTTTGTCGGCACGGCCAACTCTAGCCTAGACCAGCTGGGGTTTTATCAAAAAGGCGGCTTTCGCCTCAGCCACATTTTGCCCAATTATTTTTTAGATCATTACCCTGAACCCATTTTTGAAGCAGGCCTACAGGCCCTAGACATGATTTATTTAAAACTGTCGCTGACATGAGCCTGACCCGAAAAATCATCCACATTGACATGGATGCTTTTTATGCCTCGGTCGAGCTACGCGATGCGCCCCGTCTTCGCGGCAAGCCAGTGGTCGTGGCTTGGGATGCGTCACGCTCGGTGATTTGCGCCGCCTCTTACGAAGCGCGCCAGTTTGGCCTACGCTCAGCGATGTCGGTTGGCCAAGCCAAAAAGCTCTGCCCCCAGGCCATCTACATCCCGCCCAACTTTCACAAATACCGCGAAGTGTCGCAGCAGGTACAGGCTATTTTTAAGCAACACACCGACTTAATTGAGCCTTTATCCTTGGATGAGGCCTATCTCGACGTCACCCAGAACAAGCAGGGCTACGCCGTGGCCACTGAACTGGCCACCGTGATTCGCCAACAGATTTTTACTGCGACAGGCCTCACCGCCTCGGCCGGTATTGCGCCAAATAAATTCTTGGCTAAGATTGCCTCAGATTGGCGTAAGCCCAACGGCCAATTTGTCATCAAGCCGCATCAAATTCAGGCTTTTTTACACACGCTGCCCTTAGATAAAGTCCCTGGCGTGGGCAAGGTCACCCTCACTAAGCTACACCAGCTCGGCTTTAAAATGGTCAGCGACCTACACGACGTCGACGTCGCCCAGCTCATGCACTATTTTGGCCGCTATGGTTTTCGCCTCCATCAACTGGCTCAAGGCATCGACCATCGGCCCGTTGAGGCCAATCAAATCCGCCAACAGATCTCCAAAGAAACCACGTTTAACGGTGATCTGACCCTGGCCGAAGCCGTTCAACACCTGCCAGCCCTTAGCCAAGACCTGTGGCGCAGCTGTGAAAGCAAGGCCATTTTTGGCCGCAGCCTCACCCTCAAGCTCAAGACCCATCAGTTTCAAAACATCACCCGCTCACTTACCTTTGATGACTACATCACCCAAGCCTCAGAGCTTAGCCAAGGCACCACACAATTATTGGCGCGCCTCGACCTCCCCGCCGATCAGCGCTACCGCCTCATCGGCTTAGGCATCAGCCTGTTTGCCGATAGCGACCATCCGCCTGAACCTTATCCGCTATTTGAAGACTAATCTGTCAAGGAAGCAGTCAAGCCTACCGTGTCTATGCTATGATTTTACGCATTAGGCTTATCTATTTACTTACTCTTGATAAAGGGTCGTTATGAAACTAAATTACTTAGTGGCCGCCTTAAGCGCCACCGTTCTGTTGGCCGCCTGTGGTGATCAAAAAGAACCCGCTACGCTCAACCTCAGCTGTGATTCTGAAGCCGCCCGCCTAGGCATTCAGCAGGCCGTCGAGCAAGAAATTCTAGACGGTTTGGCCAATAACCAAGCCACCGCCGGCCTATACGACCTCAACAAAGTCAAAGAAAACCTAGCCTCAACCCGTTTTGAATTGAATAACATCACCTCCGAAGCCAGCACCGATGCCAACATCACCACGTGTAAGGCACAAATCGGCTACAGTTTTGCCGCCTCCGTTATGCAGTTGGCCAAAGCCAACTACGAAGCCATGGGCCGCACCGACTACGAGCAATACCTCAACACCACGATGCAAGACACCGGCTTCAGCCAATCCGGCGGCACCTTAAACAAAGACATCAGCTACAGCCTCACCAAAACCGATGCGGCCCCCGAAGTGAAGGTCAACGGCGTGGCCGAGCTGTCTTCCATGCTGTCGTCTTCCTTACTGTTTGCCAGCGTCAACAACGACGCCCTGCACAAACCCAAAACCGAATCTGACGATCCGCTCTTGGACTTACTCAAAGAAAAAACCGATATGGACACCGGAGCCGCCGATGCGCCTGAAGGCAGCAGCACCGAAGCCTCTAACGACAGCGTCGACTTAAACAACGCCATTCGCCAAAACGCCAATGCGCGCGACAACTTAGATGCTTTATGGAAAGCCTTGCCCAACGAAGTCAAAGAGACCCTCAACACTGAGCAAAAAACCTGGACTCAATCTAAGGAGCGCGCCTGTCAATCAGCCGCCCAGCAAGGCAGTACGGCCGAAGCTCAAGAACAAAATCGCCTCAACTGTGAAACCAATCAGGTCTTGAAACGCATTAATTATTTAGACCAATACACCTTACCGAAAAACATGTAAGCTCCAAAAAAAGCCCTTCCAACGAAGGGCTTTTTTATTCTGGCCAATCTGGCGCACTAAATTGCCCACCGCGGGTCACACAAGGATCAAACTCAGGTTATAATAAACCTTCATATTATTCACACTCATTAAGGATGACTCATGCAAGAACCACAAATGAGAGACTACACACAGGTTGGCGGCCAAAGCCAAAAATCTGCGTCTCAGGTATTGCTCAGCAAAACCTACGCCCTACTCGCAGTGGCCTTTGTGCCTTGCCTACTAGGGGCCTATCTGAGCGCCAGCACCGGCTTTTTATATTCCCTACTCAACGTCTTTAACAGCCGCTGGGTGTTCATCATCGCCTTTTTTGCCTTTTTCTACGGCATGGTGTTCATGATTGAAAAAAACCGCTACAGCAATGTCGGCATCGCCTTGTTCTTTGTCCTTACCTTTGGCATGGGCGCCCTCTTAGCCCCCACGCTGCAGGTCACATTGGGCATGTCTAACGGCAGTGAAATCATCATGCTGGCGGCCGGCCTCACCGCCGTTACCTTCTTCGCCATGACATTCTTGGCCCGCAGCAGCAAAATCAATATGTCGGCCGTGGGCAACTTCATGACCGTTGGCATCATCGTGGTCATGGTCGGCGTGGTCGCCAACCTTTTCTTACAGCTGCCCGCCTTAAGCCTCACCCTATCTGTGGGCTTTGTGATCATCAGCTCGCTGCTCATTATGTGGCAAACTCGCGCCATCATTGACGGCGGCGAAGACAGCTACATCAGCGCAGCCCTGACTTTATTTATCTCGTTGTACAACCTATTTGCCAACTTGATCCACATTTTGACTGCCTTAATGGGCAACGATTAAAGCCGGTCTAATCGCCTCATACCTGCCCACTTCGGTGGGCATTTTTACGCCTGATGCCTACGCTACATTCACGCAGCGCCCAATAAAATGGCCCGCATCAAGCGGGCCAGACAGTCAATCCATTCAAGCTTACTTTGCCGGACGGCTTTTAAACCAGCTGGCCCAAAGCCATACCAAGACCGCGGTAAAGAATAAGGCACTCCAAATCGGCAAGGGTACGCCCATAATGGGCTCAACCGAAGCACACTCACCCGAACCGCCTAAAACTTTGGCCACCATGTCGTTAAACGGCATGGTCTGTACCATAAAGTCTAAGCCCGGCCCGCAGGCAGGCACTTCCGCCGGCGGCAGATTTTGAATGTAAATATGCTGGGCCGCAATGCCTAAGCCCACCAAGGCAGCAATGCTGATCAAGCCATTACCCAATAAAGCCACGCAACGCTTAGGCGTCACAAACCCAATCAGCGCAAACAAGAGCGCCAAGGCCCCAACGGCCATTACCGCCACCCGTTGAAAAATACACAATGGGCACGGCTCCATATACAACACGTATTGTGCGTATAAGGCGCTGCCCATCACGATGGCGCTGAGTAGGAAAATACTCCACCAAACGGTTGATTGTGCAAAAACTCTGTTCATATTGATTCTTTCGCTCGTCATCGGCCCAAACCATTTGGGCCCGTACTGGTTAAGATTGACCACGGCCAAGGCATTTAGTTGTCATTGCCCGAAAAATAATTCCGTCAGTCCTTATTCCCCGGCGGCCACCGTCATATTGTCAATCAGCATAGAACCGACTCTATGGGCACCACGACGCACCACATCATCGGCCACACCGACTAGGTTGGCATACATTTCTTGCAGCTGGCCGGCAATCGTAATCTCTTCAACCGGATGCACAATCATGCCGTTCTCGACCCAAAAGCCCGCCGCCCCGCGAGAATAGTCGCCGGTCAACATGTTCACGCCCTGGCCCATCAACTCGGTCACCAACAGGCCGGTGCCCATTTCTTTAAGTAAACTAGCTAAATCAGGGTGGGTATGGTTTAAATGAAGGCTGTGGGCGCCGCCCGCATTCGCCGTGGTCGGCATGCCCAGCTTACGGCCTGAATAGCTACTCAAGAAATAGCCCATGATTTCGCCGTTTTTCACCACATCACGAGGCTGAGTGGCCACACCTTCCGCATCAAAATAGGTGCTACCAAAGCCTTTTTGCTCATGCGGTTGTTCTTGAATATTAACCCAGTCAGCCAATACCCGCTTGCCCAAGCTGTCCAATAAAAAACTGGCTTCGCGATACAGCGCGCCACCGCTTAAGGCTCCGACCAAATGGCTGATTAAGCTCAAAGCCACGGTGGACTCAAACACCACGGGGTAATGACCCGTTTTTATTTTACGCGCATCCAAACGACGCACCGTCCGCTGAGCGGCTTTGGCACCAATGGCCTCAATCGAATCCAAATCAGCCGCACTACGCGCCACGTCATACCAATAGTCGCGCTGCATGCCGCCGCTGGCTTCCTTAGCCACCACCGAACAAGAAACGCTGTGGCGGCTGGTGCGGGCGCCGGCCATAAAGCCATGGCTATTACCGTACACATATTGATAATGGTTGGCGTTGACTGCCGCACCATCAGAATTGCTCACCCGCTCATCAAACGCTTGTGCGGCCGCTTCACAGCCCTGAGCCAGCGTGATCGCTTCTTCCACCGACACATCCCACGGATGGTATAAATCCAGATCAGGCACGTGGGTCGCCATCAGTGCCGCATCGGCTAGACCAGCAAACTCATCTTCGGCCGTGTATTTAGCAATATTCAACGCCGCCTTGACCGTGGCCGTCACCGCCGCATCCGAAAAGTCAGCTGTGCTGGCGAAGCCTTTCTTCTGGCCGATGTAGACCGTCACCCCCAAACCCTTATCTTGCTGATACTCGATTTGATCGACCGACTGTAGCCGTACGCTGACCGACTGACCGTGTCCTTCGCTGACGTCGACATCGGCCGCCGTCGCCCCACCCGCCCGGGCTTGATCCAAAACACTTTGGGTCAAGTCGTGTAATTGATTCTCTGTGTAATGAAACATAGCGCTCTTTTGTTTTAAATAAGCCTTATTGTACCGTTAATCCAAAAATGCCGTCGAATTAAGATGTAAAGTAGGCCCAATTTCGGTATCATCTAAGCTTATTAATTGTTAGTTAGCGACACCGGCGATGAGTGAACATGATGAATGGGTCAGCAAGACCCAAAAAAAGAAAGAAATGGACGACCTACAAGACTTAGGCGTTCAGTTAACCAAGCTATCGGTTGACACCTTAAAAAAAATGCCGCTGCCGGAAGACCTCTTGGATGCCTTAAAGCAACACAAGAAAATCACCGCCAACGGCGCCCTGAAACGTCAGCTACAGTTTATTGGTCGGCTCATGCGCGATGTAGATCCTGAGCCCATCGAAGCCTTTTTGGCCCGTCTCAAAGGCGACAACGCAGCCCACAACGCCTACCTACAGCGCTTAGAGCTCTTACGTACGCAGTTGATTGCTGATGATCAGGCCTTAAACACCGTGATTGCCGACTGCCCTGATGCGGATATTTCGTATTTACGAACCCTCGTCCGTAACGCCCGCAAGGAACAGGCGCAAGAAAAATCGCCTAAAGCCTTTAAAGCTTTGTTCCAAGCCCTTAAAGAAACCTATGACCAACAGCAATCGTCTCAAGGTTAGCTCACCTAAGTGAATGAATCTGTACCATGAACGCTACCGAATATCGCGCACCAAAGTGGTTGAAAGGCGGACACAGCCAAACCATTTGGTCGTCAAAATGCATCCCTACCCCTGCGCCAAACTATCGGCGCATGTATTTGCCTACGCCAGACCAAAGCACCACATTGGCCTGTGATTTCATCGACAGCAGCCAAGCAGATGCGCCGTTAGTGGTGCTGTTTCATGGTTTAGAAGGCAGCAGCCACAGTCACTATGCCAAAGCCCTCATGAACCACGTAGCCGCCGCTAATCTAAACGGCGTGGTAGTGCATTTTCGGGGCTGCGGCAACAACATTAACCTAGGCCGCCGCGCCTATCATTCAGGCGACACCGACGAAGCCCGCTGGGTTTTTGCCCATCTGAAACAAACTTATCAAAAAATTTATGCTGCCGGCGTGTCTCTTGGCGGCAATATGTTGGCCAAATACATGGGCGAAACCCGTGAAGCGGCTCTGTGTGAAGCCGCCGCCATCATCAGCGCCCCCTTAGACTTAGTAGCGGCCAGCGAGGCCTTAAGTAAAGGGTTTGCTAAACGGGTGTACATCCCTTACTTTTTGAACACGCTTAAAAGCAATGCCAAAATTCAATGGTCGGCCCATCCCGACCTCTTTGAGTTAGACAGCGTCTTGAAAGTTAAAACCCTCAGTGCCTTTGATAATCTGGTCACAGCACCGATGCATGGCTTTAAAAACGCCGTGGACTACTGGACTCAGTCGAGCGCCAAACCCTATTTAAAACACATCCAAAAACCCACTCTGGTTTTAAATGCCTTAAATGACCCGTTTTTACCCGCATCCGCCCTACCCACGGCGGCCATGGTCTCAAACAGCGTCACTTTATTGCAGCCACCAGAAGGGGGCCATGTGGGCTTTGCCAGCGGCCCCTTCCCCGGAAATGTCAATTGGTTGCCCCAAACCATCTTGAAATTTTTCCATTTGGCCTAATTAATAACAATAACCAACGAGGAGTCTGCTGTGTCAGATATTTTAGAAAAGATCTTAGCCACCAAAGCCTTAGAGGTCGCCCGCGACCAAGAATCTCTGCCCTTAGCCGAGCTAAAGGCCAAAGCCCTAGCCCAACCGGCACCGCGTGACTTTACCGCGGCCATTTTGGCCAAGCATGCAGCAGACCAACCCGCGATTATTGCCGAGATCAAAAAAGCCAGCCCATCTAAAGGCTTGATTCGCGCTGATTTTGATCCCGTTTGGATTGCCCAAGAATACGAAGCGGCTGGCGCAGCCTGCCTGTCTGTGTTGACCGACGAGCAATATTTTCAAGGCTCGTTTGAATACCTACAGGCGGCACGCCAAGCCTGCAGTTTGCCAGTGCTGCGTAAAGACTTTATTATAGATGAATATCAAATCTATCAAGCACGTTACTGGGGCGCCGATGCCATCCTCTTGATTGCCGCCGCCCTCAGCACAGAACAAATGCAGGCTTTTGAGGCCACTGCTCACGCCTTAAATATGAGCGTGCTGGTTGAGGTACACAATATGACAGAGTTGCAAAAGTGTACCCCTTTAACCACACCTTTATTGGGTATTAATAACCGAGATTTACGTACATTTGACGTTAGTTTAGACAACACTTTAGCGCTTTTACCGCACATTCAAAATCGCATTGTGGTGACCGAAAGCGGCATCAGCTCTAAGTCCGATGTTGATTTAATGCGACGTCATGGCGTGGAGACCTTCTTGATCGGTGAGACTTTCATGAAATCTCCATATATAAGAGAAGCAGTTGCACAACTGCTTTAATTGGCGCAAAATTGACTTAAATCAAATTTTTGCAGGTGTTTATTGCCATATTTCATAATTACGCCACATTTAATTATTGCGTCGTCATGAATGGCCAGCACCGAATTTATGGCTTGATCATGCACCTCATGGTCAAGCCAAATAGGAAATAGGTACTTCATCAATGTCTGTACACATAAAAACAGCGGCTGAAATTGAAAAAATGCGCGAGGCCGGCCAGCTTGCCGCGCAGCTGCTAGATTACATCACCCCTTTTGTGAAGGTGGGCGTCACCACCAATGAATTAAATCAGCTGGCCCACGATTATCAAGTTAACGTACAAGGCGTGACGCCTGCAACGTTGAACTACACGCCCGAAGGCTGTACACCTTTTCCAAAATCAATGTGCACTTCGGTCAATCACGTTATTTGTCACGGCATTCCCGATGACAAGGCATTAAAAAATGGCGACGCCATGAATATTGACGTCACCATCATCACCAAAGAAGGCTGGCACGGCGACTCAAGCCGCATGTTTTTGGTGGGCAAAGTTGCCCCTCACGTTGAACGCCTCGCCCGCATTACGCACGAATGCATGATGCTGGGGATTGAACAGGTTAAGCCTGGCGCAACGCTTGGGGACATAGGTTTCGCGATTCAGCAACACGCGGAAAGCAGTGGCTACTCAGTTGTTCAAGAGTTTTGTGGCCACGGCATTGGTCTTAATTTCCACGAAGCACCACAAGTGGTACATTATGGCCAAAAAGGGACGGGCATGGTGCTAGAACCTGGCATGATCTTCACGATTGAACCAATGATCAACCAGGGCAAGAGACACTTGCGTATTTTAGCGGATGGCTGGACAGTAGTAACGAAAGATCGCTCTTTATCAGCACAGTGGGAACACATGGTTTTAGTGACAGAAACAGGCTATGAAATCTTAACCATAAGCCCAATGACACAGCAACCTTAATTGCCAATTGTTTGATAAAAGTTCTTTCCTAAATTAACAATAAATAATATTATATTATTACTCTCTCATTTTTGAATATATATTGCGTATATTTGAAAACTACACACATACTTTCTATTAATATGATAAAGGAAAACAAGCATGAAAGCTTTTGATAAAATCGAAAACCCAAGAGACATACGCAAACGTCTTGGCATGAACCAACAAGAGTTCTGGAGCCAAATCGGTGTGACTCAATCAGGTGGTTCTCGTTATGAGTCAGGCCGGAATATCCCTAAACCCGTTCGCGAATTGCTACGTTTGGTGCACATTGAGCGCATTGACTTGGCAAAAGCCAGCCGTGAAGACTTAGAAATCTCTCACTTGCTGAAAGAACAAAACCCAGATCTTTATAAAACTCTAAAAAAAGCAGCAAAATCTAAGATCGCTGGTTAAGCAAAAAAACCCAATCGTTTTCGATTGGGTTTTTTATGGTGTCAATAAATCACCGTTAGCCGCGACTGCGTCCGGTAATGATGCCGCTGAGCACAATAATCACCATCGCCACCACTTCTGGCACACTGATCCCATCGCCTAACCACAAAACACCCAGCAGCGTTGAGAACACCACGTTCAAATAAGACAGCGCCGCCACCAAATACTTACGCCCCACCTTATAAGCACGCGTCATCGACATCTGCCCCGCCGTGGCCGTCACGCCCAGACCCAACAAATACCACACGTTTTCCCAAGTCACAGCATGCCAGCCATCAAACGTCGCCAAGAGTGCGCCCAAAACCGTACACACCACCGAAAAATAGAACACAATGCGCCATTCTTCTTCGCCCATTTTGGCCAATTCGCGTACCTGTAAATAAGCCCAGCCGGCAAAAAAGCCCGCCGCCAAACCCACTAAGCCATACCAGAGCTGATCTTCGCCCATGGTTGGGCGTAACAATAAAGCCACGCCAATAAAGCCCAAGACCAAACCCAAAATCACACCGCGAGACAGCCGCTCTTTCAGTACAATCACCGACAAAATGGCCAAAGCCATCGGCGACGTATAGTTCAGCGTTACCGCCGTAGCCAAGGGCAGATGCACCAGGGCATAAAAAAAGCATAAAATACCCAAACTGCCGGCTACGCCACGGCCTATGTGCGCTTTGACATGCGGCGTATAAAAGGTATAGCCGCGCATCAAGGCCAGGCCACCCAAGAAGAGCACCCCAAAAGCCGTACGCCAAAAAGTCAGTTCAAAAGGGCCAAAATAAGCCGAACCGGCTTTAACAAAAGCCCCCATCAGCGAAAAACAAATCGCCGTCACCACCATCCATCCAGAACCCAACGTTATGGCCTTCATGTTTTTAATGCCTCTATCCTGTTTGTGTCGTTCGTAAAAAAAGTCACCCACGTGTGGGTGACTTTTTCACAACATTATTATTCTTTGATTCGGTAAAATACTTCACCTTGACCAATATAACCCATTTCATCACGGGCTACTTCAGAAATGGCGTCTTCACCTTGTTTAAAATCTTGAATGTCTGCTTCGATTTCTTTATTACGCTGGGTGAGTTTCTCCACGTTTTCGTTTTGAATGACGGCGTTCTCTTGCAAACGCCATACGTCCTGCCACCCCCCTTTGTCTAGCCAGAGGCGCTGTTGGAACCACACCAAAACCACCAATAGCAAAACGGTCACCCATTTCATAAAGTCATCCTAATGCTTAGCCTAATTGATAAAAAGCTTTTTGGCCTGGATAGTAAGCGGCTTCGCCCAACTCTTCTTCGATCCGCAATAGTTGGTTGTATTTCGACATACGATCAGAACGAGACAGAGAGCCTGTTTTGATTTGCATGCAGTTGGTGGCCACGGCCAAGTCAGCAATGGTGCTGTCTTCGGTTTCGCCAGAGCGGTGAGACATCACGCTGGTATAGCGTGAACGTTTGGCCAAATCAACTGCTTTTAAGGTTTCGCTCAAGGTACCGATTTGGTTAACCTTCACCAACAATGAGTTGGCCAAACCTTGCTCAATGCCTTCTGCCAAAATAGCAGGATTGGTCACAAATAAATCGTCGCCCACCAGTTGGATTTTTTTACCCAAGCGATCGGTCAAAATCTTCCAGCCATCCCAGTCGTCTTCAGCCATGCCATCTTCAATAGAGATGATTGGATAGTTATCCACCAAGCTTTCCAAGTAGTTGGTGAACTGCTCAGAAGTCAAGGCCATGCCTTCAGCGCTCAAGTGGTATTGACCATCTTTATAGAACTCGCTAGACGCGCAGTCTAAAGCCAACATCACGTCTTGGCCTGCTACATAACCAGCAGCTTCAATTGCTTCAATAATTAGTTTAATCGCATCTTCATGGCTAGGCAAGTTAGGCGCAAAACCACCCTCATCACCCACAGTCGTGGCATAACCTTTATCGTTGCAGATGTTTTTCAAGTGATGAAAAATCTCAGCGCCGCAGCGTAGGGCTTCGCGGAAAGATTCAGAGCCCACAGGCATGATCATGAACTCTTGGATGTCCAAGCTGTTATTGGCGTGGGCGCCACCATTGATGACGTTCATCATCGGCACAGGCATGGCCATTGGACCAGCACCACCCAAGTAGCGGTATAAAGGCAGGCCAGCATCTTCAGCCGCTGCGCGGGCAACCGCCATAGACACGGCCAACATGGCGTTCGCGCCTAAGCGGCCTTTGGTGTCGGTGCCGTCTAGCTCAATCATGGTTTGATCGATATAAGCTTGTTCTGAAGCATCGACGCCGATCAAGGCTTGCGCAATTTCATTGTTCACGTTTTGAACCGCTTGCAGCACACCTTTACCTAAGTAACGAGCTGAATCACCGTCACGCAATTCTAAGGCTTCTTTAGCGCCGGTAGAGGCACCTGAGGGTACCGCTGCACGGCCCATCACACCAGACTCAAGCAGTACATCCGCTTCTACGGTTGGGTTACCACGTGAATCCAAAACCTCGCGTGCCACGATGTCAATAATCGCACTCATTTCATCTCCTAATCATTAAATAAGCTTGTGGGGCAGCGTTTCCCACTCTGCCCCGACAAAAATCACAATCAAAAAAACGTTTCGCTGGCGCTGGCCATCAGGCCAAGCTCCGCCAACAGCCCACTCAATGGGGCATCATCTGCGCTTTGGCTTAAAAAGACGATGTATTCATCCATCGACGTTTCCATGCGCCAAAGGGTTAAACCATAGGCTTCAAATGCGCTTTGCACCTGAGGCATGGCCGCCTCTACGTAATCATCATCAAACACCAGCTCGGCCAGCAATTCTTCGCTCAAGCCCAGCCGATTTGTCATTTCCTCAATCCCAGCCATGAAACCGTCGAAATCTTTCCAATCGACGCGAAACGCTTTTTCTGGTGGCAAAACCTCGGTCAAGACAAAATGCAAGGGCGTGTCGTCACTCAATAAGCGTTCACGTACTTGCTCAAACTCCCCAGGCACCACGCTTTCATCATCAAAAGCCAATAGCTGCAAAAAATGCACCAAGTGTTCTGGGTTAATAAATGCCACATCCATAGTCAGCCCTTAAGCATGAAAAATCGTCTGCTTAGGTTGGTAAGCAGACGATTAAGCGACACACACTGTTTCACACATCTTTGGACCAATACCAAACGGCCCAGCTGAATCTGTGTACTCATTAAACAGCTCATTTTACCTAATGGCCACGCAGCTAAAGCGCGCTCCAGCAAACGCTTGAGCACACAAACGGCGCCCAAAAGATAGCCACTAGGCTGAATAGGCAACGGGATACAGCCCTGGCTCGCACTGACCCCAGCCCGCTCCATCAAGGAGAGGCTTTGTCTAAACGCTAAGCCAGATACATGCATACCCATCACCTTAAAAGCCATTATTTCTTGTTTTTCAAAGCCGCTTTAACAAAAGAAATAAACAGTGGATGACCTTTTCTTGGGGTCGACGTGAATTCTGGATGGAATTGACACGCAAAGAACCAAGGATGGTTTGGCAACTCAATGGTTTCCACTAGGCGCTCATGCCCAGCAGACACGCCACCGATGACCAAACCTGCGTCTTCCAAGCGCGGAACGTAGTGGTTATTCACTTCGTAGCGATGGCGATGACGCTCAGAAATCTCCGTGCTGCCGTAAATACGGGCGGCTAAGCTGCCTTCTTTCAATTCACAGCGCTGTGCGCCTAGACGCATGGTGCCGCCTAAGTCAGCGTTTTCGTCACGGGTTTCTACGCGACCATCTTCATTCAGCCACTCGTCAATCAAAGCCACAACGGGGAATTCTGTTTGGGCATTAAATTCGGTTGAGTTCGCCGCAGGCATATTGGCTACGTGACGTGCGTACTCAATCAGCGCAATTTGCATGCCCAAGCAAATGCCTAGGTAAGGAATATTGTGTTCACGAGCAAATTGAACCGCCTTAATTTTGCCTTCCACACCGCGCGCACCAAAGCCGCCTGGCACCAGGATCGCATCCATGCCGTAAAGGGCATCAGTGCCTTCGGTTTCTAAGCGTTCGCTGTCGATGTAGGTAATCTCTACGTCGGTTTCGGTGTGAATCCCGGCGTGTTTCAAGGCTTCTGACAGTGATTTGTACGATTCAGTCAAATCAACGTATTTACCCACCATCGCCACTTTGGCATGGTGTTTCGGCGCTTCGATGGCCATGGAGATTTTCTTCCACTCAGTCAAATCAGCTTCCTGTACGTTCAGCTGCAATTGCTCACAGATGATGGTGTCAATTTTTTGGCCATGCAACATTTCAGGCACTTTATAAATGCTGTCTGAATCGTAGCAACCAATGACTGCACGCTCTTCCACATTACAGAATAAGGCAATTTTGCGCTTTTCTTCATCCGGCAAAGGACGATCCATGCGGCACACCAAAATATCAGGCTGAATGCCGATGACGCGCAGCTCTTTAACCGAATGCTGGGTCGGCTTGGTTTTGATTTCGCCCGCCGCCGCAATGTAAGGCACGTAAGACAAATGTACAAACAAAGAATTTGCACGGCCTAGCTGGCTACGCATTTGGCGAATGGCTTCCATGAACGGCAAAGACTCAATGTCGCCCACGGTGCCGCCAATTTCAATGATGGCCACGTCAAAACCACTGGCGCCAGCATGTACTTTACGTTTGATTTCGTCGGTAATGTGCGGAATCACCTGCACGGTACCGCCTAGATAGTCGCCGCGACGCTCTTTTGCAATGACGGCTTCGTAGACTTGACCCGCGGTAAAGCTGTTACGCTTATACATGGTGGCGTCAATAAAACGTTCGTAGTGACCCAAATCCAGATCCGTCTCGGCGCCGTCTTCTGTCACGAATACTTCACCGTGCTGAAATGGGCTCATGGTGCCTGGGTCAACGTTAATGTAGGGGTCTAATTTGAGCATGGTCACTTTCAGACCACGCGATTCGAGAATGGCAGCAATAGAAGCTGCAGCGATGCCTTTACCTAAAGAAGAAACAACACCGCCTGTTACAAAGATAAACTTAGTCATGGCATAACTACTCTATTAGAATTCGTAAT
>JAGNTR010000181.1 GCA_017987415.1 Neisseriaceae bacterium
GCGGCGCCCTATATGGGTCTGGCTCACCCGGCGGCCTAGTCAATATGATCAGTAAGCGCCCGACTCAGGTTGCCCAGCATGAAATCGGCTTTCAATACGGCAGCCATCGACGCCTCCAAACCCAGGTGGACCTGTCCGGCCCGCTGAATGAAGACAAAACCATGCTGTATCGGCTTGTCGGCGTCGCCCGTAATGCCGATGCTCAAGTCCCGCACGTGCCAGACGACACGCGCTACCTTGCGCCTTCGCTGACTTGGCAACCCGATGACCGCACTGCTTTGACGCTGCTCGCCTCGGCCAGCCGCGATCGTTTTGGCCCGCCACGGCCTTTTTTACCGATCCAGGGTAGTCTATTGCCCAACCCCAATGGCGACATTCCGCGCCACCAATACCTAGACGGCAAAGGCTTGGACAATCACCTTGACCAAAGCAATATTGGCTACCAGCTTGACCATGAGTTCAATGAACGCTGGGGCATCCACTCTTCCGCTCGCTTCTCCCACAAAGATTTGCTGACTCAAACCTTCTCCGGCATGGGTTTGGAAGATGACATGCGTACCGTTAGCCGCGCCGCTTATGAGTTTCGCATCAAAAGCAACGTGTTTTCTATGGACAATCATGTTAAAGGCAAATGGGCGACAGACAGCCTAAAAGGCACGGCCGTCATGGGCTTGGCCTATCGCCATACCGATGAAGACTATTATTTAAACTATGGTCAGGCCAGCAGCATTGATCTGTATCACCCCGATCATGGTGGCGATTTTTCAGCGCCGGTGGCGTTTGCCAAAACGCGCCAAAAAGCCCATGAAATCGGTGTGTATACGGCCCACACGGTGACGCTAAACAACCAATGGGTTTTAGATGTGTCTGCCCGCCAAGACTGGGTGTCTACCGATACCGACAACCTCATGAAACACAGCGACACGCGCCAACGCGACAGGGCGTTTACCTACCGTACTGGCTTAACCTATCAGACTGAATTTGGCCTGGCGCCCTATCTGGGCTACACCACGTCGTTTAGTCCGGTTTTGGGCACCAATTTCTATGGTGATGCTTATCAGCCTACCAAGGGTAAGCAATGGGAGGCCGGCCTTAAATATGCACCGGTCGACATGGATGCGCTCTTCACCATCGCGGCCTATCACCTACGCCAAAGCAATGTCTTAACCAGCGA
Source organism: Neisseriaceae bacterium (assembly GCA_017987415.1). Lineage (GTDB taxonomy): Bacteria > Pseudomonadota > Gammaproteobacteria > Burkholderiales > Neisseriaceae > JAGNPU01. The sequence continues at coordinate 1,175 of JAGNTR010000181.1, forward strand.
CCCAGACAACCGCCTCAATTCGCTGCAAACGGGTGAAGTGACGTCTCAAGGCTTAGAGCTGTCGGCCAAAGCCAATTTAACGCCAGCATTCAATGTATTGGCCAGCTACGCTTATAACGATTTAGAGAACACTCAAACCAATAACGCCGCGGATTTAGGCCATCGCCCTACGGGCAAACCGAAGCACACCGCCACCCTCTGGGGTGACTACACGGTGCAGCAAGGGCCTTTGGTCGGCTTTGGCCTAGGCGCAGGCGTACGCTATGTGGGCACTACTTATGCCGATGCGCAAAACACCTTAAAAGTACCCCACTACACCTTGGTCGACGCGGCCCTGCACTATGATTTTAGCCATTTAAGCCAAAATCTTAAGGGGTTAAATCTTGCGCTCAACATCAATAATCTATTTAACAAACACCATTACACCACTTGCTCAAGCACATCTTGTGATGAAGGCTATGACCGTTCGGTTATGGCCACGCTTAACTACCGTTGGTAAGGAGAATTCAGATGCCCTTCACGCCTACTTTTAAACGCTTTAGCCAAGCCACGCTGATGATCATGCTGTGGACGGGCTTGGCCGCCTGCCAGCCGCAAACGGCGACCGAGACCACCCAAAACCATGCGCCAACAGCAGCCAGCCAGCCTCAAGAGGCAACCGTCACGGTGACTGACATGCTTGATCGCACCGTCACCCTAGCCGCCCCTGCCAAACACATTGTGCTTTCGGAAGGCCGCCACATCATGACCTTAGGCCTACTCGACCAAAACCCCCTATCTTTGGTCGCGGCATGGGGCAATGATTTAAAGCGCTACTCACCCGCCGCTTTTGATGCCCTCGTGGCGAAGTTTCCAGAGGCCAGCAAAATGCCTGAAGTCGGCGGTACTTCCGACGGCACTTTTTCGATGGAAGCCACCATTGCCGCTAAGCCCGATCTGGTGATTTTTACTTTATATGGGCCACCGCCAGAAGGTCTAGATAAGCTAGACAGTGCCGGTATTCCTTATGTGTTCGTGGATTTTTTCCGTGAACCAATTAAGAACACCGTGCCCAGCATGCGTATGCTGGGACAGCTACTGAATCGCGAAGCCGAAGCCGAAGCGTTTATTGCCTACTACGAACAGCACGTAAACAGCATGACCGAGCGGGTTCAATCCAGCAACCACACCCCAACGGTTTTCTTTCACTTAAATCCCGATGGGCAAGACTGCTGCTTCTCCAACGGCAAGGGCAATATGAGCGATTTTATTGCGGCGGCGGGCGGCCACAATATTGGCCTAGATAAAATTCCAGGCGCTTTTGGCAAATTGAATTTGGAATACATTCTTGACCGTAACCCTGATTTTTATTTAGCCGGCGGCGGCTCAAGCGTGACCTTAAATGGCCTACACATTGGCCCCAATGTGGCGCCAGCAGAAGCCAAGCAAACGCTAGACAACATCTTGCAAGGCGCGGGCATTCGTGAGTTAAAAGCCGTCCAAAAAGGACAGGCCAGCGGCATTTGGTTATTTTTCTTCGACACGCCTTTATGGTTTGTGGGCAGTGAAGCTTTGGCACAGATGCTGCATCCCGACCTATTTCCTGCCGATCAGGCCGACGCCACCATGACGGAATTAAACCAAAACTTTATGGCCTTCCCCTTACAAGGCACTTTCTGGATGAACGCAACTAAAAATGAACGATAACGCCACCGCCTACACCGCACAACATCAGGCCATTCTGACCCAACACGCACAGTCTTTGCGTCGACGTCGGGGCCTGTTGGCCCTGCTGATGGTCTTACTCGTGTTGGCCGTTGGCCTAGATTTGATGACGGGGCCTGCCGGCCTGTCGTGGCAAGAGATCTTAACCGGGCTACGGGGCCAAGGCGATGCGCGGCTAAACGTCATTATGTGGCAGGTGCGGGTACCCACCGCTATTTTAGCCGTTTTGGTGGGCGCGGCGTTAAGCCTTGCCGGGGCTGAAATGCAAACCATTTTAGGCAATCCGCTGGCCAGCCCCTTCACCTTAGGCGTGTCCTCTGCGGCGGCTTTTGGCGCTGCCTTGGCCATTATTTTAGGCGTGACGCTGCCCTTTGTGCCGCTGAGTATGGCGGTGCCGATCAATGCCTTCATTATGGCCTTTGGCGCGGTGATGTTGATCCAGCTCTTTGCCGCCAGCCAGCGCGGGCCAGCGGCACTGGTCTTATTTGGCATTGCCTTGGTGTTTGGCTTTAATGCTTTGGTGGCCATTGTTCAATTTTTGGCCCCAGCCGACTCCTTACAGCAGCTGGTTTTTTGGACCATGGGCAGTCTGAACCGAGCCAACGTCAGCGCCATTACGGCGCTGTTCCTGACCTTAGCGATCGTGGTGCCTTTTGCATTTCGCGCCGCCAATGCCTTAACGCTGTTATCGCTAGGCCAAGAACGGGCACAAAGCTTAGGCATTCATATAGAACGCCTACGCTTTGGCTGCCTGCTGCGGGCCAGCCTATTGGCGGCCGTCGCCGTTTCGTTCACCGGCACCATTGGCTTCATTGGCCTGGTGGGGCCGCACATCGCCAAAATGCTGCTGGGCGAAGACCATCATTATTTCTTACCTGGCGCCTTATTGTCGGGTGCCTTATTGATGTCTCTGGCCAGCATTGCGTCCAAAACCCTTTTGCCCGGCATTTTGCTGCCCATCGGCATTGTGGCCTCATTGATTGGCCTGCCCTGTTTCATTATTTTGCTCCTGCTCAGAAAGGTTGATTGATGATGGATTGCCTCAGCATCCACAATGTTTGGGTGGCCTATGGCGCCACCGAGATCCTATGCGGCGTCGACACGGCCCCCATTCGGTCTGGCCAAATCACGGCTTTGGCAGGCCCTAACGGCACGGGTAAGTCTACGCTGCTGCACGCCATAGCCGGCCTGCACGCCGCCCGCGGCGAAGTGCTGTATCAGGGCCAAAATTTATTGGCTTTAAACCGACAGGCACGTACTGCTTTCATGAGCTTCATGCCGCAAACGGTGGCCTCAACTCATGGCTTGAATGCGCTAGAAAGCGTCACCATTTCCCTGAAGGTTTTTAACCCAACCTTGGCGGCTAAAGCCTGCCAACAAAGGGCTTTAGACAGTCTCGAGCAAGTGGGCATGCTGCCCTTCGCGCTCCAGCCATTGGCCTGCTTATCCGGCGGCCAGCGACAGCTGATTAATCTGGCTCAATCACTGGTGCGCCAGCCCAAAATTCTGTTGCTGGACGAACCAACCAGCGCTTTAGACCTGCATCATCAAATTGAAGTGATGTCGGTGTTAAAACGCGTGGCCCATTC
>JAGNTR010000057.1 GCA_017987415.1 Neisseriaceae bacterium
AGGGCGCGGGCCTGCTCGAAGGCGTCGTAATTGCCGGTATAGGCGGTCAGCTTTTGCTGGGCCAATTCGGCAATGTGGGTTGTGGTGGTGTTTAAAAAATCACGGTCATGCGAAATGATGATTTGGGTACACGACAGCGTGGTGAGGTGCTCCTCTAGCCACAGTACGGTTTCCAGATCCAAGTGGTTGGTGGGTTCGTCTAACAGCAGCAGGTCGGCGCGGCACATCAATGCTTGGGCTAAGTTTAAGCGCATACGCCAGCCGCCGCTAAAGGCTTTAGTCGGCTTTTGATGTTCGGCCTGATCGAAGCCCAAGCCGCTTAACAGTTTGGCCGCACGTGAGGGTGCGGTGTAGGCGTCGATGTCGTCTAGCTGCTGGTGTAAGAGGGCGATGCGCTCGCCGTCGTCGGCGGTCTCGGCGGCTTTGAGCTCGGACTGTAGCTGCTGTAAGGTGGCGTCGCCGTTGAGTGCGTATTCTAGAGCGCTGATTTCTAGAGCGGGCGTTTCCTGAGCCACGCTGGCGATGCGCCAGTTTTTAGGCATGAGGATGTCGCCCTTATCGGGCACTAACTCGCCTTTTAATAAGGCAAATAAGCTGGATTTACCGGTGCCGTTTTGGCCGATTAAACCCCAACGGGTGTTGGGGTTGATGGTGAGGTTGGCCTGGTCGAGCAACACTTTGGTGCCGCGTTGCAGCGACAGGTTTTTAAGTTCAATCATGGATGGGTTACTTATTCAATTCAGTCAGTGGCCAGCGCGGCTTGGTGGTGAAGGAGCCACCAGGCGCACGGGCGTGTTGTAGGTTCATGGCGCCAGCAAAGGCAATCATGGCGCCGTTGTCGGTGCACAGTGCCATTGGCGGAAAAAATACCTTGGCTTTAAGAGCGTTGAGGCTGGCGCGCAGCGCCTTATTGGCGCCCACGCCACCGGCTACGACGAGGCTCTGGTAGCCGGTTTGTTTTAAGGCCAGCTTGGCTTTGTGGGTGAGGAGGTCAACGGCGGCGTCCTGGAAGGCTAAGCAAATATCGCAGCGGGTTTGTTCGCTGATCTCGCCGTCGGCTTCTTTGAGCTTGTTCACTTGGGTGAGTACGGCGGTTTTGAGGCCAGAAAAACTCATGTTGAGGTCGCCGCTGTGCTTCATCGGGCGCGGAAACTCAAAGCGCCCAGGTGTACCTTGTTCGGCCAGCTCAGACAGCTTCGCGCCGCCCGGATAAGGCAGGCCTAGGAGCTTAGCGGTTTTGTCAAAGGCTTCGCCCGCAGCGTCGTCTACGCTTTCGCCGAGGAGGGCGTAGTCGCCAATGGCTTTGACCGCCATAAACTGGGTGTGGCCGCCAGAGACCAATAGGGCAATAAACGGAAACTCAGGCTGGGCGTCGGCGAGGAGCGGCGACAGTAGGTGGCCCTCAAGGTGGTGGACGCTGATGACGGGCTTATTGAGGGCAAAGGCCATGGCGTTGGCGAAGCTGGCGCCGGCTAAGAGGGCGCCGCCCAAGCCTGGGCCTTGAGTAAAGGCAATGGCGTCGATGTCGGCCAAGGTCACGCCTGCCTCTTTGAGGCAGCCTTGGGTCAGCGGCACCAGACGACGAATGTGGTCTCGGCTGGCCAATTCTGGCACCACGCCACCGTATTCGGCGTGCATGGCCATTTGTGTGTGTAATTGGTGGGCCAATAAGCCTTGCTCTAAGTCGTAGAGCGCCACACCGGTTTCGTCACACGACGATTCTATGCCTAAAACCAACATATTACTTGCCTAAATAAAAAGGGCTATTCTACCGCTTTTTGGCTTGATTGATAATGGCTTTTGTAAAAGACTGGTGTTTTAATATATATTTTAATATAATGTATTTTGTTTAATTGATTTTGGGGGGAGCATGGATTTAGACATCATGCGCGCCGCAGCCGGCCAGGCCAGTGCGGTGTTGAAAAGCTTGGGGAATGAAGATCGGCTGATTTTATTGTGCCATTTGAGCCAAGAAGAGCTGTCGGTTGGGCAGCTGTCGCTCTTGACTGGCATTGTCCAGCCAACGTTGTCGCAGCAGCTAGGCGTTTTGCGCAGCGAGCAGATGGTGGCGACCCGCCGCGACGGCAAGCACATTTACTACCGCATTGCCGACGATAAGATCAAGGCACTATTGCAGTGTCTGTATGATTTATATTGCCCTGATGAGGGGCGTTTGCGAGAGGAGTAGCAGCATGGGTATGGCTTTATTGGGCGGCGCCTTAATCGGCTTGGCTGCCTGTTTGGTGCTGTTGGGCTTGGGCAAAATCATGGGCATCAGCGGCATGCTGCGCGGGCTGTTTACACCGACGCGGCTGCCGCTGTGGCAGGTGTGCTTTATGCTGGGTCTATTGCTGTCGCCGTGGCTGTGGCGGTTGTTTGGGCCGCTGCCTGAGGTTGAGGTTACGGGTTCGGTGCCGCTACTGGTGGTAGCGGGGCTCTTAGTGGGCTTTGGCGCCAGCATGGGTTCGGGTTGCACCAGCGGCCACAGCGTGTGCGGCATGGCCCGCTTGTCACCGCGCTCGATGGTGGTGACCGGCCTCTTTATGCTGGCCGGTGCGGTGACGGTATATGGTTTAAAACATGTTTGGATGGGGGCCTAATATGCGGTATCTTATGAGTCACATCGTGCTGGCGACGCTGGCTGGCCTATTATTTGGCCTGGGCTTGTTACTGTCTGGCATGGCGAATCCAGCCGTGGTGCAAGGTTTTTTAGACCCATTTGGGGCCTGGCGCCCTGAGTTGGCCGCCGTGATGCTGGGAGCGCTCAGCCTGTCTGGCCTGGGCGTTTATCTGGCGAAAAAGCGCACCCGTACTTGGTCAAATGAGGCTTTGAGCCTGCCTAAGAACGGCCCCATTAATGCGCGCCTCATCGGCGGCGGCCTCATTTTTGGGGTGGGCTGGGGCTTGGTGGGCATTTGCCCTGGGCCTGCGGTGGTGCTGTTGGGCCGCGGCGTGTGGCAAGGCGTGGTGTTCGCGGCGGCGATGCTGGCCGGCATGGGTTTGTTTCATCTATTACAACGTTATAAAAACTAAATAAAGGAGTCGTCAATGAATGTCACCACACAATGGGTAGACGGTTTGTGTTTTCTCACCACCACGGGCAGCGGCCACAGCATTGTCACCGATGCAGCGCCATCGGTCGGCGGCCATAATCGCGGCGCACGGCCGATGGAGTTGTTGTTAGCGGGGATGGCGGGCTGTTCCAGCATCGACGTGGTGCAAATTGCTAAAAAGCAGCGTCAAGACATCGTCGACTGCGTTGCTAAAGTAGAAGCCAAGCGTGCTGATACCGTGCCCAGCGTCTTCACTGAAATTCACATTCATTTTGATGTGTATGGTCGCGACTTGGCTGAGGCCGGCATTGCCAAAGCGGTGCAGCTGTCGGCAGATAAATACTGTTCGGCTTCGATCATGTTGGGTAAGGCCGCCAAGATCAGCCACAGCTTTGCAATTCACCCGCCTAAAGTAGATGAGCCTGAGGCTTAAGTAGGCCTAGGTTTAAAAAACGCCGTTCTGAAGCAGATGCTTGAGAACGGCGTTTTGGCGTTTGGCCTAGTCGACCACGTCGGGGCGGTGTTTGGGCTTGAGGCGTACGTAGAGGGTGCGATGCAGCTTGGCCACTTCGTTGCCGCGGCTGTCGTAAATGATGTCGACGACCTCGGGGAAGTATTTTTCACCGTTGCGCGTGTGGTGCTGAATTTCCGTCATCAGTTTGTCGGTGATGCGGCATTCAACGTAGATTTCGCCAATGCCTGGCTTGATGAATTCAATCGAGGCGGCTTTATCCCAGACGAAGTAGCGGTCGTTTAAGGCGCCCATCAGCAAAACGCTGTAGATCGGGTCGGTCATGGCGAACATGCTGCCGCCAAATTGGGTACCGTTGGCGTTTTTGGTCCAGGGGCGATGCTTGAGGATGACTTTGCAGGTGCGCCAATCATTGGCGATGTGCGTGAGTTTGACCCCAGCAAAGAAAAACGGTGGCCAAATATTCATCACGTGGCGCATGCGGTTGGGCTTGGCCAATACCCAGGTTCTTAAACTCATGCTTCTTCTGCCTTGGTTTCTAGGTTGAAGAAGTATTGTTGGGCGTCGATCGGGCCATCGTTCACCATGAGGGCTTGGTTGGCGGCGCCGTGTTTGATGACGGCTAGGGCTAAATAGCCACTGGCGTCGGCACAGGCGTTGATGACGATGCCGGCATCGGCGCCGTCTTGCAGTACCGGCATGCCGGCTTCGATCACTTGCGCTGCGCGGGCGATCATCAGGCCGCGTTTGACTTGGCCGCGGTAGTGGGCGCGGGCAATGATTTCTTGGCCGGGGTAGCAGCCTTTTTTAAAGTGAACGCCGCCTAAGGCCGTTTGGTTCAGCATTTGCGCCACGCAGGTTTCGGTGGTGGCGAGGCTGACCCAAGGATAGCCGCTGAGGATTTGCTGGCGCCACCATGCGGTTTCAGCGGTGGCGTCATGGCTGGCGGCAACTTGGTCGGCCAGGCCCAGAATCACTTCAGATTGATTCGGTAGGGTGATGTGCCAGCCGTGATCGTCTTGGCGGGCGGCAAACTGGTGCAGCGGCGTGTCGCCGGCCTGAATGGGCTCGGAGCCGGTGGTGAGGCCGGCCACAACGCGGGCGTCGCTTAAATCAATGCTGACCTTGGCGCGCATCACGAACATGCGCAGGCGCTTGGCCAAAGCCTCGGCTAGGTCTTTGGCCACCATCAGCCACAGCTCATCGCCGGTGTTTAACACCAGCATATTGGCGATGACGCGGCCTTTAGGCGTATTGTAAGTCGCATAGCAGGCGTGGCCGACGGCTAGGTCTTCGATGTGGTTAGACAATTGATTGTGTAAAAAAGTGGCGCGTTCTTCGCCGCTGAAGGCCAGCACGCTGAAAAACGGCAATAAACTGCTTTGGATTTGGGGCATGATTCTTCCTTATGGTCGGCATTTGGCGCCAACGTTGGTGCGTGTGAGGGGTGGTGGGGCGGCTAGGCCGCACCCACTGACCACTAAGGCTTAAACGTCAACTTCGACTTGATTGCCTTTTTCTTCCATCCAGGCGCGGCGGCTGGCGGCTTCGCCTTTACCCATTAGCTTCACGAATGTGCTTTGGGTGTCGGTTTGATCCTGCTCTTGGCTGCCGATGCGCACTTGCAATAAGCGGCGGGTGTCTGGATGCATGGTGGTGTCTTTTAACTGGTCGGGGTTCATCTCGCCCAGGCCTTTAAAGCGGCTGATGGCGTAGGCGGTGTCTTTGACGCCTTCGGCCTGTAGGCGCTCGAGAATGCTGTCTAATTCTTGCTGATCGAGGGCGTATAGCTTACGCGCTGGCTTATTTTTGCCCTGGGCGTTGACGTCGACGCGGAACAGCGGCGGTTGCGCCACGTAGATGTTGCCGTTGGCCACCAGTTTGGGAAAGTGGCGATAGAACAAGGTCAGCAGCAGCACCTGAATGTGGGCACCGTCGACGTCGGCATCGGACAGGATGGCGATTTTGCCATAGCGTAGGCCGCTGAGGTCGACATTGTCTTTCGGGCCGTGTGGATCGACGCCGATGGCCACAGAAATGTCGTGAATCTCTGAATTCGAGAACAGCTGGTCTTTATGCACTTCAAAGCTGTTCAAGACCTTACCGCGTAGCGGCAAAATGGCCTGAGTGGCTTTGTCGCGGGCCAGTTTAGCTGAACCGCCGGCCGAATCGCCTTCGACCAAGAAGAGTTCGTTCTCACGCACGTCTTCGCTTTCGCAGTCGGTCAGCTTGCCCGGTAAAACCGCCACGCCTGAGCCTTTGCGTTTTTCAATTTTCTTCACCGAACGCAGACGGGCCTGCGCTTGGCGAATGGCCAGTTCGGCGATTTTCTTACCGGCGTCTACGTTTTGGTTAAGCCATAGCTCAATCGGGTCGGTGGACACGCTGGCGACTAAGCGCAGGGCGTCACGGTTGGTGAGCTTGTCTTTGGTTTGGCCTTGGAATTGAGGGTCTAATAGGCGTGCTGACAGCACAAACGACACTTTGTTGAACACGTCGTCAGACTGAACCTTCACCCCGCGCGGTAATAGATTGTGTAGGGTGATGAAGTTGTTCACCGCATGGTAGACGGCCTGTTTGAGGCCGGCCTCGTGGGTGCCGCCTAGGGGGGTGGGGATGAGGTTGACGTAGCTTTCGTGGGCGGTGTTGCCTTCTTCCATCCAGGTGAGGGCAAAACTTGCGCCTTCGCCTTTGCTGAAGGTTTCGTGGTCGTCGTCGATGTAGTTGTCGGCGGCAAAAATCGGTACGGCCATTTCCTGACCGTCACAGAGTTCTAATAAATAGCTTTTTAAACCGTTAGGATAATGCCAGGTTTTTTCATGCTGTAGGCCATCACTGCCGATTTGCGACAGGCTCACCTTTACGCCGGGCAGCAACACGGCCTTGGCGCGCAATAGCCGTTCTAATTCGGCGATGACGTAGCGGCCGCTTTCAAAATACTTGGCGTTGGGCCAGACGCGCACCGTGGTGCCGGTGTCTTTCACCGCACACTTGCCAATTTGGGTCAGCGGTTCGATGACGTCGCCGCCGGAGAAAACAATGCGCCAAATGCCGCCTTCGCGTTTGACCGTGACTTCTAAGCGATGGCTTAAAGCGTTAGTGACCGAAACGCCCACGCCGTGTAGGCCGCCGGAAAACGCATAGGCGCCGCCGTCTTTTTTATTAAACTTACCGCCGGCGTGCAGCTGGGTAAACACCAGTTCGACCACGCTGATTTGCTCAATCGGGTGTAGGCCAACGGGAATGCCGCGACCGTCATCGGACACGCTCAAAGAGCCGTCTTCGTGAATGACGACTTCGACGTTTTGGGCGTAGCCGCCCAAGGCCTCATCCGCCGCGTTGTCGATCACTTCTTGGCAGATGTGGGTCGGGCTGTCGGTACGGGTATACATGCCCGGACGTTCTTTAACCGGCTCCAGGCCTTTTAGGATCTGGACGCTGCTTTCGTTATACTGTTTGTCGGTCATAGTGATGGCGCTTCTTCCCGTAGGCGGCAGAGCAGAACCCTGCCTTTAAGGTTGTGATGATGAGTCTTGGCAACGGTGGGTGTAGTCGGTGAGGGATTCCATGTGGCGCAAAAAGCGCGACAGCTCCAATAAAGCCCCCTCATAAACATCTCGTTTAAAGTCGATGACTTCTTCTATCGGTGCCCAATAGTCATGCCAGCGCCAGGCATCGAATTCCGGATGCGTGCTGGCGCGTAGCGAGACGTCCGATTCCTTACCGACCAGGCGCAGCAGATACCAAATTTGTTTTTGGCCTTTATAAGAGCCGCGCCATTCGCGGCGAACCCAGTGTCTGGGCACGTCATAGCGCAGCCAGTCGCGGGTACGGCCGAGGATCTTAACGTGTTGCGGCAATAAGCCGACTTCTTCGAGCAGTTCTCGGTACATGGCTGATTCAGGGCTTTCGCCAGGCTTGATGCCGCCTTGTGGAAACTGCCATGAGTGCTCGCGGATGCGTTTGCCCCAAAAAACTTCATTGCGTTGGTTGGTTAAAATAATGCCAACGTTGGGGCGATAGCCGTCTCTATCTAACATAATTTAATCGCCCAAAAATAAGGTTAATTTTCCCATAAAATAGGCATTTGCGCCACAGTTGACGACCAGCTCGTCCGCGCTAGATCAGGCTTGCATATGGCATGCTACTTTAATCTTGCCGATAATGGCTTGTCAATCGAGGAAAATCCACGTCTAATGGGCACCATCAAAAATGGGCCATAAGGCTATTTTTAACATAAGTTGATGAGTAATCGCGGAAATTAGGGTGGCAAACATGAAATATGCACGATTATTGGCCCTGCTCGCCACAATGAGCCTGGCCGCCTGCGGGCAAGAGGGAAAAGACACGGCGACGCCAAAAGCGCCAGCCCAGGTTTTAAACATTTATAACTGGTCAGACTACATCGACCCGGATACGGTGGCGGATTTTGCCCGAGCGCAGCAGATTAAGGTGCGTTACGACGTTTACGACAGCAACGAAATGCTGGAAGCTAAAGTGTTGACCGGTCAGTCAGGCTACGACTTAGTCGGCCCTTCGGATAATTTTGTGCCCCGCCAAATTAAGGCCGGTGCCTACCAGAAGCTGAATAAGGCCTGGTTGCCGAACTATGATTTAATCAACCCCATGCTGTTGGACAAGCTCACCGCTGTGGACCCGGGCAATGAATACGTGGTGCCCAATTATTGGGGCATCAACACCTTGGCGATCAACGTTGATAAGGTGAAGGCTGCCTTGGGCGGCCCGCTGCCCGAGAATCCTTGGGACTTGGTGTTTGCGTCTGAATACACCGAGCGGCTACAGCGCTGCGGCATCAGCTATTTGGATTCGCCTTCAGAGATGTTTCCTTTGGTACTGAACTACATCGGTGCCGATCCAAACAGTCGTGAAGTAGCCGACTATGATCGGGCGGCAGAGGCCATGATGGCGGTACGCAAACACGTGAAACGCTTTGTGTCTGGCGGCTACATCGATGACATGGCCAGTGGCAACGTGTGTGTGGCGATTGGCTTTGGTGGCGATTTAAACATTGCCAAACGGCGCGCCATTGACGCGGGTAACGGCGTGGACATTGAGGTGTTGGTGCCTAAAACCGGTTTCGGAGTATGGATTGACACGTTTGCGATTCCGCGCGACGCCAAAAATGTGGCTCAAGCCCATGCCTTCATCAACGCCATGCTGGACCCTAAGGTGGCGGCGAAAAACGCCGACTTTGTGACTTATGCACCGTCTAGCTTACCGGCTCGGGCTTTAATGCAGCCAGAATACGCCCAAGACGACTCGATTTTCCCCAGCGACCAAGCCTTGGCTAAGGGTTTTGTGATCTTGCCAATGGCGCCAGAAACGGCGAAGCATTCCGTGCGCCTATGGCAACGGGTGAAGAGTGGTAAGTAGCTGTTAGGGCAGTGGGATTTTGACGTAAAGGCAGCTTAACTGTTGCCTTTACGTTGAGCATCCTGCATGCTAGCGTAAAAATAGGGCATAAAGTTTGAATAATACTTGTCACAAACGTGAAATAAACGTTTAATGACGCCCATGGCTGTTGACAGCCTCGGTTTGCTTTTTGTATCTGTGTATCTTGTTTGAAGAAATCCTCAAGGAGGAATAATGAAAAAGAAAGTTCTATTTGCGGTTGTGACATCGTTATTCTTGGCTGCCTGTGGTGGTGGTGATAAAGATCAAGCTGCTGCGCCAGCCCCGTCTCCTGAGCCAATCGACCAGGCCGCTGGCCCAAGTAAAGTGTTAAATATTTACAACTGGTCTGATTACGTTGACCCTCAAACCGTTACCGATTTTGAGCGCGCTCATAAAGTGAAAATTCGCTATGACTACTATGACAGCAATGAAACCTTAGAAGGTAAAGTGTTGACCGGTAAGTCTGGCTATGATTTGGTGGGTCCATCGAATGGTTTTGTGGGTCGTCAAATCCAAGCAGGTGCCTACCAAAAAATCGACAAGAGCAAGATTCCTAACTATGAGTTGATCAGTCCTGCGCTGTTGGAAAAAATGGCCATGACCGACCCTGGTAATGAATACGTAGTGCCGTTCTTCTGGGGCATCAACACCTTGGCGATCAACGTCGACAAAGTGAAAGAAGCTTTGGGTACGGATAAATTACCGGACAATGAATGGGACTTGGTGTTTAATCCTGAGTATGCGCAAAAGCTGAAAAGCTGCGGCATCAGTCTATTAGACAGCCCGTTCGAAATGTACCCAGTGGCGATGAACTATGTGGGCGTGGACCCACAAAGCAGTGAGAAAGAAGACCTTGATCAGGCCACTGAGATGTTGCGTAAAGTGCGTCCCTTCATCAAGCGCTTTAGCTCGTCAGGCTACATCGACGACATGGCCCGTGGCGACCTATGCGTGGCGGTGGGCTACGGTGGTGATTTGAACATTGCCAAGCGTCGTGCCGAAGAAACCAATAATGGCGTGAAGCTATCGGTATTGGTGCCTAAAACCGGTTTTGGCGTGTGGATTGATTCGTTTGCCATCCCAGTGGACGCGCAAAACCTAGACAATGCCTATGCCTACATCAACAATGCCTTAGAGCCTAAGGTTGCGGCGAAAAACGGTGATTTTGTGACCTATGCTCCTTCTAGTACGCCTGCTAAGGCGCTGATGGACAAGCAGTTCTCACAAGATCGTTCGATTTTCCCAAGCGATGACGACATGAAAAATGGCTTTGTGATGTTGCCTAAAGAGCCCAAAATGGTTCGCTACAGCGTGAAGCAGTGGCAAGGCTTGAAATCAGGCCAGAAGTAAGCATGCACATGCTGCTTTAATCAAAAACCCCGCCTTGGCGGGGTTTTTTTTATCATGAACGCTCGACGTCGGCTTGGCTTGCGTTCATGATAGGGCAAAGCGGTTAAACCGATGGCCCTAAAAGATAAGGATGAGGTTATGAACGACAGCACCCAACGTTTTGGCAGTAGAGTCACCGACTACATTAAATATCGGCCCAGCTACCCCCATGCCTTAATGGCGTATTTGGCCGAAGAGGTGGGCGTGGACGCCACCGCCGTGGTGGCCGATATTGGGTCCGGTACGGGTATTTTTACGGGCCTGTTGCTGGATCAGGTGGCGCAGGTGTATGCCGTAGAGCCCAATGAAGGCATGCGTCAAGCGGCCGAAACGCTGTTAGCCGCGGCGCCTAATTGGCTGTCGGTGCAAGGGCGTGCGGAAGCCACGGGTTTGCCGCCGGCTTCGGTGGATGTGGTGACCATGGCTCAGGCTTATCACTGGGTGGATCGCGACTTAGCCATTCCTGAGTTTCAACGTATTTTGAAGCCAGGCGGTAAAGTGGTGCTGGTGTGGAATAATCGGCTTATGGACACGCCGTTTTTACGCACTTATGAGGCGCTGCTGCAAACCTATGGCACCGACTATACCGAAATCAACCATCAGCATTTGCGTCAAGCCGACATCCAAGCCTGCTTCGATGGGCCGTTCACCAAGCGGGTGTTTACCAATCAGCAGCTGTTTGACTATGCAGGCTTAAAAGGGCGGGCGCTGTCTAGCTCCTATGTGCCTGCGGCCGATACGGCGGCATTCTCCGAATTTGAGCAAGCCCTATACGAGGCGTTCTGTACCCATCAACGAGGTGGGAAAGTGGCGTTTAATTATGATGCTGAAGTGTATTGGGGTGAGGTCAAAAAATCTTGATAAGGCGTTTTGACGGCCTTAAGGGCTTGTTGTGACGTCTGTTTTTACCCACACTTTGATGACAGGGGCTGCGTTTTCTTACTAAATTATATTGATGGCAATTTAAAGCATGCTAGAGTGAAGTGGTTGTTGAATCGAAACGTTGTAGCGCTGGTGAATCATATAAACGGTCTGCCCTTTGTCGGCATGAACCCATCCGTGTGTGAGAAACAATCGAGGAGAAACAAGCATGACGCATAAATCCATCATGATGACGGCAATACTGTCGCTTTTTTTGGCCGCCTGTGGCGGTGAATCCCAGCCGGCGGCGCCGGCGCCTAGCACCGACGGCACTGATCCGCCTGCCACCACCGCTGATGGTGGTTTCCTGAATATTTACAACTGGTCTGACTATGTCGATCCACAAACCGTGGCCGACTTTGGGAAGGCCCATAACCTCACCATTCGCTACGACTATTACGACAGCAACGAGGCCTTAGAAGGCAAGGTGTTGACCGGCAAGTCTGGCTACGACATTGTGGCCCCCACCATTGGCTTTGTGGGCCGCCAAATTCAGGCCGGTGCCTACCAAAAGCTAGATAAAAGCAAAATTCCCAATTACAGCCTGATCAGCCCCGTACTGCTGGAGAAAATGGCCGTGGCCGACCCGGGTAATCAGTACGCCGTGCCCTTTTTCTGGGGCATGAACACGATTGGCATCAACGTAGACAAAGTGAAGGCCGCCTTAGGCGACATGCCCATGCCCGAGAATGAGTGGGATTTGGTGTTTAACCCCGACTATGCGAAAAAGTTGCAAAGCTGCGGCATCAGCATCTTAGACAGCCAGTATGAAGTGCTACCGATTGCGCTGAATCATATGGGTAAAGACCCTCAGAGCAATAATAAAGACGACTTAAAGGCCGCCGTCGACATGATGGGTAAGGTACGGCCTTACATTAAGCGCTTTAGCTCATCTGGCTACATCGACGACATGGCGCGCGGCGATTTATGCGTGACTTTGGGCTATGGCGGCGACATTCACATTGCCCAACGCCGCGCCGAAGAGGCTAAAAATGGCGTGAAGCTGAAGGTGTTTGCGCCTAAGGCTGGCGTGGGCCTGTGGGTGGATTCGTTTATGCTGCCGGTGGATGCGAAAAACCTCGACAATGCCTATGCCTACATCAACGATGCGCTTGATCCTAAAGTGGCCGCTAAAAATGGCGACTTTGTCAGCTATGCACCGTCTAGCGTACCGGCCAAGGATTTGATGAAGCCTGAGTTTGTCAATGAGCCGTCTATTTTCCCCACCGACGATGTCTTAAAAAACAGCTTTATGCTGCTGCAAAAAGACCCCGAAACGGTGAAATACAGCGTGCGCCTGTGGCAGCAGCTCAAATCCGGTAAATAAATTTAGCCACAAGGAAAGCCAGCGTTCGCTGGCTTTTTTTTCGGGTTAATCGGCTGTGGCCGTGAGGCACAGCGCTTCGATGATGTCGTGCATGGTTTTTTGGGTTTGGGTCATGATGCGCTTATTGGAGGTGGCCATGAATAGCTTGTTGACCAGCTGCGGCGACGCAATCGGGTAGGCGCTGAGCTTCTCTGGATTGGCCACCAAGGCCAGCGTTTGGCGCGACAAAATGGCGTAGCCCATGCCTTCGCACACCAGCTCTAAGATGGTGTTGACGCTGTTCATTTCCAAAATGGTGTTGGGCTTACAGCCGATTTTGGCCATTTCCACTTCGACCAGCATGCGATAGCTGTTGGGGTGGCTGGGTAAAATTAAAGGCAGGCTGGCGACGTCGCTGAGTTGAAAGTCGGTTTGGCCGCGTAGGGCCACATCGCCGCTGGGGGCAATGAGGCACAGATGATCTTTGGCTAAGAGGCTGATCTCAAGGTCGGGCGAAAACGCTGGATTGTGCAAAAGGCCCATGTCGAGGCGGCCAGTCAACAGGCCTTCTTCGATGACAGAGGTTAAGCCTTCCATGATGATTAGGCTGGCGTGGGGCAGCAGCTGACGAAAAGCGCGGGTAAGCGGGACGGCTAAAAGCTTGGCCATGGTCGGCGGTAGGCCAATGGTGACGCGGCCTGATAGCTGGCCTTGGGTGACGGCCTCATGGGCGCGTTCAACTTGATGTAAGATGCCGCGACAGTGTTCTAACAGCACCTTGCCTGCATCGGTTAGGGTCACGCCGCGGCCGTTACGGATGAGTAGGTTTTGGTGTAGGTCGACTTCAAGGCGGCGAATTTGGCGGCTTAAAATCGGTTGGGCGATGTCTAAGAAGTGCGCGGCCTTGGTGAAGCTGCCCATTTCGGCGACGTGGGTGAAATACCGCAACTGCTTGAGGTCCATTGGGGGATCGTTCAGCATGGTCATTCTCCGTTTCTCTGTCTGAATCTGTTTTTGTAGTTATGCATTTTTGTACTATCTACTAGTCTTGTTTTTATATTTATAAGCATAGCGTAATTTCATAAGATGGTCATCAGCTCTGGGGGGAAGTGTGTCGGCTTCGACACAGCCCCATCCACTTATATTTGCTGAAGGTGATGCTGATGCCACAACAACTCACCGTGCCTTGCTGCCTCATGCGCGGCGGCACGTCTAAAGGGCCATTTTTTAATCTGGCCGATCTGCCGCCTGCTGGCCCTGCTCGTGACCAACTGCTGTTGGCGATAATGGGCTCGCCTGATCGTCGCCAAATTGATGGGCTAGGCGGTGGGCATGCCCTCACCAGCAAGGTGGGCATGGTGTCGCTTGGGGATTTAGCCCAAACCGGTGCCGACCTACATTTTCTCTTTGCCCAATTACAGCCCGAATCCGACCGTGTCGACACCACGCCTAACTGCGGCAATATGCTGGCGGCCGTGGTGCCGTTTGCCCTAGAGAGTGGCTTGATTCAGGCTCGGGGTGAGCACACCACGGTGCGGGTAATGACCGAAAACACCGGCATGCTCAGCGACATCACCGTACACACGCCTAATGGCGTCATCAATTATGAAGGTAAGGCGCGTATTGACGGCGTGCCTGGCGTGAATGCGCCGATTCACATCCGCTTTTTGGATACGGCTGGATCGGTGTGCGGCAGCCTTTTGCCCACAGGCCAAGCGCTGAACGTATTTGACGTGCCGAACCTTGGGCGTATTGAAGCGACCTGCATCGATAACGGCATGCCAATGGTATTGGTGCGCGCAACAGACTTTGGCTGTAACGGCCAAGAGGGCGTGGCTGAGTTGAACGCCGATAAAGTCTTGAAAGAACGGCTGGAGGCGCTACGCCTGATGGCAGCCCAACAGATGGGCTTAGGCGATGTGGGCGCTAAAAATTATCCCAAGATGTGCCTGTTGTCGCCGCCACAGCAGAGCGGGGCAATCAACACCCGCTGCTTTATTCCTCACGTTTGCCACGAAGCCATCGGCGTGCTGGCGGCGGTGACGGTAGCTACGGCCTGCGTGTTACCTGAGTCGATTGCCTACGGCCTCAGCCAAGGCGGTGTTGCTAAGACGCTGTCCCCCCTATTGTCGATTGAACACCCCAGCGGCGAATTCAGCGTGGCGCTGAGCTTGGCCGAGGATGGCAACGGCCAGACAACGGTGGTGGGTGCAGCCTTGCTGCGTACCGCCAGATTAATCATGAAGGGCGAAGTCAGCGTTTTGGCCAGTAGCCAGACCTAGACGCGCATTCGTTTGATCAAGGAGAAAAAATGAGTTTAATTATTGATTGCCACGGGCATTACACCACGGCGCCTGAGGCGTTGGCGCGCTGGCGTGAGCAGCAGATTGCCGGCATCACGCAGCCCAGCCTCAAGCCTAGAGCATCAGACTTAGTCATCAGCGACGATGACATTCGCGAAAGCATCGAAACCAATCAGCTGCGTCTGATGAACGAACGTGGCTCAGACCTGACGATTTTTTCGCCGCGTGCCA
>JAGNTR010000182.1 GCA_017987415.1 Neisseriaceae bacterium
AAGGCGCACGCTGCGCCTCTAGGCTACGCAAGCTGGCCGCTACATTGGTGACTTCATAACGCGTCACCTGGCCAGCATTAAAACGCCCTTCCACATAGCGCAGCAATTGACCCAGAGTGAGGATGCTGTCATCGACAATGCGCATGCGCTTAGCCAAAGCACGCGCCGCCAGATAGTGCTCGGCAATACCGGAAGCCACCAGCATTTGAGTGCCGTACAGCTGCTGTTCAGCGCCCAAGACGCCTTCCGCCGCGGCAGCTGCATCACTACGATTACCGCCAAATACGTCTACCTCCCAAATGGCGCTGACGCCCACACTGCGATGAGTATCGTATCGTGTGCTTTCGTTCATCAGCGGCGCCAATAATGTATCGCGCAGCGGGCTTTGATCTAGATCGGTACGCTGACGCTGGACGCCGCCTTCAAGGCCAATAGTAGGCATCAGCTTAGACGACACCATGGTCGACAGAGCCTGCGCTTCTTGAATCCGGGTCTGGGCAATGGCCACGTCTAAATTATTGGCGAGGCCTTGAGTCACCAGACGCGTCAATTCAGCATCGCCCCAAGCCTGCCACCACTGGGCTAGATCATAGGCTTCGGTCGACGTAGCCTGACCATGAACATAAGCGTCAGGCAAGGCTACCTGAGAGGTTCTGGGCGTCACGCTGACGCTGGCGCAGCTGGCCAAAAAAGCGCTCAACACCACGACGGTTACTTTATTTAAAGGGATCATGTTTCGACCATTTCTGTATAAAATTTAAGCGGCACGCGCCAACATTTGCCGAAAGCGGCTCAGGGCAACGCTCAAGAACAGGACGCCAGCCACCGCCACCGCCAATAATTCTTTCCACACCACGCTGAGGCCAGCGCCGCGATATAAGATGTCTTGAGTAAAGTTCACAAACTGGGTGGTGGGTAGGACGCGCACCACGTATTGCATGACTTCAGGCATGCTTTCTACGGGCGTCGCTGCGCCAGAGAGCAAATAGGCCACCACGTACACCGGCACGGCCAAAAGACCAAACTGCGGCATGGCGGGGGCCAGCGTCGCCAATAAGATCCCCAATGCCGTCACCGAAAACAAATACACGGCGCAGCCCAGCGCAAACAGCCACAGCGAGCCTTGAATCGGCACCGACAGGCCCAGATGAATCACAAACCACAGCGACAGCATCGACGCCACCACAATGACGGTCCCGTTACTGAAAATTTTGGCAAACGCAATCTCGCTTGGACGCACTGGCATCACCAGCAAATGCTCAATCGTGCCGTGCTCTTTTTCCCGAATCACGGCGGCGCCCACCAAAATAATCGCCAGCACCGTGATATTGGTCACGATTTGCATCACCGAGGTAAACCACGCGGATTCGCCATTAGGGTTATACAGAGTACGCACGGCGGGTTCGACCGGCAGCATTTGGGTGAGGCCCCGCGCATTCATAAAATCCAGCACTTCGGTGGTAAAAATCTGGTTCAAATACACCACACCTAGGCCTGCCTGCGTCATGGCCGTAGCATCCACTAATAGCTGTACCTTAGGCGCTCGTCCCGCCACCAGATCAGCCTCAAAATTAGGCGGAATATCCAAGACAAAAATATAGTCGCTGCGGTTTAAGGCGCCATCTACAGCTTCGCGCTCAATGGTCACCGGCGTCTTAAAAAACGGCGGTAAAATCGCATCGCGCAGACGATGGGATAGCTCAGATCGATCACCGTCCATGATCGCCACCGAGGCATTTGACACCTCGGCCTTGACGCCGTTGGCCACCGAAAAAATCGCAGCGGTAAACGCAAACACGATCAACACCATCAGCGTCCAATCGCCAAACAGGCTACGAAACTCTTTGCCGCTTAAGCGCAGCACGTTCAAAATCCATTGTCTCATTGCCTAGGCCTCCTGCTTTTTCAATAATAGGCTGGCCGCCAACATATACACTGCCGCAAAGCCAAACAGCGCCGCATACATGCTGCCAAAGCTGGCAAAGCCCAGACCTTTGGTAAAGCCACCGAGGCTAATCAGCTGGTACCACGAAGACGGAAAGCCCAAGCCCACCCAATAGCTGCTGCCGGTTAAGGTCGAGACGGGATACAAGAGACCAGAAAAGTTTACCGATGGAATCATGCACAAAATGGCGGTGCCAAAAATCGCCGCCACCTGCGACTTCACAAAACAAGACATCAACAAACCAAGCGCCGTGGCCGCTAAAATAAAGGCAAAAGCACCCAGCGTCATGGCCAAAAACGAACCCTGAACCGGTACCCGCAGCACCAGCACACTGAGCAACACCAGCGCCAAATAGCTGACCATGGCCAAGGCCACATACGGCATCTGTTTGCCCATCAGGTATTGGGTCACGCTGGCTGGCGAAGCGTAGAGATTGGTGATAGAGCCCATCTCTTTCTCACGCACCACGCCCAAGGCCGTCAACATAGTGGGGATCAAAATCAAGGCCAGCATGATCATGCCTGGGGTGATGGCGTAAATACTTTTAAACTCTTGATTATAAATAAAACGTGGCTCTATACTCGCCGGCATGGCCAGCTGCGTCGGCAAACCTGCGGCCCGAACCCAGTCCGTGGTGTAGGCCAGCATGATGCCTGAAATAAAACCGTTGATGTTTTGCGCCGTAAATGGTTGGGCGCCATCGATGTAGAACGCCACCTGCGGCTGCTGTCCGGCCATGAGCTCACGCCCAAAACCAGAAGGCACTTCGATCACCAGCTTAGTGCGGGTTGATTTCAACACCCGATCAATGTCCTCGGTGGTGTGTATCGGCGCCTCCGCCCTAAAATAGCGCGAGCCGTTAAAGTATTCCAAAAACTCGCGGCTGCTCTGGGTTTGATCGCGATCCAAGACGCTAAAGCGCACGTTATCCACGTCAAACGACACGTTCCAGGCCGCAATCAAGAGTAAAATAATCGGGCCCAACACCGCAAACGTCAGGCGAATTTTGTCGCGTAAAAGCTCGGTGGCTTCACGCTGAGCAAACGTCCAGGTGGTCGCCAACCACACGCCTAACCCTGTTTTCTGGTCCAAGCTATTGGGAACGTCGGCATCCAGCGCCGCCTGCGTTTCGGCTTCAGAAACCTGGCTGGCATCGCCGGCCATTTCCTCCTCCAAATAGGCGACAAAGGCATCTTCTAGCGTCTCGGCCCGATAGTTTTCTTGCAGCTGTCTGGGCGTACCCACGGCCAGTACGCGGCCTTGGTGCATAAACGAAATGCGGTCGCAGCGTTCAGCTTCATTCATGAAGTGGGTTGACACAAAAATGGTCACCTGTTGCTCGCGCGACAAACGAATCAAATGGCGCCAGAACATATCTCGAGCAGCAGGGTCTACGCCTGAAGTAGGTTCATCCAAAATCAACACCTGAGGCTCATGCAAGCACGCAGCCGCCAACTGTAGGCGCTGGCGCATGCCCAACGACAGCTGAGCCGGCTTCACATCGGCCACGTCGGCCAAATCAAAATCCTGTAGACTCTTCGCCACCACGGCAGCGCCCGCAGCGCCTTCAATTTGATACAGCTTGGCGTGCAGCACTAGGTTTTGCCGCACGCTGAGCTCCTCGTAGAGGGAAAACGCCTGCGACATATAGCCAATTTTCATGCGCGTGGCCATATCGCCCGCATCCACCGGCTGGCCCAATAAGTGCGCCGTGCCGCTGGTGGCGTCCAAGAGACCGGTGAGGATTTTCATGGTGGTAGATTTACCGCAGCCGTTAGAGCCTAAGAAGCCAAAAATCTCGCCCTGTGGGATGGTGAAGCTGACCGTATCTACAGCGGTAAACTTACCAAAGCGCTTGGTTAACTCATGCGCTTCAATAGCGGGCACGGCATCAGGATCGGTAACCAAGGGCGGAATCTCCACCCCGCCGCTGCCGGCCTGCTTCTCCTGCGGCAAAAGCTTAATGTAAGCCTCTTCCAAGGTCTGGCTATTGCTGGCGCTCATCACATCACGGGTGCGGCCATTCACCAAGATTTGACCGTCGTCCATAGCCACCAAATGTTCAAAGTTCTCGGCTTCATCAATATAGGCCGTGGCCACGATCACCGTCATGTCCGGTCGATCTTGGCGCAGCGCGTCCACTAAAGTCCAAAACTGACGCCGACTCAAAGGGTCAACCCCCGTGGTGGGCTCGTCTAGGATCAGTAAATCCGGATCATGCACTAAGGCGCAACACAGGCCCAGCTTTTGCTTCATGCCGCCCGACAGCTTACCCGCAGGACGATCGGGAAACGGTGCCAAGCCTGTGGCCACCAAGAGACGGTGAATGCGCGCTTCGCGTTCGGCTCGGCTCAGGCCAAATAAATTGGCAAAGAATGCGATGTTTTCATACACTGACAGCGTGGGATAGAGGTTACGCCCCAAGCCTTGAGGCATGAAGGCGATGCGCGAAGACAGTGAATCGCGATAGGCTTTATCGTCGATGTCGCCACCGAGC
>JAGNTR010000058.1 GCA_017987415.1 Neisseriaceae bacterium
GCCTGGCCGATTCACCGTTGTTTTAAGTGATATCCAAAACCTAAAAAAAATGATTGAAACGATTGACTACATTGAGGAACGTTTAATGAAGAAACTGCTTATATTGGCGGCGCTGACTGTGCCTGCCGCGGCCATGGCCGATGTGACCCTGTACGGTATTATGAAGGGTGGCATGAATTACAAACAGACGAAATTGGCTGGTGCGAAAGACGGCTCTACCACCAATGTACGTGACTATGGTTCGCGTATTGGCTTTAGAGGCAATGAAGACTTGGGCAATGGCTTAAAGGCCATTTGGCAAGTCGAGCAAACTGTCTCTTTGGCCGGTAATACCACCACGGGTTGGTCCAACCGCGAGTCGTTCATGGGCTTGACTGGCGACTTCGGTACCTTACGTATCGGTAATCTACGCAACTACTTTGACAGTGATATGCGTCAGACTGATGCGTGGGAATACGATGCTGGCCTAGATTGGGCAACCGGCTTGAAAATGTATAACCGCCATACTCGCCGTCATGGTTCTGCCATTCGCTATGATTCTCCTAACTTCTCTGGCTTTGAAGCTGCATTACAGTACATTAGTTCTGATAATGAGAATGAAGAAGTTGGTGGTGTGAATATCGCAGGCAAGCGCGATAGCGCTAAATATGTATTGGGTTTGAAATATGCCAACGCGGGTCTGTACGCTAAATATGGTTTCATGCTTAATAATGAAGGTTACATGAAAGACGGTGACCGTAAGGCTATGCAGATTCATCGTTTAGAAACTGGCTATAACGCTAATAATTTAGTGGTTAGCTTAGGCTATGAATACGGTAAAGGCGTGGCGTCATTTGGGCAAAAAACTCAGTTGAATACGCCTGAAGAAGTATTGCCAGAAGGTAAGGCAGTTGATTCTCATCAAGTCGTGGTGACTAGCTCTTACACCATGGGTAACCTTACCCCGCGCGTTACCTATGCGCACGGCTTTAAAGAGAAAAATGTCAGTACAGGTGATAAATCAGACAACAGCAAATACGATCAAGTGATTGTAGGCGGTGATTACGCCCTGTCTAAGCGCACTACGGCCTTGTTGAACGTGGGTTGGATGAAGTTTGGCCCAAGTGAGGCCAAAACCCAACAAACGGCAGTTAACTTGGGCATGCGCCACATGTTCTAAGTTAAGTTCCTGTCTTAAAGCCGACGCAAGTCGGCTTTTTTGCGTCTGGTGGTTGGCTTTTTTGTGGCAGGTTGTGGATGATGGGGTGAGATGAGGGAAGAGGTTTTGCTTGCTCGAATGGTTTTTCTATCTCTTTTGATATGCTTTTGGTATATTTAAAAAGTATTCAGACAAAATAAAGCCGAAGTATGTTTAGGGGCTAAGCGGTAACTTGGGGGCAACATGGCAATGGTGGATGAAGCAAGCGCTCTGGTGGGCGTATTGAAATGGCTGCATGAAGAGGCACATCTAAGCTTAGAGCAGGTGGCGGCGGTTAAGGCCTATGCTCAACAGCATGAGGTGACTTTGGCAGAGGCCTGTGTCAACAGCGGTATGGTGACCGCCGTGGCTTTGGCTAATGGCCTTGAAGCGATGTTTGGTGACGCTCAGGTTGATTTAAGCCAGACGGCGCTACAGTCTTTACCCTGTACGCTGGTGCCGTTGGCTTTGGCGCGCCAGCATTTGCTGATGCCGCTCAGTATGGCTGATGGCGTGCTGTGCTTGGCCGTGGCCGATCCAGGAGCCCAGCCCATCTGGCAGCGCTGGGCTTTTCAATATCAGGTGCGAGTAAAATTGTACATTGCTTCGGTTGAGGCGCTCCGCCGACTTTTAGATGAATGGCAGGGGCAAGATACAGGGGCTTTGCAGGCCTGGGCCGTGAGCGAAGCCTTGCCGCTATTGAGTACAGACAGCGGGCATGCGGATGGTCCGGTGGCGCAGTTTATTCAGCAAGCGTTTACCCGCGCCATTCAGCTTGAGGCCTCCGACATTCATTTTGAATGCTTCGAGGCCTTGCATCGCGTGCGCATTCGGGTAGATGGACAGTTGCGGCTTTTGGCTAAGTTACCAGCCGCGGCTTGGCCAGCTTTGGTGTCGCGCTTGAAAGTTATGGCTCAGCTAGACATTACCCTTAAGCGCCAGCCGCAAGACGGGCGGTTGAGCTGGCAGGCCAGCGATGGGCGAATGCTGGCGTTTCGGGTCAGTACGGTGCCGACAGTGTTTGGTGAGAAGGTGGCCTTACGGCTGTTGGACATGAGCACGACGCGGTTGACCTTGGCGCAGCTTGGCTTATTGCCGCAGCAGTATACTCAGCTACAGCAGGCGCTGCTGCAACCGCACGGTTTAATCTTGGTGGCGGGACCGACGGGGGTGGGTAAGACAGTAACGCTGTATGCTTGCCTTCAGGCCTTAAATCAAGAGGAGCTGAATATTGTAACGGTTGAAGACCCTGTAGAGATGCACTTAAGCGGGGTGAATCAGGTCAGTATTCAGGCCAAGCAAGGCTTAACTTTTGCGTCGGTTTTACGGGCACTGTTGCGGCAAGATCCAGATGTGATGATGGTGGGCGAGATTCGTGATTTAGAAACCGCAGACGTGGCCATTAAAGCAGCGCAAACAGGCCATAAAGTTTTTTCAACCGTACACACCTATGATGTGTGTGCGAGCCTGACGCGCCTATTGAATATGGGGGTCAGTGCTTTTAATGTGGCCAGCGCCGTGCATCTGTTGTTGGCCCAGCGTTTAGTGCCTAAGCTATGTGACTGTAAAGAGCTGATCCGAACATCATTTGTATTACGCCGTCAGCTTGGTTTTAGCGAAGAAGAGGCAAGAGGGCAATGGCAAGAATATGGACCAAAGGGATGTGCGCTGTGTCAGGGGCGAGGTTATAAGGGGCGCATCGGTATTTTTGAACTCATGGTTTTAAATGAGGCGATGCAGCAGGCCGTCTTGGCCAACGCCAGCAGCGCTCAATTGGCGCAACATCTTGCTGGTGCGCAGGTGATGCGGTTGGCAGAAGCTGGACGACGTAAAGTCATGTTGGGCGAAACCTCTTTGGTGGCACTTTTGTCGGTATTGGGTCATGACGGCGCCTCGGCCTGAGCCACGGCTGTGGGTGTATCGCTATCGGCTGGTGGATTTGAGCCTGCCGCAGCCTGAGCAGCAAGGTTGGGTGGTGGCGACGACGGCGACGGCCGCGCGAGCTTTATTAGCAGGGCCGCAGCGGCAGCTGCTGTGGCTGCGGCGTCGTTGGTGGCCGCTCAGCTGGTCGGTGGGGACGGCTGAGGTGTTGCTGTTTAGCCAGCAATTGGCGGCCTTATTAAAGGCGGGTTTGCCGTTGTTACAGGTGTTGGGGCTGTTGGCGGCGTCTCAGCCGGGAGCGCTGATGCGCCAATTATTGCAGCAGATTCAGCAAGAGGTGGCACAGGGGCGATCGTTGACGCAGGCGGTGGCGCTGTATCAGCCGCTGTTTGGTGGACTGTATGTGGCCGTATTGGCGGCTGGAGAGCTAAGTGGTCGTTTGGATGAGGCGCTAGAAGACTTGGTACACAGCTTGACCAAACGACAACATCTACAACGGCAGTTGCGCTTGGCCTTAGCCTATCCAGCCTTGATCCTAAGCCTGGCTGGAGCGTTGGTTTTGGGACTGATTGTGTTTGTATTGCCTTCTTTTGTCACGCTGTATGAGGGTATGGGCGTGGCGCTGCCGCTCATGACGCTGTGGCTGCTGGCGCTGGTGGAGTGGGCCGCAGATTATGCGCTGCTGATTTGGCTAAGCCCTGTGGTGTTGATGGTGGTGTGGCGTCGGCTCTATGCGCGTCATCGAGGTTGGGCGCTGTGGTGGGCGCAGCAAGGCTTGCGACTGCCGTTTCTCGGACCATTACGGCAAAAAATCATTTTAACGCGCTGGGCGCATACGTTTGCCATGCTGCACGCTGCGGGCCTGCCGCTGTTGTCTTTGTTGACCAATGTTGCCCAAGTGAGTCAACACCTGGTGTATGATTTAGCCACTCAGGCCGTAAGCCAAAGCGTGTCCGAGGGGCAGAGCCTGTATCAAGCCATGCGCACAACCGCGTGCTTTCCTGAACTATTGTTACAATTGGTTTTGGCTGGCGAAGAGTCGGGCGCATTGGATGAGCTGCTGCATCGAGCGGCCGTCTATTATGGCGCAGAGGTGGATCAGTCGATGGCGTTGCTGTCGGTGTGGATTGAGCCTTTATTATTGTTGTGTTTAGGCGTGATCGTTGGTGTGGTGCTGTTGGCACTGTATCTACCGTTATTTAATATTGGAGACGTGATTGGTTAATGGATTAGCGGGTTCGCCTTGGCTGGTGTGGTGGCAAGCTCACCCGGTGCTGTGGTTGACGTGCTCTGTATGTTTGGGCGCGTTGCTGTCGCCGCTGTTGTGGCGATTGGCGCTATGGATGCCGCTCCGATTGCACTGTGCCTGGCAAGCGGCAGCGCAGCAAGAGCTAGGTTTAAGGGTTGAGCCACCTCCTAGTTGGGGCAGCTTATGGGCGCAGGCGCAGCCGCGAGAAAAAACTGCGCGATTGGGACGCTTATGCCTGGGATTGTTGAGCGCTACGGCCTTTGGATTAGTGGCGTGGCGCCAGGGCGTTGGTGCGCTGGCTTTGTGGGGCTGGGCTTTGAGCCTGTGGTTGCTGCTGTTAGCGACGATTGATGCGCGCACCCATCTGTTGCCTGATGCTTTAACCCTGTCCTTATTGTGGCTGGGTTTAATGGTTCATCTGGTGGCGGGCGATGCGGCGGCCTTGGCCGCCGGCGTATTGGGGGCGATGGTGGGCTATGCTGTGCTGTGGTTAGTGGCGTGGCTGTTCAAGCTTTGTACCGCTCAAGAGGGTATGGGTTATGGTGATTTTAAGCTGTTTGCGGCCTTAGGCGCTTGGCTGGGTTGGACAGCTTTGCCTTGGGTGCTGTTCGTAGCGGCGGGTTTGGGCGTATTATGGGCCTTGGCCAGTGGGCGTTTTGGCCGTAGTGCCATACCGTTTGGCCCAAGCTTGGCCTTGGCTGGCTGGTTGACATGGTTGTGGGGCCCTATTTATTGAATGAAAAGTGAGTGCGTATGCAGCAATCAACTCTTGCGGTTCCCTTAGTTGGTTTGACGGGGGGAATTGGCAGCGGAAAAACTCAGGTGTCTGACGGCTTTGCGGCTTTGGGCGTGCCGGTGATCGATGCCGATGTGGTGTCGCGCTCGCTCACTGAAGACGGTGGTGAAGCCTTACCCTTTATTCACGAGGCGTTTGGTGCGTCGGTTTTTACGCGTCCAGGCGTGTTGGATCGTGCGGCTTTACGCGAGCGGGTGTTTGCTAATGAGCAGGCTAAAATCCAGCTTGAAGCTATTTTGCACCCGCTTATTTTACAAAAAATAGCATTGCAACATGCCTCATTGGTCGCTACATACGCTATACTGTCCGTGCCGCTATTGGTAGAGAAAAAAACTTATTTAAGCTTATGCCAGCGCGTGTTGGTGGTCGATTGTGCCGAAGAAACCCAAATTAAGCGGGTAATGGCGCGCAATGGCTTTAGCCGCGATCAAGTGTTGCGCATTATGGCCCAACAGGCAAGCCGAAGTGAACGTTTGGCTGTGGCCACCGAGGTCATTGAAAATGAATTTGATTTGGCCTATCTCGAGCAAGAAGTGGCGCGACTACACCAGTTTTATTTAACGTTATTTTAAAATCCCGTATCCTGAGGCAGAAAGGCGATCGTCATATGGTTTGTTTTGAGTTTCCGATCATTGAGCGTGTGCGCACCTTTTTGCGTTTGGAGTATCTGTTCGATCGGCTACACAGCGCCATTAATAGCGACGCCGAATGGGCGCATCATACCGCATTACAGACGCTGTTTGAGCTGATGGAATGCGCTTCTCGTGCCGAATTGAAATTAGACATGTTGCAGGCGATGGAGCGTGAGCGCCAAATCATGAGTCAGCAGCTGGTTGAAGGCGTCAGTAGCGAGCTGGATTTAGAAGCGACGATTGCCGAGCTGGTTGAAACGTCGGCTGCGCTACAGGAAGTGTATCAAAAATTTGCCCAGCATTTGCGCGAGAATGAATGGCTGATGAACATCAAGCAGCGCATGTCGGTGCCGGGCGGAACCTGTCAGTTTGATCTACCGTCGTATTATTTTTGGCAGCATTTAGCACCCGCCGAGCGGCGTCAAGACTTACTCAGTTGGCAAGCCTCTTTAGTGCCCACAGATAGAGCCGTTAAGGTGTTGTTACGGATTTTACGCAATAAAGGCACCACCACCGACTGCGTGGCCAAACAAGGTAATTACCAACAGTCTGGCGTGGGCAAGGGCGTGCATTTACTGCGGGTGATCATGATGTCAGAGCTAGGCGTAGTGCCTGAGGTATCCGCCAATAAATACTTGACCCACGTGCGTTTTTTAAACGCCACCAAGATGGAAGCGCGTGGCCGTCAGGCCAGTACGGATGTGCCTTTCCAGCTGGTGACCTGTCAATTTTAAGGGATGAGTGAAGTGAGTGAAAAACCATTAATCGTGGCTTGCCCAACCTGTAAAACATCGGTTCAGTGGGGCGAATCAAGCCCTTTTCGGCCGTTTTGTAGCGATCGCTGCCGCCTGATTGATTTAGGTGCTTGGGCCGACGAATCGTATAAGGTTCCCGTCGTCGAAGAAGACCCAATGTCTGGTCTTTTATCTGGACGGCTGCCTTCAGAAGATTGAATTGTTGCTGTTAGAATCAGTTAAAAAAGCTAGGCTTACCACAAGATGCGTAAGCCTTTTTCAGTTATAATGGCCATCATTTGCCGAAACTAAAGAATATTTATGAGCACTGCTAAATACGAACCCAAGAACATCGAACACAAGTGGTATCAGACTTGGTCTGAAGCCGGCTATTTTAAACCCAGCATGGATGAAACGGCCACGCCGTTTTGCATTCAGCTGCCGCCGCCTAACGTGACCGGCACGCTGCACATGGGCCACGCCTTTAATCAGACCATTATGGATGGCTTAACTCGCTATCACAGAATGAAGGGCTGCAACACCTTGTGGGTACCCGGTACTGATCACGCCGGCATTGCCACCCAAATCGTGGTGGAGCGCCAGTTGAGCGAGCAGGGCATTGACCGCCATGAAATGGGTCGTGAAGCTTTTGTGAAAAAGATCTGGGAGTGGAAAGACATTTCCGGCGGCACCATTACCGAACAAATGCGTCGCGTCGGCTGTTCAGTCGATTGGGAACACGAATACTTCACCATGAGCGAAGACCATTCTAAAGTGGTCTTGGAAGTGTTTGTGCGCTTGTACAATGAAGGTCTGATTTACCGCGGTAAGCGTTTGGTGAACTGGGACCCTGTGTTGGGCACGGCCGTATCGGACTTGGAAGTAGAAAGCACGGAAGAGGATGGCCATATGTGGCACATCCGCTACCCAGTGGTGGGCAGCGACGAATTTGTGGAAATTGCCACGACTCGTCCCGAAACCTTATTGGGCGACGTGGCGGTTGCGGTGAATCCAGAAGACGAACGTTACGCTCACTTGGTGGGTAAAACCTTGGTACTGCCGTTGACTGGTCGTGAAATTCCGGTGATTACCGATGATTACGTAGAGGCAGGCTTTGGTACGGGTTGCGTGAAGATTACCCCTGCGCACGACTTTAATGACTATGAGGTGGGTAAGCGCCACGGCACTGAGCTCATCAATATTTTTGATTTGGAAGCCAAAGTATTGGCTAAAGCCGAAGTGTGTGCCTTTGACGGTAAGGCTTTGGGTTCGATT
Source organism: Neisseriaceae bacterium (assembly GCA_017987415.1). GTDB lineage: Bacteria > Pseudomonadota > Gammaproteobacteria > Burkholderiales > Neisseriaceae > JAGNPU01. The sequence continues at coordinate 7,745 of JAGNTR010000058.1, forward strand.
GATCTGCCAGAAGCCTATGCTGGCTTAGATCGTTTTGCGGCGCGTAAGGCCATTGTGGCCGACCTTAAGGCGCAAGACCTATTGGTTGAGGTGAAAGCACATAAACTCATGTCACCGCGCGGCGACCGTACCGGCACCGTGATTGAGCCCATGTTGACCAACCAGTGGTTTATGGCCATGAGTGAAGTTGCCGAAGGCGATGCAACAGGGCAATCGCTGGTGCAAAAAGCGATGTCGGTGGTTGAGAATGGCGAAGTGCGTTTTATTCCTGAAAACTGGGTGAATACCTACAATCAATGGATGAATAATATTCAAGATTGGTGTATTTCTCGCCAGCTGTGGTGGGGCCATCAAATCCCTGCTTGGTACGATGAAGAAGGCAAAATCTATGTGGCTAAAACCGCCGCTGAAGCCCAGGCCTTGGCCGGTGAAGGCGTGGTTCTGCGTCAAGAAGAAGACGTTTTGGACACTTGGTTTAGCTCGGCTATGGTGCCGTTCTCTAGCCTAGGCTGGCCAGAAGAATCACCAGAGCTGCGCGCATTCTTGCCGTCTAATGTGCTGGTGACGGGTTACGAAATCATTTTCTTCTGGGTAGCCCGAATGATCATGATGACCAAACACTTTACCGGCAAAGTGCCGTTTACCGACGTGTACATTCACGGCATGGTGCGCGACCACGAAGGCAAGAAAATGTCTAAGTCTGAGGGCAATGTGATCGACCCCGTTGACTTGATTGATGGCGTGGCCTTGCCTGATCTACTGGTAAAACGCACCACTGGCCTACGCCGCCCAGAGCACGCGCCAGCCATCGTGAAGCAGACGGAAAAGCAATTCCCTGAAGGCATTCCTGCTTACGGTACGGATGCGCTACGCTTTACCATGGCCAGCTACGCCAGCCTTGGCCGCTCTGTTAACTTTGACTTTAAACGTTGTGAAGGCTACCGCAATTTCTGTAATAAGTTGTGGAATGCGACCCGTTTTGTGATGATGAACGTCGAAGACAAAGACTGTGGCCATCAGGATGCTGAGCGTCAATACAGCTTTGTGGATCAGTGGATTCTAAATAGCTTACAAAACACGGTGGCCCAAGTGACCGAAGCGATGGAGACCTATCGCTTTGACTTGGCGGCTCAGGCGATTTATGAGTTTGCCTGGAATGAATACTGCGACTGGTATGTTGAACTGGCTAAGGTACAGCTGCAAAGCGGCGATGAGGCGGCGGCACGCGCCACCCGCCATACCTTGCTGCACGTACTGGAAACCATTTTACGCCTGACCCATCCGATCATGCCGTTCATTACCGAAGAGCTATGGCAAACCGTGGCGCCTGCAGCTGAGGCGAAAGTGACCGACAGCGTGATGATGGCGCCTTGGCCAGTAGTGGAGCCAGGTTTGATGTTCCCTGAGAGCATGGCGCAAATGACTTTGTTTAAAGATCTTGTGGGTTCGGTGCGTAACCTACGCGGTGAAATGGGCTTAGGCCCTGCGGTTAAAGCGCCGTTGTTCATTGAAGGTGGGCAAGAATTCAGCAGTATGCTGCCTTACTTGGCGTTGTTGGCTCGCTTAACCGAAGCGACCTTAGTGAGCACCTTGCCAGAGGATGACGCCCCTGTGGCGGTTTGTTCGGGCGCGCGCATGATGCTGAAGGTGGAAATCGATAAGGCAGCAGAAACGGCGCGTTTGGGCCGTGAAGAAGCCAAATTGGTGAAAGAGCTTGAGAAGTTACAGGCGAAGTTGGGCAAACCTGGCTACACCGATAAGGCGCCGGCACACTTGGTGGCGAAAGACCGCGAACAGTTGGCTGAAATCGAAGACAAGCTCAGCAAAATTCATGCCCAATTGGCGAAATTAAAATAAGTATTTAGATTCAGTGATGAAAAGCCACCTTTAGGTGGCTTTTTTTGGTTTGGGTAATCGATTCGGTTTGAACCGGCAGACGCTTTGGAAACGGTGGGTAGGCTACGCTGTATCCACACTACGGCGCTCTACATGCAAAAAAGCCCACCGAAGTGGGCTTTAAATCAATCATAAGGCTTAAATTAAGCGCCGTATACCGGTAGTTTTTTGCACAAGGCTTGAACCTCAGCCGCTACGCGATCGATGGTGGCTTGGTCTTCTGGGTTTTCCAAAACGTCGGCAATTAAATGAGCCAATTGACGGGTTTCTTCTTCCTTGAAGCCACGAGTCGTGATCGCAGGGGTGCCCAAGCGAACGCCAGAAGTCACGAATGGTTTTTCTGGGTCGTTAGGGATGGCGTTTTTGTTCACGGTGATGTGGGCTTTACCCAATACTTCTTCCGCTAGCTTGCCGGTGATTTTCTTAGGCTGTAAGTCAACCAACATCAAGTGGCTATCGGTGCGGCCAGAAATGATGCGTAGGCCACGTTCGATTAAGGTGTCGGCCAATACTTGGGCGTTTTTCTTAACCTGTTTAGCGTAGGCTTTAAAGTCGTCAGAAGCGGCTTCTTTGAACGCAACGGCTTTAGCGGCAATCACGTGCATCAATGGGCCACCTTGTAGCGATGGGAAGATCGCAGAGTTCAAGGCTTTTGCGTGCTCTTCTGAGCGCGTCAAGATGATGCCGCCACGAGGGCCACGTAGGGTTTTGTGGGTGGTGCTGGTCACAAAGTCTGCAAAAGGCACTGGGTTTGGGTATTCGCCTGCGGCGATTAGGCCAGCATAGTGAGCCATGTCTACGAATAGGTAGGCACCTACTTTGTCTGCGATTTCGCGGAAGCGAGCCCAGTCAATCACCAAAGAGTAGGCAGAAGCACCGGCCACAATCATTTTAGGCTTGTGTTCTAGGGCTAGTTTTTCCACTTCGTCGTAGTTCAATACTTCGTTTTCGTCTAGGCCGTAGGTGATGGCGTTGTATAGCTTGCCAGAAATGTTTACTGACGCACCGTGGGTCAAGTGACCACCGTGGGCCAAGCTCATGCCTAAGATGGTGTCGCCTGGTTTCAATACTGAAGCGTAGACGGCTTGGTTGGCTTGTGAGCCAGAATGAGGCTGTACGTTGGCGTAAGCGGCGCCAAATAGGTCTTTCAAACGGTCAATGGCCAATTGTTCGGCCACGTCAACATACTCACAACCACCGTAGTAGCGTTTGCCAGGGTAGCCCTCAGCATATTTATTGGTTAGGTATGAGCCTTGAGCTTCCATAACCGCATAGCTGACATAGTTTTCAGAAGCGATTAGTTCAACGTGGTCTTCTTGGCGGACTTTTTCTTGCGCCATGGCTTGGGCTAATTCAGGATCAAACGCGTCTATCGTTACTTGTTTCGAAAACATAAAGATTCCTTTGCTGATGGATCAATTGGCAAACGGCCATTGTTTGGCCTGTGTTGTGGGCTTCTATTCTAGCCTATATTGTCCTTTTTTTGGGGGGAATATAGGCAGGTTTTATGCTTATGGTGCTAACTGCTTATTTTGGATAAGAGACAGCAGTTGCTGGCAGCCATCTAAAATAATTTGATAGGTTTCATCAAAATCATGGGTAAACCAAGGGTCGGGTACGCCGGCAACAGAAAAGCGCTGGCATAGGTCGGTTAACTTGATGATTTTATGGTCATTGCCAAAGCAAGCCGCAGTGTCGATGGCATTTTGGTCGTCCATGACCACAATGTAGTCAAACGTTTGCTGATCTTGTGGCAGCAGTTTACGGCTTTTAAATTCAGATAGATTGATGCCGTGTTGTTTGAGCTGTGCGCGCGTGCCCAAATGTTCTGGCTCTCCGTCGTGCCAGCCAGAGGTGCCGGCACTGTCTACGCTGATATGGGCGCTTAAGCCAGCTGCATCGATCAGCTGGCGCATCACGCCCTCGGCCATAGGCGAGCGACAAATATTGCCCAGACAAACAAATAAAATGGCGCTTGATTGTGGCGTCATGACAAGCGTTTTTCTTGGGTCAATGGGTTCACGCTGGTTAGTTTTAATGCGCCCTCATAAGTTGGTAGTGCTGCATCAAGGGGAACGATGTCTTGGCACAGGCGCACGTGTTCCACCTGGCATTCTACTAATAGTTCTAAGAAGTTTTGTAAGATTAATTCCATATTGTCTAGCGGCGACAGCGGCCAAGCAAAAACCTGTTCGGGGAGACCATAAGTGCTTTCGGTGGCGTTAAACGTGAACATGAGGTTGCCGCCTTCTTGTGGGGCAATGACCACGCCGACACGACCACTTTGTAAACGTACGGCCCGAATGGCGTTGCCCGCAAAAACGTCTAAGGCCATTTGCAGGCGCATTTTGCCGCCTTCAACCATGGCGTTAAAAATAGGGTACGGCGGTAAAGGGTTCGCAAAAATGGTACAGCCGGCCTGTTTGAAGTGTTCGTTGAATACTTGCATTAAAGGAAGGGCCGCTTGGCGCAGAGCGCTGCCTAATGGCAACGCGTTGGCGTCGGTGGTATAGCCCAGGGCGTATACGACCTCAACCGATTGGCCTTGAGGTGCATAGAGTACGCTTGCTGGTAGGGCATCAAGTAAGCTTTTGGCGGCGCTGGCATCTGCTTTGGCTTGATACCATTGACTGGCTTTGATGGCCGATAGGCTGGTAGCCGACAGTAATTCAGGGTGCCAATGGATGGCGTCGGTGTGGGCTGTGATGCCGTGGCTCTTGAAACATTCGTTTATGGCCTCAACTGGTGTTTGTGGGTTGAGGTTAGCCTCTTGCTGAGTGCCTGCTACCACGATGATGGGTAGGGCGAACCATTGAACTTGTTGCTCGCTTTGGGGGACTAAGCTTTTATTCAGTGCTTGCCAGATGGTTTGGTAAGTGGCTTGATTCGGCACCATAGACAGAGCAACGGATAGGCCCAAGAAATGATCTTCCGACAGCATACGGTTAATGGCTGCTTGCAGTTCCGAGGTGCTGAGGCTTTTGTCAGCTGCGCTTGTGGCGTTCAACATCATGCTGGCGTGGCGTAAGAGCTCATTGCCAGGAGGCGTTGCTGGGTATTGTCGAGGGTCTGTGATGTGCTGGGTTAACGATGTAAACATGAATCAATCCGCCGAATAAAAGAGTGAATGAGAAATAAGCCCAATTATCGCATAAAAAAAGGGGGCTGGTTTTTCGGTTTAAATATAAAAATGTTCATATGTGTTGGCATTTTTAGGGTTTCTGCGTTCGAAATAATTCAAAATCGAATAAATTTGGTTTTTTTTCGGTGTTTTTAAAAAAAAAATCAAAAAAAGCTTGCAATATGTTCGTTTATGGAAGATAATGATCTTCATCAGGTGGCTCTAGTCCACTTGATAGTTTCTCCTCTATTTCTCCTTTGTAGACTTGGCGCATATCCGATTGGATGTGCGCATTTTTTTTGCCTGTTAAGCCCATCGTTAAACCATTTCATGACCTATTTAGACCAAACCTACCTTCGATGCTGCACCAATAGAAGGCTTTGGGGTTGAAAATACACAGCGCTGGTTGGCGTTATTCAATGTTATAGCCAGGGTTTTCTCTGTAAGGGTCGGTGAAGCAGGTGTGGTTTTTATTGTCCATTTTTCTGAGGGTCAAGATTTTATTTTAAGATATTGATAAATAACGAATTATTTTTTATTTTCGGTGGTTTTTGACAAAGTCATTCATTTTCTTGCTCGAAATTGTTCGAATTTATGTTTAATTCTGTAATAAATCGAAAATTTCATTGACGACTGAAATCTAAATGGGCATAATAGGCACTGTTGAGGGGTTGCAATGACTCCTTAACAAGTTTCTCCTCTATTTCTCCTTTGTAGACTTGGCGCATATCCTTTTGGATGTGCGCGTTTTTTTTGCCTAAAGCACGTGGCCAGTGGCAGTGTTGTTTTTTGTGTCTTGGCGCTATTTCTATATAACCTATTGAAATAACTTAATTACCAATTTCTCTTAATGATTCTATTCTTATTTACCTTTTTTTGTGTTGTATAAAAGAGACTATTTCTGGCTTGTGTTGTATTTGTGCACGATGCTTTCTTTGTTTATTTAACTTATTGTTTTGTATGTATTTTTATGAAATGCTGCGTTGTACTGTCCTATTTTGAACCTTGTTTTGGCCTAAAATGTTCGGAATTTTCGCTTAATTGTCACCTGTTCCGAAAATTTCATTGACGACTGAAATCTAAATAGGCATAATGGGAACCGTTGAGAGGTTGCAATGACTTCTTAACAGTTTCTCCTCTATTTCTCCTTTGTAGACTTGGCGCATATCCGATTGGATGTGCGCATTTTTTTTGCCTGCCGTTTGGGTGGGCTTCTCTCGAGCAGGGGCGTGGGCATGGGGCCTGGCTTATGCTAATCTGCAGTTTTGTGATCCCTGCGGTCTTTCAAGGAATGCTGATGCGTGTTGCCGTGCGAATAATGTGCCAAGTATTGTTGGTGCTAAGTGCGCTGTGGGGTGTGGGCGTGCTGTGGTATCAAGTGCCATCATGGTGGTTGCGGTTGCCGTTGCTGCTGGCGTGGCTGGGTTTGGCTGTTTGGGCGCTGAGTGATTGGCTAAGCATGCGTTGGCGCGCCTACCTTGTGGGTCTGGCTGGTCTGCTGCTGTTTTGGTTTACTTTGCAGCCTTCGCACGATCGGCAGTGGGCCGACGACGTAGCCAATCTACTGAGTGCGCGTATCGAGGGGGATGTAGCGACCTTAAGTAATGTGCGCAATTTTGAATGGCGCAGCACGACTGATTACACGCCGCGTTGGGAGACGCATCAATATCAGATCAGCCAAATTGAATCGGCCGACCTGATATTATCGTATTGGATGGGGCCTGCCATTGCCCATACGCTGATTTCGTTTGCGTTTACCGATGGGCGCCGTTTGGTTTTTTCGTTTGAGATTCGTAAAGAGGCCGATGAGCAGTTTTCGGCTTTGGGTGGCTTTTTTAAACAATTTGAAGTGGTGGTTGTGGCGGCGACTGAGGCGGACATTGTGCGTACCCGAACCAATGCGCGGGGCGAAGAGGTTTACGTTTATCGCTTAAATGTGCCGCCGCAGGATTTACAAGAGTTGTTTAAAGAATATGTGGCGATTGCTGCCGACATCGAGGCGCGGCCTCGTTATTACCATACTTTAACCAGTAATTGCACCACCATCATTTATGATTTGGCCCAGAAAATCGTAGCGCTGCCGCTGGATTACCGCCTACTGCTGTCCGGTTATTTTGCAGAGTATGCTTATGATTTGGGCGGTTTGGTGCCGGGCTATGACTACCGGACGCTGCAAGGCTTGGGCCACATTAATGA
>JAGNTR010000183.1 GCA_017987415.1 Neisseriaceae bacterium
TTCCCAGCGGCGATGATTACCCGTAAAGCCGCGCCGGCTTTGGTCGCGGGCTGTACCATGATTGTGAAGCCTGCTCAGGAAACGCCGTTCACGGCGCTGGCCTTGGTGCATTTGGCTGAGCTCGCTGGCGTGCCTAAGGGCGTGCTGAATGTAGTGACTGGCAAGTCCGCCGAGATCGTGCCGGTGCTGACCGAAAGCCCAGTGGTGAAAAAAGTCAGCTTTACCGGTTCAACGCCGGTAGGGGCTTTATTGATGGCGCAAAGCGCGCCGACGCTGAAAAAATTGTCTTTAGAGCTGGGTGGTAATGCTCCGCTCATCGTGTTTGCCGATGCGCAACTCGATGTCGCAGTTCAAGGCGTGATGGACAGCAAGTTCAGAAACGCAGGCCAAACCTGCGTGTGCAGCAACCGCATTTTTGTGCACGAATCAATCTACGAGGCGTTTGTGGCCAAGCTGGCGGTTAAGGTTGCCGCCTTGAAAGTAGGCAATGGCCTCGACGCAGGCGTCGACATCGGCCCTTTGATCAACGGCAAAGCCGTGGCCAAAATTCAGGCTCACATTGAAGATGCCGTGGCCTTAGGCGGCGAAATCGTGGTGGGTGGCAAGGTGAGTGATCTGGGCGGGCATTTCTTTGAGCCGACGTTGATTCAGCATGCCCACGACGACATGCTGTGCTTTCGCGACGAAACCTTTGCACCCTTAGCTCCGATTTTTAAATTCAGCGACGATCAAGAAGTGGTGCGTCGGGCCAATAACACCGAGTTTGGTTTGGCGTCCTATATTTTCACCGAGAGCATGAGCCGCGTGATGGCCGTTTCGGATGCTTTGGCCTACGGCATGGTGGGCATCAACACCGGTTTGATCTCTACTGCGGAAGCGCCTTTTGGCGGCGTTAAGGCTTCTGGCCTTGGGCGAGAAGGTTCGAAGCACGGCTTAGATGAATACACCGAATTGAAGTATTTGTGCATCGGCAATGTCGCCCCTCAGCTATTGGCCTAATCCGCCCATCATCTTATACAAGGAGTCATACATGGAGTCTACTCACACCACCGCACATTATGTCGGCATCGCTGGCAAAACAGTATTGATTACCGGTGCGGCTGCCGGCATCGGCCTTTCTTTGGCCACGGCGTTCGCCAAGGCGGGTGCCAAAGTATTTATGCTGGATTTTAATGCCGATGCTTTGGCCCAAGCAGTGGCCGGCTTGGCCGCTTATGGTGCTTATGGCCATGTGGCGTCGGTGACCGACGATGCAGCCGTGAAGGCGGCGTTTCAAACCTGTTACGACCATTTTGGCCCGGTTGACGTGTTGTTCAATAACGCAGGCATTTCGCTCAATAAACCGTCTTTAGACATTGGCTTAGACGAATGGCGTCGCTGCGTTGACATCAACCTCACCAGTTTATTTTTGTGTTCCCAAGAGGCGGCCAAGCACATGCAGGCCAGTGGCCAAGGCGTGATCATCAACACGGCTTCTATTTGGGGGCTGTCTACCTCGGCCGAACGCACTGCTTACTGCACCACGAAAGCCGGCGTGGTGGCGATGACTAAATGCTTGGCCGCGGAGTGGGGCCCTTTGGGCATCCGCGTATTGGCCCTAGGCCCAGGCTATACCCGTACCGCACTGGTAGAAAAATTGGCACAGAGCCAAACGCTGGACGTGGCCGATCTAGAACGCCGCACGCCTTTAGGGCGCTTGGCCGAGCCGGATGAAATCGCCGAATTGGCGCTCTTCTTGGCTTCAGACGCGGCGAGGTTTATGACCGGACAAACGCATTTAATCGATGGCGGCTGGGACGCCAACGGTTTTCAATAAATACATACTAAAAGCAAGATCAAGCAAGGTTTAATAAGGAAAGAAACGTCATGGCAAAAAAAACCACCCTGCAACCCGCCAGTAGTTGGGTTGAATACCAAACCACCCAAGCAGATTGGGACCAGGCCGCTGCACCGCTGTTGGAAAGCATGCTGACGCAGCTGCACATTGTGCGTGCCTTTGAAGAGAGCGTCTTAGAATTGGCTGGCGAAGGCCTCGTACACGGGCCCGCGCACTCCAGTATTGGCCAAGAAGGCGGCGCCGTTGGGTCGATTATTTCGTTGACTGCGGCAGACCAAGTGAATGGGTCTCATCGTGGCCATCACCAGTTTTTGGCTAAGGCCTTAACCTATTTGCGCCCTGATGGCATGAAGGCTGCTGATGCGTTTGGTGGCGATGTGGAAAATCTGCTGCAACGGACGCTGGCCGAAATTTTGGGTCTGGCGCAAGGCTTTTGTAAAGGTCGCGGCGGCTCGATGCATTTGCAGTGGATTGAGGCGGGCGCTTTGGGTACTAATGCGATTGTGGGCGGTGGCGCGCCAATGGCGGCGGGTGCGGCTTGGGCGCATCGACACGCAGGCACGGATGCCGTGGCGATTACCTATTTTGGTGATGGTGCGGTGAACATTGGGTCGGTTTTGGAAACCATGAATCTGGCGGCCGCCTGGAAGCTGCCGATTTGTTTCTTTATTGAAAACAACCGCTATGCAGTCTCTACCTCGGTAGACGAATCAACGGCTGAAACGCGCCTGTCTGCTCGTGGCCTGGCGTTTAACATCCCTAGCTGGAAAGTCGATGGCATGGATCCATTGGCAGTGCATTTAACCATGCAAGAAGCCTTGGCCCACATGCGCGCCGGCAAGGGCCCGACCGTGGTAGAAGCCGACGTGTACCGCTTCTTCCATCAAAATGGACCTTACCCTGGCAGTGCCTTTGGCTATCGCAGTAAAGACGAAGAGCAGGCTTGGCGTCAGCGTGACCCGATTGTGCAGTTAGAGCAGCAAATGCTGAAGCGTGAGCTGTTGACCGAAGATACCTTGGCCGAGCTACGCGCTAACTGCCAGGCCATCATGGCCAAAGTGGTGGCTGAACTGACTGAGCCTGCCGCCAAGGGTAAGCGCCAAATTCGCCCAGAGTTGTGGCCAGAAACCAGCTTTGTGGATGTCGGCATTCGGGGTGACCTGAGCGAGATTGCCGGTAGCCAAACCCAAGAAGAAGCCAGCTACCCCAACGCCATGACCCAGCAGAAATTCATTGATGCGGTGGCGGGCGTGATGGATAGACGCATGAGCACCGACAGCAGCATCGTGGTCATGGGTGAGGACGTGCATCGTCTTAAGGGCGGGACCAATGGCGCGACTAAGGGCTTGAAAGAAAAATTCCCCGACCGTATTTTGGGCACGCCCATCAGTGAAAATGCCTTTATGGGCCTCGGTGGCGGCATTGCCGTAGATGGCCGCTTTAAGCCCGTGGTCGAATTTATGTACCCAGACTTTATGTGGGTGGCCGCGGATCAGGTGTTTAACCAAGTGGGTAAAGTGCGCCATATGTTTGGCGGCCAAAGTGACGTGCCTTTGGTGTTGCGCACCAAGGTAGCGATGGGCACGGGCTATGGCTCACAACACTCGATGGATCCGGCCGGTATTTTTGTGACCAACCCTGGCTGGCGCATTGTGGCGGCCTCAACGCCGTTTGACTACGTGGGCTTAATGAACTTCGCCCTACAGTGCAACGACCCAGTACTGATGATTGAACACGTTGACCTCTATGCCCAAAGCGGTGCGTTTCCTAGCGATGATTTAGATTATCAAATTCCTTTCGGTAAAGCCGCCATTCGCCGCGAAGGCAAGGCTTTAACCGTGTTGACCTATCTGTCTATGGTGGGCCACAGCCTCGAGGCGATTGCGCAAACCGGTATTGATGCCGAAGTGATTGATCTACGCTTCTTAGACCGAGCCAGCTTAGATTGGGACACCATCGAAGCCAGTATTCGTAAAACCAATAATGTGCTGATTGTGGAGCAAGGCAATCAGGGTACCTCTTACGGCGGTTGGTTGGCAGATGAGTTACAGCGTCGTTGCTTTGATTGGTTGGACCAACCGATTCAGCGCGTGCATGGCTCCGAAGGCGCTCCGAGCATCTCCAAAGTATTGGAGCGCGCTGCCAGCGCCCGCACTGAAGAAGTGGTGGCAGGCCTACAAGGCGTGATGCGCGACAAGGGTGAGTGGGCTTAATCGCGCACCGAATAAATGAACATGATTGATTTACAGAATAAGGAAGCATGATGTCTCAGTTATTACACATGCCAGAAGTACTTGCGAATACAACGCACGCCACCATCAATAAATGGCTGGTGCAAGAGGGCGACACCGTGGTGGTAGGTCAGGTGATTGCTGAAGTAGAAACCGATAAAGCTTTGGTGGATATGGAGGCGGAAGCAGACGGCATCATCACTAAGCTGATCGCCAAGGATGGTGATGAGGTTGCCGTAGGCGCCCCTATTGCCCAGCTTAATGGTGATGGTCATGTAGACCTTAGCGCCTTGGTGGTGGAGGCCGAGG
>JAGNTR010000184.1 GCA_017987415.1 Neisseriaceae bacterium
ACAGAACCAACACAGGGCGCCTCGTCGCCCTGTCTTTATGACCGCCTGCTTGACGTTGGCGACCACCATGCGAGGAACCATGTCGATCAATCATTACGAAAACTTTCCCGTCGGCTCTTTCATTCTGCCCAGACGCCTACGCAAACCCATTCACGCCATTTATCGCTTTGCCCGCACCGCCGACGACATTGCCGATGAAGGCGATGCCGACGCCGCTACTCGCTTAGCCCAGCTACAGGCCCTGCGTGACGAATTAGCCCTAATCGAAGCCGGCCAAGAGCCCACCACTGACTTAATGCAGCGCCTGAACCGTGAAGCGATTGCGCCCTTTCAACTGCCGCTGAAGCATTTCTACGACTTGCTGGTGGCGTTTGAGCAAGATGTCACCGTCACCCGCTACCAAAATTTCTCCGACCTCATTAACTACGCCCGTCATTCGGCCAATCCAGTGGGTCGCCTGCTGCTGGCCCTATATGGTGAGGACGACCCACGCTCCTTAGCCTACAGCGACGGCATCTGCACCGCCCTACAGCTGATTAACTTCTGGCAAGATGTTGGCGTCGACTGGGAAAAAGGCCGTTTATACATCCCGCTAGACGACCTAGTGCGCTTTGGCGTCACCGAAGACGACATCGCCCAGAAAAAAGTTAATTTTGCCTTTCAGCGTCTATTGCATCATGAATGTGAACGGGCGCACAGCTTACTTAAGGCTGGCTCACCGCTGGGCACCGTCTTAAAAGGCCGGCTCGGATTTGAGCTGCGCATGATCATTCTCGGCGGCCAGCGCATCCTGCACCGCATCGACGAAAACAAATATGATGTATTTAATCGCCGCCCCACTTTAAACCGCAAAGACTGGTGGCACATGATTAAGCGCAGCTTCAGCAAAAAATAACCCTCAAAGAACTTCCTTAAGCGAGAACCTGATGAATCAAACCCTCGAACTAACGAAAGCTTTAATCCGTGCGCCCAGCATCACCCCTCATGATGCGGGCTGCCAAGCGCTATTGCGCCAACGCCTCGAAGCCATCGGCTTTCAGGTCGACACCATGCGCTTTGGCGACACCGACAATTTCTGGGCCACCCGCGGCAGCGGCGGACCATTATTTTGCTTTGCTGGCCACACCGACGTGGTGCCAGCCGGACCACTCGATGAGTGGCGCTTTGATCCCTTCACTCCGACCGAACACGATGGCTATTTATATGGCCGCGGCAGCGCCGACATGAAAACCAGCATCGCCGCCTTCGTGACCGCTTGCGAACGCTTTGTCGCCGCCCATCCCGATCATCCAGGGCGACTCGCCCTATTGATCACGTCCGACGAAGAGGGCGACGCCCACGACGGCACTCAAAAAGTAGTCGCAGCGCTACAGGCGCGCGGCGAACACATCGACTATTGCCTCGTGGGTGAACCCACCAGCAGCGACACCTTAGGCGACACGATTAAAAACGGCCGGCGCGGCTCGCTTTCTGGCGCCTTAACCATCATCGGCAAGCAAGGCCACATCGCCTATCCGCAGCTGGCCCAAAACCCGGTGCATGAGTTTGCCGCGGCGCTGTTAGCCTTAACCCGCGAAGTATGGGACCACGGCAATGAGTATTTTCCCGCCACCAGCATGCAGATTTCCAACCTTCACGCCGGCACCGGCGCCAGCAATGTGATTCCCGGCAGCCTGAACGTAGCCTTTAACTTTCGCTTCAGCACCGAATCCAGCGTCGACCAGCTCAAAAGCCGCGTGCACGCCTTACTCGACGCCCATGGCCTAAATTACCGCTTGGATTGGTCTTTATCAGGCCTACCGTTTTTAACTCCGGCAGGCCGCTTGACCGACGTGTGTCGCCACGCCATTGCGGCACACACCGGCACTCAAGCGCAATTATCGACAACGGGCGGGACTTCTGATGGCCGCTTCATCAAGCACATTGCTACCGAGCTAGTCGAACTGGGCCCGAGCAACGCCACCATTCACCAGATTAACGAATCCATACGGCTGGCTGACATCCCCGTATTGTCTGACATTTACGCAGACATCATCCAACAGCTGCTGTTCGCATCAGCCTTAAACGAAACCTAAAATAAACCCTCAAAAGGACAGAAATGAAAGTAGTGATTGCCTTAGGCGGAAATGCCTTACAAAAACGTGGTGAAGTCATGAGCGCGCAAAACCAACGCGCCAACGTCGTCATCGCCTGCCAACAGCTGGCGAAAGTACATGGTCTTGGCCACCAAATGGTCTTGGCCCACGGCAACGGCCCCCAAGTGGGCCTACTAGGCCTGCAAAATGATGCCTATAGCCGCTACGTCGACCCTAAGGTCACGCCTTATCCGCTCGACGTTCTTGGCGCTGAAACCCAAGGCATGATCGGCTATATGCTGGCGCAAGAGTTGGCCAATCACCTGCCTGCCGACAGTCACATCTGTAACCTTTTAACCCAAACCGTGGTGGCCCAAGACGATCCTGCCTTTCAAAACCCCACCAAATTTGTTGGCCCTGTTTACAATCAGGCCGAGGCCGAACAGCTGGCCGCCGAGCAAGGCTGGCAAATCAAAGCCGACGGCGCCTATTTTCGCCGCGTGGTGGCCAGCCCGCTACCGCAAGCGATTAATGAATTAGCCCAAATTAAGCTACTCATTGACAATCAAGTGATTGTGATTGCCGTGGGCGGCGGCGGCATTCCTGTGCTGAAAAATCAAGGCCAGCTGACCGGCGTTGAGGCCGTCATCGATAAAGATTTAGCTTCTGGCCTCTTGGCCCACAATATCGACGCTGAATACTTCATCATTGCCACCGATGTGGCCGCCGTCATGGTGAACTGGGGCACGCCAGAGCAAAAAGCCATTCGCTACGCTCATCCCGATGCCCTAATGGCCATGGATTTTGCCAGCGGCAGCATGGGGCCGAAAGTGGCAGCGGCTTGTGCCTTCGCCAAAGCATCTGGCCAAACCGCCGTCATTGGCGCTCTAGAAGACATCACCGAGATGCTGGCCCAAGGTGCGGGCACCCTCATCAGCACCCAGTTTGACGGCATCACCTACGCCTAACCTCACCACCCGAACCGTAGCCAGCCTACCGTTCGGGTTTATTTTGCCCACCTAGGGCATTTTTGCGTCTAAACAAGGTCAAACCCAACAAACTCGAGTAAAATACCCGAATTAAATTTGTCACGATTAAGGATCACTATGCACACCAAAGTACGCGTCTGGGATGCACCCACCCGTCTTTTTCACTGGCTATTGGCCTTCAGTATTCCAGCTATGTGGTGGACGGCCACCACGGGCGGCCCTTGGTTAGCCTGGCATAAACGCCTAGGCTTAGTGGTCTGTGCCTTGATTATTTTTCGTATTTTATGGGGGTTTGGCGGCAGCCAAACCGCTCGCTTCAGCAATTTTCTAACCGGTAAAAGCGGCATGCAGCGCTATTTGAAAGGCCAGATGCCCGAACACGAGCAACCAGGCCACAACCCCGTCGGCGCCCTAAGCGTGGTGGCACTTCTGGGCATGGTCATTGCTCAGCTGGTGACTGGCCTCTTCGCACCAGACAACAACACTTGGCTCAACCCTGGTTATTTAAACCACTTAGTCAGCGAATCCACCGCCAACAGCATGTACCGTGTTCACCTCACCTTATTTTGGGGGCTGGTTGGCTTGATTGCAGCCCATATTGTGGCCGTGTTTACCTATCTTCTCATCAAGAAGCACAATCTGATCCGCCCCATGATTACAGGCTTTAAACAGCTGAGCCAGCCGGTTAACCCACCGCTTAAGTTTGCTGGCTGGGGCATGTTTCTTCTCTGCGTTGCCATCAGTGCGGCCGTGGTCTACCTGATTGCCAATGCCTGAACTTAAGCCCATAATCAAGGTCATAGCTCATATGACCTTTTAACGGCAACGAGAACACGCTCATGAAAACGATTATCTATACGTCTGCTTTAGCCTTATTGAGCACGCTGGGCTTCAGCAGCCTCGCTCTGGCAGCAGAAGCGAATATCCCTTACAACTTATCCACCGAGCCCGCCAGCACGGCATGGCAGGCCACGCCTCTGGTTGGTGAAGCCCCTGATTCAGCCAAGGCACCGACGGCTAAGCCTGCTGACGACAGGCGCCTGCGCCCAATCGGCCAATACAGCGGCAAAAGCAATGGCCGCGGCAAGAACGTCAATGGCGAGGCAATTGTCACCCTCAATAACGACACCCCAACGGGTGAGGTTCAACTATTTGGCGAGATCGTCGGCGGCGTCAGCAGCAGCCGTACCCGCTAAAGCCCCCCACCCACCTCATTCAATTGCCCCTGCTTGCAGGGGCTTTTTTTATGGGCCATGACCAAACACAGCTACTGTGCACTAGGACGCAGCAACACGCGTTTT
>JAGNTR010000059.1 GCA_017987415.1 Neisseriaceae bacterium
CTGCATACCCGGCATTATTAATGATGTCGTTGATGTTTGGGGTCGCTACTTTGGGCGGAAAACCCTCTGGCAGCTGTGCTGCTTGAACCGTTGGATAAGCCATCGCAAAAATACCAGATAAGGCGACGGCCACTCTCGATAACTTCATATTGCGTCCTCGTTTATTGATGAATTTAGGTCACCATTATCAGGCCACAAAATGTAAGGATTATTTAATATATTGCAAATAATTGTTAAAAAAGAGATGTTTAATGCTAACATCACTCACTTAAGCCGCACGGTGATCCGCCTCTTTCACGCTCATCACCTTGCTATACCTTGCCCAGCCTCAACAGCAATGATTCATGAGCACAGCACTCACCGCGCAGCTTTTTTTTGCCCTGAGCCAACCGCGCCCAAACCCATCATATTGAATCAAGCTCAAGCCTGCGCTGCTCGACGGTGCCATGACGGCAGTAAAATCAACATAGACAGTCCTGCCGCCACCGCAAACACGATAAACAGCGTGCCTTCCGACATAAAGCCGGGCAGCCAGCCGGGCAGCCAGCCGCCTAAAATCGCCCCCACAGCGCCGCAACCATTAATGAATCCCACGGCCGCCCCAGCATGGCGCTGGGTACCAAAATCAATGGCGGCCACCGCCGAGATAATCGCCTCTGCGCCATATAAGAAAAAGCCCAGCAAGGCCAAAGCCAAAACAAAGAACGCAATCGAGCCGGTACTCGCCAAAGGCATAAACAACACCAGAATCAAGATGGTGAAGGCTAAAGACAAGACCGCGACGGGGATGCGCTTGCCGTCAAACACCTTATCGGACACCCAACCCAAAACCACAGGTGCGATTAGGCCAGCCAAGCCAAACGCCAGTGGCAATACCGTAGCCCCCAAGAAACTTAGGCTGGGGATGGCCTCAAAAGCAATCACCGGGCCCCAAAACAAAATGGCATAGCGAGCGGGCTTTAACAATAAATACGACAGCCCCAACTTAAACACCATCGCATTACGCAGCGGCGCCAACAGCGTGTCACGCAGCGGCGGCCGATCTTTTGCCTCCTCCTCAGAACCATCCTCAATAACCTCTGCTGTCAGCCCCACGTCGCTTAAAGTATTGCGCTGCGCCAAATAAAATACGCCGGCGATGACAAACAGCACCAGTGACGAACCCACAAAAGCCATGCGCCAAGAATCAAACAGGCCATAGGCGAGCCAGCCCGCAAAAGGCGTGCCGATGAGGCCGCCAAAAATAAAGCAGGTCGACCACAGCCCCATCATGCGCCCGCGCGTGCGTAAGGGATAAAACGCATTCACGTTCTTACACAAAGCGGCCCAACCAGTCGACTGCGCCGCGGCCTGAATGGCAATCAGCGGCAGAAATAAGATCAAAGCCGGGATCAGACCCATTACCAAAGCCGTGGCCGCCGATACCAATAGCCCCGTCAACACGACCACACGTACACCCCAACGGTCAGCGCTTCCACCCCATACAAATTGGCCCACGGCATAGACGGTCAGATAAATGGCGTCCATCGTGCCCAACATTTCCCGAGAGAGTATTTGACTGGCAATGGGGTCAGCCAAAATACCCAGTTTGGCACCAGAAAGCGCCTGCCGAGTTAAGTAAAAGGCAGCATAGGCTACCCACGTCACCATAAAAATGCGCACCTGCCAATAGCGTAAAGGCGCTAGGCCACCTGATGGGTGATTCTGATTAATGGTATTCATGCTGCTCCCCCTATTTTTAGACGTGTTTATTCTTGTTTATATGAGTCGACCACTGCCGATAAGCGCCCAATGGCTATTCAACATTGCCGATTGCCACGGGCTTAAACTGCGGCCCATTCCATCGGCCTTCAGCCTAGCGAGGCCAACCTCATTCAAAGCACACTTATGCAAGTAGAATAAATAGTACATTTATGCAAATCAAGTGTTTTTTGTAATAAAAATTACGTTTGTATCATTTATGCCAAAAGATTATTAAACCTTATGCCCATCTGCTGATTACATGAATCACGACTCAGATGCCATTAAGCCACAGACACATCAGCCATTACTGATTATTACCCGTATAATATTGACACGCATTAGCCGCTGATATTAATATACGGGTAATAATAAAGGAGGCCCTATGCCTAATAGCCCTAGCTACACCTGTTTTAACGGTCACAACCGTATGGTCTCTGGCACTTTGCAAACCGTGGCCATGGCCGTGAAGCAAGTGGCCGAGAATGAAGACCAACACCAGCTGCTTATTTTTGACGATCAAAGCGGTCGCAGCATCGACATCAATACCCAAGGCAGCTATGACGAGGTATTGGCCCGATTTGCCACCCATCCTTCAACAGAGGCCGAGCCAGAACCCAGCCAGTCCCTGCCGCGCGGTCGAGGCCGACCCAAATTAGGGGTGGTGCCTAAAGAGATCACCCTATTGCCTCGGCATTGGGATTGGCTTGCCCAACAGCCTGGCGGCGCATCGGTCACCCTACGCAAGCTGGTGGATCAGGCCCGCCGTGAGCACAGCGGCCAAGATTTACTGCGCCAAGCACAAGAGCGCGCCTACCACTTCATGGTGGCAATGGCTGGCGACTTACCGCAGTTCGAAGCGGCTAGCCGTGCCCTCTTTGCGCAACAGCCCGCTCAATTAAGCGACGCCATGCAAAACTGGCCTAACGACATCCGCCACCATGTTTTGCATTTAGCGACGCCGCTGGACGCTTAGCCTGCTTCATCCCGCCACAGCCTGGCGTCGCCTTGAATAAAAAAGCACCCCGACGCTTGAATCGTCGCGGTGCTTTTTTATTCAACTAGCCTGCGCTTAAAGTGCCAACACTTTAGGGCTTTAAGGCTGCAATCACCAAGGCCGAAGCCTGAGTGAGTTCATGCGCGGTAGGATTTAATTTGCCCACCACCCGCATGCCCTGTAGGTGGCATAAAACAAAAGAAACCGCCACCGTGGCCTCAATGCTGCGGCTAATCGAACCATCTGCCTGACCTTGCAAGACAATCTGCTCGAGTAAGCGCTTTAAATCCTCCATGCTTTCTGTCACCAGTTTGGCCACTTGCGCACTAAACGTCGTCAATTCAACCGCACTGGTCACCGCCAAACAGCCCTTAATGCCCTGTTCACCATTAGAAATCCGCACATACAGCCTTAACAAGGCCTGCAACTGGGCCATGCCTGAAGCTTCTGTCACCAGAATCTCTTGAGCCGCCACACGATTTTTAGCCCGATATCGCTGCAAACTGGCCAAGAATAGCGCTTCTTTATCTTTAAAGGCTTTATAGAGACTACCCGTGACGAGCCCCATGGCCTCAGCCAGTGCATTAATCGATGCGCCGCTGTAACCACGCTCACAAAACACATCAATTGCCCGATCCAAAGCTTCATCTAGATCATAGGCCCGTGGTCGCCCTAAAGGTTTGGCCACTATTTGGCCGGACAAGTCATTATGCTTCATCATGGTTCGTTTCATACTCCTTAAATGCCTACATCAGCCAGCTGACGAACAGCCCCTTACTTTAAAACAGCATGCCACAACCCAAGCCATGACGCCAGAGCAAACGGCACCCTGAAGCTTAGGAGCCATGCGTTACAGATGCGTGCCGCCCGAAACGTCGATGATTTGCCCCGTCGTCCAACCACTGTCTGGCGAGGCCAAATAACGAATCAAGTTCGCCACCTCATCTGCCCCACCCAGACGTGCAAAAACAGAAAACCGTTCAGCCGCCTGGCGTGCCTCTGGAATGGCTAAGTAATCGGCATTCATGTCCGTATCAATCACGCCTGGCGCCACCGCATTCACCGTGATGCCTTTGGATCCAAACTCGGCGGCAAGCGACAGCGTCAATGATTCAATAGCGGCTTTCGAGGCACTATACATTGCCCGTTCAGCATCGGCTATTCTCGTCAGGGCACTCGACACATTGATGATTCGTCCCCCTTCTGCCAAATAAGGCGCCGCGGCCTGAATCAAATAAAAAGGCGCCTCCAGATTCACCGCCAGCGTTTCCTTAACCATGGCAGCCGTGGTTTGCACTAAAGAGGCCACATGTACGATGCCGGCATTGTTGACGAGAATGTCCAATGAAGCCCCGCCCACATATTTGTTCGCCGCCTGACTAAAAGCCGCCCATAAATCCTCAGCGCCCTTTTGTGCATCGGGCGTAAATTGAGCCGGTAGGGCTTCGGCCTTACCCCCTAATGCCCTAACCGCCACAACCGCTGTTTCAGCCGCTTCTTGGTCATTCGCGTAATGAATGCCAATAAATGCAGCCCCACCCAATGCCAATTGCTGAACCACGGCACGACCAATGCCTCGACCCCCGCCAGTGACCAGCGCCACCTTCCCTGAAAAATGGTTTAACATCACCCCTCCTTTATTTAACCAAAATAGAAACCACCCTTAACCGGCTGTAACGACATCGCTCTAATAGACAGCCCTTAAATACTCGATCTAATGAGGATAACGATCCTTCTTTAAAAAAGGCAAAATGCTGATTAAGCCGAATACCGCTAAAACCAAGCCCACCCATAAAGGCGCACGTAAGCCATAGCCCAGAGCGATGCCTAGTCCGCCCAGCCAAGACCCCATACCCAAACCAATATTGATGACCGAGGTGTGTACCGTATTCACCAGCGGACCTGGATGGGCCACATTCATGACGCGCGTAATCATGGCGGGATTCATGGGCAAACCAGCCAAGCCAATAAGCAATAGCGCCATGACACTAATTGACCGATACTCAGCCAACCACGCAAACAGCAATAGGCTGAAGGCCAATAAAGACAGCCCAGCCACCACTATAGAAATCGTGTGCCGATCGGCAAACCACCGCCCCACGATTAAATTACCCACCACACTGGCCACCCCATAAGCAGCAAACAAAATAGGGATGGTCGCAGATTCAAACCGAGACACCTGCGTCAAAATCGGATAAAAATAGCTAAACGCCGCAAACGTTGCCCCCAAAACCAAGCCACTGGTGGCGTAAGCCGCCCATAAGGCCCCCTTTTTAAACTCTGCCAACTCCTGCCCTAAGCTAGCCGTAGCGGTTTTGGGTTGATTAGGCACCATCAGCCCAACCATGATCACGCACAGGCTCGCCAAAACCGCCACCAGCCAAAAGCTCTCACGCCAGCCCAGATGTTGGTCAATCAGCGTCGCCATAGGCACACCCACAACCGTGGCCAGCATTAACCCACTGATCACGATCGACGCGGCTCTGCCCCTTGATTGAACGTTGACAATGTCTGCACTGATGGCCAAAGCGATGCCAAAACAGGCCGAAGCCGCCACGCCCGCCACAACGCGCGACACGGCCATCACGCCATAATCCTGCGCCCCCGCTGAAATGAGCTGGGAAACAACGTAGATCAGTAACAAACCCAAAAATCCTTTCTTATTGGACACTTTAAACTTCAACAAGCCCACGGTCAGGATGGGCCCACCCACGACCATCCCCAGCGCATACAGCGAAATCAAATTACCGACCTCGGCAAGCGTCACCCCAAAAGCCTTACTCAGCGATGGCATCATGCCTGCCACCATAAATTCTGATGTGGTTAAGGCAAAAATTGCCAAACCCAATATGTAAACAACTAAAGGCATAACCATTTCCTTTGTGTCACTACACAAAAATCAACGTTGATTGCCCTGCGGTTGCCGTAACGCCTTCATCCAATCTTTATGGCCATCGCTCATGAGCACAAACAGGTTCAACGCCCCAAATCAAACATTAGAAAACGAACGTTCTATATCTAATATGTCGCAATTAGGCCTATTTGTCAAAACAATAAATTCAGCACAAGCCAACCAGCAAAAAAGAAAATACTGACGACGGTCTTCAGCCTTTTTAAGCTCATTAAACCAAACACCGAGCACGGCCACCCGTATCCGTTGCAAGCAAAATCAAGTACACTAGCGCCTTCCCTAGCAGACTAGAAAATCCACCATGGCCTTAAAAGCAACCATTTTCAAAGCAAACATCAACATCGCTGACATGAACCGCAACCACTATGAGGATGTCCAGCTGACGCTGGCACAACACCCTTCAGAAAGTGAGCAGCGAATGATGCTGAGGCTATTGGCGTGGATTTGTCATGCGGATGAACGGCTGGTGTTTACTAAGGGCTTGGCCGCTGATGATGAGCCTGAACTGTGGCGCTTAAACGATTACAACGAGCCAGATTTATGGATTGAATTAGGGCTACCGGATGAAAAGCGCCTACGCAAGGCCTGTAACCAGTCTGAACAGGTGATTCTGTACGCCTACGGCGACCGTGCCGGCCCGATTTGGTGGCAGCAAAATCAAAGCAAATTAAGCCAACACAAAAACCTCAGCGTGCTGTTTTTAGATGACGAGCACATGGCACAGCTAGCTTCTTTAGCCAAACGCAGCATGGTGATTCAGGCGACCTTACAAGAAGACACCATTTGGCTGTCCGACACGGAACAGCACTTAGGCTTTAAATTTACGCCTTGGCAAGAAGTGGCGGTATAAATGCTGGTGATTTCGAATCAGGCCCGCATCAGCCTAGACGAAATTGAACTCACGGCCATCCGCGCTCAGGGCGCGGGTGGCCAGCACGTGAATAAAACCTCGACCGCGATTCATTTGCGCTTTGACATCAAGACTTCTAGCCTGCCCGAATACCATCAGCAGCGCTTACTGGCCATGAATCATCATTTGATTAGCCCTGCCGGTGTGGTGGTGATTAAGGCCCAGGCCCATCGCAGTCAAGAATTGAATAAAGAGGCGGCTTTGGCCCGTCTCGTGGCCTTAATCCAAGAAGCCATGGTGGTGGAAAAAACCCGGCGCCCCACTCGGCCTACCCTCGGCTCTAAAAAAAGACGTTTAGAAGGCAAATCTCGCAAGGGCGCGACTAAGGCACTACGCGGCAAGGTCCGCCTTGATTGATTTGGCCATTCGCCCATAAAAAACAGCGCTCAACAGCGCTGTTTTTTATGGGCGACGGAAGCATTACACCGGCAGCGGCTGTAGACGCACGCCCACATCAGCGGGCTTGGCGTAATACGGTGACGACGTCACCAAGACATTGATGCCGGTGGCGGCATATTCAGCCACCGTCGCAAGATTAATGCCGCCCGCCAAGGAAAGCGTCACGGCATGAGGCCCTGCCTCACAATAAGCTTTAATCTTGGCCGCATCGGCACAGCTGAATTTATCCAGCTGAATCACATCAGGCTGGGCCTGGTAAGCCGCTTTAGCTTCAGCTAAGGTGTCGGCTTCAACGATGATTTTGGTTTCCGGTGCCCCGGCGCGCAGCTGCGCCACATGGGCAACCCAGTCATGGGGATCAGCTAAGAAATGGCGATGATTGGCAAACAGCAAAATGGTTTCAGCCGTGCCCGCTCGGTGAATCACTGCGCCACCCGCCAAAATAGCCTGGGTGGCCAACAATCGCGTTCCGGGGATGCTTTTACGGGTACAGGCGAGGTTCACCTTAGGGTTAATGCTGCGCGCCAGCGCCACCATTTGATGGGTTTGGGTGGCCACACCACAGGCCCATTCCAAAATATTCTGCGCCACTTTCCAGCCCTGCTGTAGCCGTTCCACTGGGCCTTGCACCTGTAATAAAACGCTGCCTGCCGTGGCCAAATCGCCTTCGTTTAGGCTGGCCACAACGGTCAGCTCTAGCCTGGCCAGCACGGCCTTGGCCGCGATCACGCCAGACACGCACACATCATGGCGACAGCGAAACGTCATCTCGCCCGGCGTGTGCGCCAAACCTAAAGTCCGGGTGGTTAAATCACCCATATTGACGTCTTCAAGCAACCAAGCGTCAAGCGTTGCGGTCGGTATCAACAGCATCTTAAACCCCTAAATAACCTTCTTTATGCGCCAGCCACCGCTGTAGATGGGTGGCGACAATATCGGGATGGTTTTGAATCAATTCAGGTGCCAGCTGGCGCGCCTGCTCTAATAGGGCCAAATCTTCTTCTAAATTGGCAAAGCGCAGCATGGGTGCGCCGCTTTGGCGCGCGCCCAAGAATTCGCCAGGGCCACGGATGTTTAAATCCTGACGAGCGATCTCAAAACCATCGGTGTGTTCGTAAATGACTTTCAGCCGCGCCTTAGCCAAATCACTCAACGGCTCTTCAAACAGCAGCACGCACATGCTTTTCGCTGCACCACGGCCCACGCGCCCACGCAGCTGATGCAGCTGCGACAGGCCCATGCGCTCGGCGTGTTCGATTACCATCAAACTGGCGTTCGGCACATCCACCCCGACTTCGATGACGGTGGTGGCCACCAATACGTTTAATTCGCCAGCGGCGAACTGAGCCATCACCTCGGCCTTTTCCTGCGGCTTTTGCTTGCCGTGTACGAGACCCACTTTGAGGCCGTTAAGCAAATCCGACAAATAAGCATGGGTGTCAACCGCGGCTTGCAGCTCTAGGGCTTCGCTCTCTTCGATTAAGGGGCACACCCAATACACTTGCTCACCTTTGTGGCCGGTCTGATAGACAAATTCTTCCACCTGCTGGCGCCGAGCGGCGTTGATGAGCTTAGTGACGATGGGGCTACGATTGGGCGGCAGCTCGTCAATGACGGATACGTCCAGATCGGCAAAAAAGCTCATGGCCAAGGTGCGGGGAATCGGCGTAGCCGACATCATCAGCTGATGCACGCTTTGGCCTTTATTCTTGAGGGCCAAACGCTGAGCCACACCAAATCGGTGCTGCTCGTCCACGATGACTAGGCCCATGCTGGCAAACACCACATCGTCTTGAAATAAGGCATGAGTACCGATGGCAATGTGAACCTCATGGGCGGCGATTTCCGCCTTGGCGGCGTCTTTGGCTTTCTTACGCAGGCTACCAGACAGCCACGACACTTTTAGGCCCAGCGGCTCAAACCACAGCTTAAACTTAAGGTAATGCTGTTCAGCCAAAATCTCGGTCGGCGCCATCAGCGCCACCTGATAACCCGCTTCGATGGCGGTTAAAGCGCTAAGAGCAGCCACAATAGTCTTGCCGCTGCCCACATCGCCCTGCAAGAGCCGATGCATGGGATAGCCTTGAGCCAAGTCATGCTTGATCTCGGCCAATACTTTTTGCTGCGCACCGGTTAGGGAAAACGGCAGCTGGTTCACCAAACCCTGATACAGCTCGCCCGTACCAACTAAAGGCTGGGCCACGCCGCTGCGGCGCTTTTGGTAGGCCAGCCGCATCGACAGCTGCTGCGCCAACAGCTCATCAAACTTTAAGCGCTGCCATGCGGGCAATGCACCATTGCTTAAGTCTTGAATCCGATATTCGGGCGACGGCGCATGCAAGAGGCCGATGGATGGCCCAAATGCAGGCAGCTTTAGCTGATCGAGTAAGCTTTGCGGCAAGGTGTCTGCCAAGGAGGTGTGTTCGAGGGCTTGCCGAATGATACGGCGTAAAACCGGCTGGGTCAGGCCGCTGACGGTGGGATAAATCGGGGTCAGGCTGTCGGGCAAGGAGCCTTCCACCGCCACATCTTTGATTTTGGGGTGAATCATTTCATCGCCCAAAAAACCGCGTTTGATTTCGCCGAGCGCGCGAATGGTCTTACCCTGGGCCATTTGTTTTTGCTGACTGGGGTAGAAATGAATGAAACGTAGAATCAGGCTGTGGCCCGAGGCATCTTCAATTTGCACCAACAGCTGCTTACGGGGCCGAAACTGAACCTCTTGCGCAATCACCGTGCCTTCAACCATACAGCTTTGGCCAAAAGGCGCATTGGCGATGGGGGTGATGTGGGTTTCGTCCTCGTAACGCAGCGGCAAATGTAAAATCAAATCCCAGGCGTCGTGCAGGTTGAGCTTGGCCAATTTTTTGGCCGCTGCCTCGCTGATGTTTAAAGCCTTTAAGGTGTGCTCATCCATGCTATTACTGTCAACCTTAGTTGTTAAAACCCGTTTTCTAATAAGATGTGGCCCGGCACACGCACCCGATTCAGGTTAAACCCCTTACCGCTTAAGGCCTTATGGGTATCCATCACCATGTCTGGATTGCCGCAAATCATAAAGCGTGTCGCGTCTTGGGTGAACGGTAGGCCAATGGCTGTACTCAGGGTATCGTCCTTGATTAAATCAGGCAAGCGCGCATTTAAAGCACCCTCGACTTTTTCTCGGGTGACTACGGGCTGGAAGATCAACCGATCAAAATACTCGCCCACCAAAGGGTGATCTTTCAAATCAGCCACCTGTTGATTAAACACTAAGTCATTTTTATGGCTGACCGAATGCACCAACACCAGCCGTTCAAAGCGCGTCCAAATGCTGGGCTGCTTTAAAATCGACATAAACGGCGCAATGCCTGAGCCGGTGCTGAGCATCACCAAATCGCTGCCGTCGGTAAAACGTTCAGGCAACAAAAAGCCGGTGGCGTTTTTATCCAATAAAATCTGATCACCTACGGCTAGGGTTTTAAAGTACTCACTAAAAGGACCGCCCTCGATCAAGACCGCAAAAAACTCCAGCGTGTCTTCATACTCTGCCGAAACCACTGAATAAGCACGCCAAATAAAACCGTGGGCTTGTTGAAAGCCCAGACGTGAAAACTGACCCGCCGAAAAGCGGTACGATTCGGGTCGGGTGATGCCAAAACTCATTAATTTGTCGGTATGGCGTTTAATCCATAAAACCATTTCTTCGGTGTACTTGGTTTCTAAAGGCGCACTCATGCTGAATTCCTTTTATTTTGGCGTCAAAATTGAACCACCCCAATCGGGTGGGTACGTTTTAATTTATCTTTATTTGCTTCGTACTATAACAAATATTTATGGTCAATGTCGCCCTTAAGCCCGTCCAGCCTGTCGTTGCTGTCATATCTTATGGCGCCGATTTAGTTTGACAATATACCTTATTCGCCTATTCTTGAGTAGTTTGCTCGGATTTAGCAGCTAGCGTATACTTGCACCACAAAATGATGCGCCTTTTACATAAGAGCGACCACCAACGTCAACAGGATTCCATACATGAATGCCATTCCAGACATCCAAAGCAGCAAAGATTTAAGAAACTTACCGATCAATCAAGTGGGCATTAAAGGGTTGCGCATGCCCGTTGCCATTCAAAGTAAAGAAGGTAGCCAGCAAACCGTCGGCCTATTCGCCATGACGGTACGCCTACCTGCCGACCAAAAAGGCACCCACATGTCGCGCTTTGTGGCCCTTTTAGAAGACAATCAACAGCCGCTTAACTTTGACAGCTTTACGCAGTTAACCCACGACATGCTGGGCAAGCTGGACTCTGACGCAGGTAAAATTGAAGTCAGCATGCCGTTTTTCCGTCAAAAGACCGCGCCCGTGTCCGGCATTAAAAGCCTATTGGACTACGACGTGACCTTAGTCGGCGAAGTCAAAGACGGCGCCTATAGTCATCGTTTAAAAGTATTGATTCCGGTAACCAGCCTGTGCCCTTGCTCTAAGCAAATTTCACAATACGGCGCCCACAATCAACGCTCACACGTCACCTTAGACATCACCACCACCGCCAATGTGGCGATCGAAGACTTAATCGACATGGTGGAAGCACAGGCCTCTTGCCAGCTCTACGGCCTGTTAAAACGCCCAGACGAAAAATACGTCACCGAACGTGCTTATGAAAACCCTAAATTCGTAGAAGACATGGTGCGCGACATTGCGGCTGAACTTCGTAAGCTTTCTACTGTCACAGCATTTGTTGTTGAAAGTGAAAACTTCGAATCCATTCATAACCACTCCGCTTATGCGTACATACAATATCCATGATTAAACTACTGAAGCACTCGTCACAAGCCGTCACGCTCCTGTTTTTCGGCCTATTCGCCTGGTCTTTTGCACAAGCCAACGTCAATCCTGATGATTTGCTGCCGCCAGAGAAAGCTTTTATACCAACCCTAACCAATACGGCCGAGGGCGTGAAGGTGCACTTTGACGTCGCTGATGGTTATTACCTCTACCAGGCTCAGGTATCGGTCAACACCGACGAGCCAGATCTATTAGAGGCACCCAGCTTTAGCGATGGCGTCACCAAAACCGACGAGTTCTTCGGGACCCAAACCGTCTTCTATCAAGACGCCGTGGTCAATTACCCCTACCTTAAGCCCAATCAAGCCAATTTCTACACATTGACCTTGGGCTATCAAGGCTGTTCCGACTTAGGCATTTGCTATCCGCCCACGAAAAAGACTTATAAGGTTAATACCGTGGGGGTAATCATTGCCGAAGGCGAAGCCCAAAACAACGGTAAAAGCCCTTTTTTTTTAGGTAGTGATAACGCCGCCACCGGCAGCGATGATTTTGCGTTATCACGCGATACCCTCACCAAAAGCCTGCTGGCGTTTTTCATCGCCGGCATGGGCTTAAGCTTCACCGCTTGTATGTACCCCCTGTTACCCATTGTCTCCAGCATCATCGTAGGCGACCAAGGCAACGCCAGCAAAAAGCGTGGCCTGACTCTGTCCTTCATCTACGTTCAAGGCCTGGCCTTAACCTATACCGTCGTCGGCGTCATCGCCGGCCTCACCGGTGCTTTATTAACCGTGTGGCTACAGCAGCCTGCCGTAGTGTTAACCAGCGCGTTACTGCTGGTCATCTTGGCCTTAGGCATGTTTGGCGTGTACCAACTGCAAATGCCTTCTTGGATTCAAAACTATTTCAGCCAAAAAACCCAAAACCTAAGCGGTGGCAAAATCACTTCCGTATTTGCCATGGGCATGTTTTCGGCCTTAATCATCGGCCCTTGCGTTGCGCCCCCTCTGGCTTTTGCCTTGGGCTATATTGGCCAAACCGGTGATGCGGCTCTGGGCGGCATTGCCCTATACGCTTTGGCATTAGGCATGGGCGTACCGCTGATGCTGGTGGGCACCTTCGGTAAGCAAATCATGCCTAAAGCCGGCTACTGGATGGACACGGTAAAATATTTCTTCGGCCTGGCCATTTTGGCGACAGCGGTTTACCTGTCTACCGCCTTCCTACCTTACTACCTCGTGATTGCCCTCTATGCACTCTTACTGCTGGCTGGTGGGGTATTGTTCCTGCGCAGCGGCTTGAAAATTGGCGCCAAACACACCACCGGTTTTGTGATCTTGGTGATCGGCGCAGCCTTGAGCATAGGCTCGGTTTATTTTGTTTATCAGAGCCTGAACCAACACACCACCACCATGCACCGCTTCCTTAATCTGTACGGCAAGCACGAAACCCCTGCGGGGCATAAATTTACCGACGTCGCCGAACTCAAAGAAGCCATGACCATGGCCTTAGAGGAACAGCCTGACCAGCCTATTTTGTTGGATTTTTATGCCGACTGGTGCGTGACCTGCATTGAAATGGAAAACCTCACCCTCAATCAGCCTAAAGTGGCTGAGGCCATCGACATGAAGCGCTTCTTTACCGTTGATGTCACCGCCAACACGCCAGAACATCAGGCGTTGCTGAAAGAATATGGCCTGTTTGGCCCACCCGGCATTTTCATCATCAAGGCCGACGGCAGCAAAAGCCAACCCTTACTCGGCTTTGCCAATGTAGATGAGTTCATTCAGTGGTATGAAGACTTTATTTAAAGCTAAAAAGGCGGCTAATCTTCAAGGATTAGCCGCCTTTTTTACTGTATCCCACAAGCGCTGGTGTATAATGGCGCTTTTCGTACTTAATAAGCGTTGAAACCATGACTGACGTTGTCGTAGAAGCCACTCCAGAACTCTTCATCCAAGCCCAGCAGCATTTAAAAACCATTGCCGACGTACTGCGTTTTGCGGTTAGCCAATTCAATCAGGCCGAACTGCACTTTGGCCACGGCACCGACAACGCTCATGACGAAGCCGCCTATTTAATTTTGCATACCCTGGACTTACCCTTGGATCGGCTAGAGCCTTATTTAGGTGCTACCTTATTGCCAGACGAATTAAACCTCTTGCTCCACCTCATCGAGCGCCGCGTCACTGAGCATGTGCCCGTTGCCTATTTAACCAACCAAGCTTGGCAAGGTGAATTCGACTTTTACGTGGATGAGCGCGTTTTAGTGCCTCGCTCGTTCATCTACGAGCTATTGGGTGAGCCCCTCAGCCCGTGGATTGAGCATGCAGAACTGGTACACAACGCCCTTGATCTGTGCACCGGCAGCGGCTGCCTGGCGATTCAAATGGCCCACCATTATCCAGATGCCCACATCGACGCCGTCGACCTAAGCCTCGACGCGCTGGAAGTCGCCAGCATCAACATTCAAAATTATCATTTGGATGAGCAAATCAGCCTCATTCACACCGATTTATTTGAAGGCATCGAAGACACTTACGACTTAATCATTTCCAACCCACCCTATGTGGATGCGCCGTCGGTAGATGAATTGCCTGATGAATACCTACACGAGCCTGAAATGGCCTTAGGCTCTGGTGAGGATGGCCTAGACGCCACCCGTCAAATCATCGACCAAGCGGCTAAATTCTTAAACCCTCGCGGCGTGCTGCTGGTCGAAATCGGCCACAACCGTGACGTTTTAGAAGCGGCCTACCCTGAGCTGCCATTCACTTGGATGGAAACCGCCAGCGGCGATGGCTTTGTGTTCTTATTAACCCGCGAAGACCTCTTGCCACCGGGCTATTAAGCGAAGCGCCCTTAAGGCCAAACCAACACAGGGCGCCTCGTCGCCCTGTCTTTATGACCGCCTGCTTGACGTTGGCGACCACCATGCGAGGAACCATGTCGATCAATCATTACGAAAACTTTCCCGTCGGCTCTTTCATTCTGCCC
>JAGNTR010000060.1 GCA_017987415.1 Neisseriaceae bacterium
GTATGTACCTGGGCTGGGCAAAACCTGCCCAACGTGGGCGACGTGATTAACGGCACCACTTGGACCATTATGCTGGCTTCCTTAATCGGCCTAGGCTTGGCGATGACGCCGCTGTCTAAAATGTCCGGCTCCATGGAATTATCCAACGTCATGCTCTACATCATCATCGCCTTAATCGCTTCGCGCTCAGACTTCAGCAATCTAGCCCAAGCCCCGATTTACCTCGTGTCTGGCTTCTTGATTTTGTTCATTCACCTGGTGGTGATGGTGCTGTTGGGCAAACTCTTTCGCTACGATTTATTTACCCTCGGCGTGGCCAGCCTCGCCAATATTGGCGGCATGGCTTCGGCCCCGATGCTGGCCGCCAGCTACCACAAATCGCTGATTCCCATTGGCGTATTGATGGCGCTGATGGGCTCTTTTGCCGGCACCTATTTCGGCATGCTGGTGGGCAAAATTTTGTCCTTACTGTAATCGAACTTGATGAAACCATGAGAAAGCACGCACATGATCATTACCCAACTACGGGTGGCGCACACGCCGCTACAGCTGCACACCCCTTTTAAAACGGCGCTGCGCACCGCCCACGAAATTGACAGCATCGATGTGTATCTAGACACCGATGCTGGTCTAGTCGGCCGCGGCGCCACCGCCCCCACTTTAGTCATCACCGGTGATTCTAAAGAAGGCATCATCGGCGCCCTTTTAGGCCCAATTCAGGCCGCCCTAGTCGGCCAAGACGCACGCCAGCTCAACGTTTTACTTCTGGCCATACAGCGTGCCTGCATCGGCAACACCAGCGCCAAAGCCGCCGCCGACATCGCCCTACATGATCTATTTGCCAAGTGGCTGGATCAACCGCTTTACGCCGTTCTCGGCGGCCACAAGGCGCTGACCACCAATATGACCATTGGCCTAGACACGCCAGAAGTCATGCAGGTAGCCGCCCAAAAAGCCGTGGCCGACGGTTTTGACACTTTAAAAATCAAGGTCGGTAACGACCCCAGCCTCGACATCGAGCGCATGCAGGCCATCGCCGCCGCCGTACCCAGCACCACCCGCTTTCGCCTCGATGCCAATCAGGGCTGGACAGCTAAAGATGCCGTCAACGTCATTCGCCAATTAGAAGCGCTAGACTTCAACATCGATTGGGTGGAGCAACCGGTATTGGCGCGCGACTTTGCTGGGATGAAATACGTCACCGACAAAGTCGCCACCAAAATCATGGCCGATGAGAGCGTGTTTTCACCGCAAGACGCCTTCACCCTCATCAGCGAGCGCTGCGTCGACCTACTCAACATCAAGCTGCTCAAATGTGGCGGCATCGGCCCCGCCCGCCAAATCGCCGACTTAGCCGCCATTCACCATATGCCGTGCATGATCGGCAGCATGATGGAGTCGTCCGTCTCGGTGAGCGCCGCAGCCCACTTTGCTGCCAGCCATCCCAACGTTTTATACTGTGACTTTGATGCGCCGCTGTGGCTGACCGAAGCCCCACAAGGGCTCAGCTATCAAGGCCAGCAAGTATTTTTAAACCAGCGCCCCGGCCTTGGTCTTGAGGCCTAAAGCCCGACACGTTCTGCGCCAGCCGTTAGCCCATCAGGGTTAGCGGCTTTTTCATGGGCGTAGATCGCCCTTCCCAAAACCCCATATGATTGTTATGATGAAATAAACACATAATAATGAATCAAATCAGCCTGAGTCCCACTTGTTGTCACAAAGGAGTCACACAAGATGTCGGATTTAAGCCCCCCCAGTCAGGGCCATTCCAGTCAAAACAGCCGTTCCTTGCTGGTTGCCCAAAGCATTTTAAACGGCTTTAATAAGCACTACTTTCTGTTTAGCCAGGCCAACGCCCAGGCCAAAGGCCTGTTCGAGGCCGCTAACTGGCATGGCATTCAAGAATTAGTCGCCAATCGAATTCAAATGTACGACGACCGCGTCAAAGAGGCCGTGACCTTTTTGCGCGAAACCTGCGACGCCGCCCACTTTTCTGATGAAGTCTGGCAACAGGCCAAAACCCTCTATATTGCGCTGCTGGTCAACCACAAGCAGCCCGAACTGGCGGAAACCTTCTTTAATTCGGTGTGCTGCAAGATTTTGGATCGGGAATACTTTAATAACGACTTCATCTTCTTTAAACCGGCAACCTCAACCGAATACATCGAATCCGACCCACCCACGTTTAAAAGCTTCTACCCTAATAAAGAAGGCCTACGCGGCTGTCTACAGCACATCATTGGCCACTTTAACTGGCAGCGCCCGTTTGCCCACCTCAATCACGACCTTTCCTGCGTGCTGCGCGCCGCTAAAGCCCATTTTCAAGACGAATGGCCGCCCAGCGAGCTCAATTTGCACCTGCAGGTATTGCATGCGCCGTTTTACCGCAATAAAGGCGCCTACATCTTTGGTCAAATCGTCAACGGCAGCCGCCGCCATCCATTCGCCCTCGCCATTTTGCACGACGAGCAGGGCCAGCTGGTTATCGACACGGCCCTGTTTCATCCCGAGCAAATTGCGGTGCTGTTCTCGTTTGCGCGCGCCTATTTCTTAGTCGACATGGACGTACCCTCAGCCTACGTGAATTTCTTACACCGACTGCTGCCGATGCGCCATCCGCACGAGCTGTACACCATGCTGGGGCTGCAAAAGCAGGGCAAAAATATTTTTTACCGTGAATTCATTCAGCACCTCAACCATTCCAACGATCAGTTCACCTTAGCCCCTGGGGTCAAAGGCTTGGTGATGTTGGTGTTTACGCTACCGACCTTCCCCTACGTGTTTAAGCTGATTAAAGACGTATTCGGTCCGAATAAAGACTTTGGCCGCAAAGAAGTGAAAGAGAAATACCTCTTAGTGAAGCGCCACGATCGCGTCGGCCGCATGGCCGATACCTTAGAGTTTTCCAACGTGGCCTTTCCTCTAGATCGCTGCGATCCACTGCTCTTGGCCGAACTACGCGCCTTGGCGCCGTCGCAAATCGAAGAAAGCAACGGCCTGTTGGTGGTCAAACACCTGTACATTGAGCGCCGCCTCAAGCCGCTGAACCTCTTCATGCAAAGCGCCAGCCAAGCCGACAAAGACAGCGCCGTGATTGAATACGGTAACGCCCTGAAAGAGCTGGCCTCGGCCAACATCTTCCCTGGCGACATGCTGTATAAAAACTTTGGCATGACCCGCTACGGCCGCGTGATCTTCTATGATTATGATGAAATTGAATACATGACCGACTGTCAGTTCCGAGCCATTCCGCCAGCACCCAACCCTGAATACGAGTTGTCCAGCGAAGTGTGGTACCCCGTCAATAAGGGCGATGTGTTCCCCGAAGAGTTTGGGCCCTTCTTATTGGGCGAGCCTGACGTGCGCCAAGTGTTTTTAAAACACCACCGCGATCTGTTGACGCCGCAGTTTTGGCAAAGTAAGAAAGACCGCATTTTGGCCGGTCTCATCGAAGATTTTTACCCTTATCCCGAGTCTGGCCGCTTCCCTCGGTTAGCGCCAAACACACGATAATCAATAAAGCATTGACAGCCCGCCCGCCCATATAGCGGGCGGTTTTGTTTTTTCAAGCCTTATTTTTAATATTATTACCAAAAATACAACAGATTAACAAAATCAACACAGATTCCTTTTGTGACAACGAAAAACAACATGTTGCGTTGCAGCGTTAATCACACCACTCCCCTAGGCGCATCAAGCTTACCCCATTAAAAATCGCCCAGATTGGCCAAAAAAATCTTCTCTTCCCAACACCCGATTTTGTTAAAAAAAACGCAAAGGAACATTAAGCAACAAAGTCGAAACTCGAAACCGAACCCAACAGTAAGCAATTGAAAATTAGACCGTTTGTTCTAACTCAGTGGCAACAAATCGGGCTAGCCCCCTCGTCTGAAACATGGTTAAATTTTCCCATCGCCAAGGCCAAGAAGGCCGTTCCCCTCTACGCTTTGGACGATCCCTTAAGAATCCAAAATCTAAATTAGAACAAAGGAATTTCAAGTATGACTAATCGTGCACAACGTATCGCCGCCATCGAAAAAGATTGGCAAGAAAACCCTCGCTGGAAAGGCATCAAACGCGGCTACACCGCTGAAGATGTTGAACGCCTAAGAGGCTCTATCCATGTTGAACACAGCCTAGCGCGCAACGGCGCAGAAAAACTATGGCGCTTGGTTCACGACGAACCGTTCATCAACTGTTTGGGTGCCCTGACCGGCGGCCAAGCCATGCAGCAGGTTAAAGCTGGCATTAAAGCCATCTACCTATCTGGCTGGCAGGTCGCAGCGGACAACAACTCATACATGTCGATGTTCCCAGACCAATCTCTATACCCGGTTGACTCCGTGCCTGCCGTGGTAGAGCGCATCAACAACACCTTTACCCGTGCCGACGAAATCCAACACGCTCGCGGCGTGGACGCTGGTGACAAAGAGTATGTTGATTACTTCGCCCCGATCGTGGCCGATGCTGAAGCAGGCTTTGGTGGCGTTCTGAACTCTTTCGAACTGATGAAATCGATGATTAAAGCCGGCGCGGCTGGGGTTCACTTTGAAGACCAATTGGCGGCAGTGAAAAAATGTGGCCACATGGGCGGTAAAGTATTGGTGCCCACCCAAGAAGCGGTTCAAAAGCTGATTTCTGCTCGTTTAGCAGCGGACGTGATGGGCGTACCTGCCTTGATCTTGGCCCGTACCGACGCCGAAGCGGCCGATCTGTTAACCTCAGACGTAGACCCTAACGATCAGCCATTCTGCACTGGCGAACGCACGGCCGAAGGCTTCTACCGCACCAGAAATGGCCTAGAACAAGCCATTTCTCGCGGCCTAGCCTATGCACCTTACGCCGACTTGATCTGGTGTGAAACCGGTACCCCTGATTTGGAATTCGCCCGTCAATTTGCCGAAGCGATTCACAAAGAGTTCCCAGGCAAGCTGTTGGCCTACAACTGCTCACCTTCGTTTAACTGGAAGAAAAACTTGGATGATGCCACCATCGCCAAATTCCAGCGCGAACTTGGCGCCATGGGTTACAAATACCAGTTCATCACCTTAGCTGGCATTCACAACATGTGGTACAACATGTTCGATTTGGCTCAAGACTACGCCCAACGTGGCATGTCTGCCTACGTTGAAAAAGTACAAGAGCCTGAATTTGCTGCTCGCGACCGTGGTTACACCTTTGTGTCGCACCAGCAAGAAGTAGGCACCGGTTACTTTGACCAAGTGACCACCGTTATTCAAGGTGGCAGCTCTAGCGTAACGGCCCTAACCGGCTCGACCGAAGAAGAGCAGTTCCACTAAGCAGTACCTTGTTTCCTGACTCATGCTGATATTTGCCCCAAGTTCTGCTTGGGGCCTTTTTTTATTGGCCCAATCACATAGGCGCAAAAAAACACGCTTTTGCCCGAGGCAAACCGCGTGTTAATAGCATAAGTGGCGCACCCAACAGGGATCGAACCTGTGGCCTCCAGCTTCGGAAACTGACGCTCTTCCAACTGAGCTATGGGTGCGTAAACGTCACTATGGCGCAAGATTAGCTTATCTCATGCCTGCTTGTAAAGCCACATAAGCCCCAAAAGGGTAAATAAATGCGATAAAATGGATCAGAACACAAACCTAAGCCAAGAGCTCATACGCGCTAATACCCTAACAACACCCGCTTTTTTCCCTTAATTGGCCTTAATTTGAGGCAGGCCAAAGTTTAAGATTGGAAAGATGGGGCCTTTTAAGTATAATCTTGGCATTCTATTACCCTACGTTTACCCTTTTCAGGCGAGGCAATATATAAAATGAACACCTCTAGAAAACACACTACCGGTTCCGCAGCCACTACCTTAATCGGTGGTATTGTCATTATTCTTGGCTTTTTGTATTTGTTGGTTAGTTTAGCCACCTCTGGTTTTCACAGCGATTTCGATGAGATGACCAAAGAAGCGGTAAGCTCACGCATTAAACCAACTGGCAATATTGTCTTGGGCGATGGCGTTCCTGCAGGCCAACGCAGTGGTGAATTAGTTTTCAACAAAGTATGCATCCAATGCCACGCGGAAGACTCTACCGTGGCCAACTCTCCTAAATTCAACCACCCTGACCAATGGGGCCCTCGTATTGCCAAAGGCTACGACACCCTATTAGACCACGCCATCAACGGCTTCATGAACGACACCATGCCCGCTCGTGGCGGTCGCTCTGACCTGACCGACGATGAAGTGGCTCGTGCAGTGGCTTACATGGCCAACAGCGCCGGCGCTAACTTTACTGCCCCAGCCATCGTTGAAGAAGGCGAAGAAGGCGCGGCTGAAGGCGAAACTGCAGAAGCGGCTGAAGCAGCACCACAAGAATAAGACTTACTTTTCTTAAGAAACGCGCCTTCAAGGCGCGTTTTGTTTGTCTACTGATAGTATAATCAGGCATACCCATCCAGGAGTGCATTATGGCAACGGCAACGCTATCGGTTTCCGAATACGAATATTATATTGGCCTAATGTCTGGGACCAGCCTCGATGGCGTAGACGCCGTCTTGATTCGCACCCAGCACCACCGCTGGTGCGGCGCCCTGGCTCATGCCTTTGTGCCGTACGGCGCCGACACCCAAGCCCAAGTTTTGTCCTTACAGACAGTGGCCGACAACGAGCTGCATCGAAATGCCCTCTTGGCCCAAACGCTGAGCCATCTTTATGCCGAAGTGGTGAATAAGCTCTTAACCGAACAGCAAATCAATCGCCAAGCCATCCGCGCCATTGGCTGCCACGGCCAAACCATTCGCCACAACCCAGCTCAAGGCTATACCTTGCAAAGCGTCGACCTCGCCCTATTAGCCGAACTGACCGGCATTGACGTCGTGGGTGACTTTCGCAGCCGCGACTTAGCCGCCGGTGGTCAGGGTGCGCCTTTAGTGCCCGCTTTTCATCAGGCTTTGTTTGCCCATCCGCAGCAACACCGTGCCATTTTAAACATCGGTGGCATCGCCAACATCACCGTTTTGGCACCCGATCAATCTGCTTTTGGCTTCGACACCGGCCCTGGCAATATGTTGATGGACGCCTGGGTGCAGCAGCAGTGGCAATGCCACTATGACGAAGGTGGCCAAAAAGCCGCCTCAGGCCAGGTTTTGCCCGCCCTGCTCACGGCACTCTTAGCCCACCCTTACTTTGCCCAAACGCCACCGAAAAGTACGGGCCGCGACTTATTTTCACTAGACTGGCTGCAACCCTTCTTAAGCGGCACCGAACAACCACAGGATGTCTTGCGCACCCTGCTCGAATACACGGCCCTCACCATTGCCGAAGCGGTTCAAACCCATGCAACCCACACGCAAACCCTATTTGTATGTGGTGGTGGTTTGAATAATGGCTTATTATACAATCGACTAAAAACACTATTGCCGCAGATCAGTTTAAGCGACACCGCCGAACTGGCCCTACACCCCCAATGGGTAGAGGCCGCTGCATTTGGCTGGCTGGCCGCCCAGCTCATCCATCGCCAGCCGGGCAACCTACCGCAGGCGACCGGTGCGGCTGGCAAACGTTTATTAGGGGCACTTTACCCTGCTTAAAGCACTCATACGACGAAACGTGGTGACCACACCACACCCGACCCCAATGACATGACTGAATATGAATTTATTTAAAAAGAAACCCAAACGAAAATCCGTCGTTAAGAATAAATCCCGCACTCGGGCGCCCCACCTCATCATCCTCATCAATGATGCCCTGTGGCTGGTCGCCCTATTGGTGGTGGTCTACCTTGGCCTAAGCTTAGCCAGCTTCACCCCGCTAGACCCTGCCTGGTCGCGCAGCGTTCAGGGCACTGATGTGCGCAACCTCGGCGGCGTGTTTGGCGCCTATTTTGCCGATATTTTGTATTATTTAGCCGGTATTTCCGGCTGGTGGTTAATCATCGCCGCCATCACTTGGCTGGTGAAATCGTTTCGACCTTTATCCAGCGACAGCGCCAACCACAGCTATAACAACATTATCGGCACCGTGGGCGTGGTGCTTCTCGTCATCGCCAGCCCAGTCTTAGAATACCTAGGCTGGAAAAACCAGTTCGACACCTTACCTTTTGGCGCCGGCGGCTTTATTGGCGGCCAGCTCGGCGGCTTGTTAAGCACCTACCTGGGCATGACCGGCACCTTTGTGCTGAGCCTGTGCTGCGTGATGATCGGCCTGTCTTTATTACTACAGGTGTCTTGGCTGGTGCTGATTGAAAAACTGGGCACGCGCCTGGAGTGGCTGTGGCTCAAGCTGATTCAAAAACCGCACGCCTTCATCCAAGATCTGCCCAAAAAGCGCATCACCCGCCGCGTCGCCAAAGACGTCACAGCAGAGCTGCCGGTGGCCAAAGCCCCGATTGCGATGCAAGTCGCACCCGCTTTGGATT
Organism: Neisseriaceae bacterium; assembly: GCA_017987415.1. Taxonomy (GTDB): domain Bacteria; phylum Pseudomonadota; class Gammaproteobacteria; order Burkholderiales; family Neisseriaceae; genus JAGNPU01. The sequence continues at coordinate 8,382 of JAGNTR010000060.1, forward strand.
TAGAACAGCCGTCTTTATTTGACGAGTTTGATGAAGAGGACGAACGCGAGGCCGACACCAGCAGCGCCCAAGGCTCAGCCACCCCAAAAAAACCGCGCGCCGCTAGGAAAACCAATCTACCCGGCGTCAATCTGCTGTCGGTGACCGCCCAACAGAACAAGCCCATCGACCAGCAAACCCTACAGCAAACGGCCGATCTGATCGAGCGCAGCCTGAACGAATTTGGCGTGTCGGTACGCGTCATCAGCGCCACTTCAGGCCCGGTGATCACACGCTACGAAATTGAGCCCGCTCAAGGCGTGAAAGGCACCCAAATTGTCAATCTGGGCAAAGACCTAGCGCGGGCGCTGGCCTTACAAAGCGTGCGCATTGTGGAAACCATTGCCGGCAAAAGTTCGATGGGCATTGAGTTGCCTAATCCAGAGCGCCTCAACGTTGGCTTAAGAGACATTTTCGATGCATCTGTGTTTGCCAACAGCGGCTCTAAGCTCACTTTGGCGATGGGCAAAGACATTTCCGGCCAGCCCGTGGTGGCTGATTTAGCCAAAATGCCACACGTACTGGTGGCCGGTACCACAGGCTCGGGTAAATCAGTGGCGATTAACGCCATGATTCTCTCCATGCTGTATAAGGCCTCACCCGAAGAGGTCCGCCTGATCATGGTCGACCCCAAAATGCTGGAGCTATCGATTTACGAAGGCATTCCTCATCTGTTAGCGCCCGTAGTCACCGACATGAAGCACGCCGCCAACGCCTTAAATTGGTGCGTGCAAGAAATGGAAAAACGCTACCGCCTGTTGGCCCACACAGGCGTACGTAACCTCGCCGGCTTTAACGACAAGCTCAAAGCCGCCAAAGAACAAGGCGAGCCCTTAACCAATCCCTTCAGCCTCGACAAAGACAACCCAGAGCCGCTCTTGCCGCTGCCGCAAATTGTGGTCATCATCGACGAGCTGGCCGACCTGATGATGGTGGAAGGCAAAAAAGTAGAACAGCTGATTGCGCGTCTGGCTCAAAAAGCCCGCGCCGCCGGCATTCATTTGATTCTGGCCACCCAGCGCCCATCGGTAGACGTGATTACCGGCTTGATTAAGGCCAACATCCCCACCCGCATTTCTTTCCAAGTGTCTAGCCGCATCGACAGCCGCACCATCTTGGACCAGATGGGCGCAGAAAATTTATTGGGCAAAGGCGACATGCTGTTCTTACCGCCTGGCTCTGGCGACCCAACCCGGATTCACGGTGCCTTTGTTTCGGATGAAGAAGTGCACCAAGTCGTCGACTATTTGAAACGCCAAGGCCCGGTAGAATACGTTGAAGGCCTGTTAACAGGCGAAGCCAGCAACAGCACCGATGGTGCTGTTGACGGCAGCGGACAAGGTGCCGACGAATTATTTGACCAAGCGGTAGAGTTTATTTTAAGCAGTCGTAAAACCTCTATTTCCTCTTTACAACGCCATTTACGAATTGGCTACAATCGAGCAGCCAATTTAATGGAAGACTTAGAACGCGGTGGCATCGTGTCGGCCCCTGAAGTGGGCGGCAGCCGCCAAATTTTAGCTCGATCCTCAGAAGAATAACGCACCATGACTTTTTTAGCCGAACCCAACCACAACCATGCCCAGTTCCAGCCTAAAGTAGGCGTCTTGCTCCTGAATTTGGGCACCCCAGACGCCCCTGAAACCAAACCGCTACGCCGCTATCTGAATCAGTTTTTATCGGATAAGCGCGTGGTAGAGCTGCCAAGCTGGCTGTGGCAGCCCATCCTCAAGGGCATTATTTTGACCTTTAGGCCCAAGCAAAGCGCGCAAAAATACCGCCGCATTTGGTTTGAGGCTGGCTCACCGCTGGCCTATTACACCCAACAACAAGCGGCATTGCTGGGCCAGGCGCTTCAGACCAAGAGCGACCTCATCGTGGTGGATTACGCCATGCGCTACGGCAACCCCTCGGTACAAAGCGTGCTGACCAAGATGAAGCAACAAGGCGTCACCCGCCTCTTCGTACTACCTCTGTACCCGCAATACGCAGGTTCCAGCAGCGCCACCGCCTTAGACGAAGTATTTCGCACCTTAATGCAGCAACGCAATATGATGGACGTGCGCACCGTATCGCGCTTTCACGACCATCCCGCCTACATCAACAGCCTCGCCAACCACATTCGCCGCCATTGGCAACAGCACGGCCGTGGCGACAAGCTGTTGATGAGCTTTCACGGCGTGCCCGAAAAAACCCTACACCAAGGCGACCCTTATTTTTGCGAATGCCACAAAACCGCCCGCCTATTGGCCCAAGCGCTAGAACTGAAAGAAACAGACTATGTCGTATGCTTCCAAAGCCGCTTTGGCAAAGCCAAATGGGTGGGACCGTCGACGCAAGACTTATTCAGCAGCCTGCCGAAAAAGCAGGGCGTCAAAAACATCGACGTGGTCTGTCCTGGCTTTGTGTCAGACTGTTTGGAAACCCTCGAAGAGATCAACGATGAAGGCCGCGAGCTCTTCATCGACGCCGGTGGTAAAGGCTTTCAATACATTCCCTGCCTCAATACCGAACCCGAATGGCTAGACGCCCTTGCCAGTATTGTCCAAGAACATACTGAGGGCTGGATCCCGGCACGGGAAACCGGCGACAAACAAGACGAGCGTTTAATGCGGGTTCAATCCGTTAAAAAACAGCTAGGCTAAACAAACGGCCACAAAAAAGCCCTCGCTTCATCACACATGAAGCGAGGGCTTTTGATTGAGCTTAAATCGACCAATCCAAGTCTGGTCCCAGCGGCACCACGCCGGTTGGGTTAATCTTGAGGTGGCTCTCATAATAATGGTGCTTGATGTGAAAGAAATTCACGTCTTGGGCAAAAGCCGGCAGGGCATACAGGCGACGCGTATAGGCCCACAGCGCAGGATAATCCTGCAGCTGGCGCTGATTACACTTAAAGTGACCATGATAAACGGCATCAAAACGCACCAGCGTGGTGAATAAGCGAATGTCGGCTTCGGTTAAAGCCTCGCCCATCAAGTAAGGGCCGCCTACAGCAAGCCGTGCCTCTAGCCAGTCCATAGTGGCGAACAGGGCCGTAAAGGCTTCTTCATACGCAGCCTGGGTGGTCGCAAAACCAGCGCGGTACACGCCATTATTTAAGGTTTCGTAGATGCGCTCATTGACGGTATCAATGTCGGCACGCAAGGCCTCAGGATAATAATCGCCCGCTTTCGCACCTAAGTCATCAAATGCCTGACCCAACATCCGAATCAGCTCTGAAGACTCATTATTCACAATGGTCTGGCGTTTTTTGTCCCACAGCACGGGTACGGTCACCTTACCTTGATAACCTGGTTCAGCCTTTTGATACACTTCAGACAGGTATTGAGCATTCATGAGGGGATCTGCTTGAGCACCCTTTTCGTCGGCGAAATGCCAGCCTTGTGGGCCCAAACGCCAATGCACCACGGTAAAGGGCAGAATGTCTTCTAAGCCTTTTAAGGCCCGCATGATCAACACCCGATGCGCCCACGGACAGGCCAAACCAACATAAAGATGATAGCGATCGCGCTCAGGCTCGAATGGCCCACTGGGGTTAAGCCAATCGCGAAACACGCTGGCAGGTCGTTCAAAATGGCCGTCTTTAGACACGCTTAACGCAACTTGGCTACCCATAGGAGGCTCCTTAAATGAGAAAAAACAATTGAGTTAATATAACAGAGACTTAGCCAATAAAATAGGTCACACAGCGTTCTACCCATAGAACAATACTAAGGCGCACCAGCCTCGGTCAAGTTGGCTAGGCTGAGCAAAGCAATACTTAAACCTACGGCCAAAGGCTGTTTCAACGGTATCTGCCGAATATAGGGTCGGGCCTGTAAAATCAGTACTTCACCATCTTTAATCGCCCATTCAATGTCTTGTTCCTCTTCTCCAAACAGCGTTTTAATCGCCACGCTGGCCGCAGCCAATTGCTTAATGGTGGCTTCATCCAGCACCGCAGGCGCACCAGATAAAGGCACTTCGACCACGCCGCCCTGATCATCTAGCTGTAGGGCAACCTCATCGGCCGAGTGCGTCAACACCTGTACGCTGCCGCTGCGGTGGGTATACAGCACTTGCTCAGCAATGCGCTTACCCTCCACCACCCGAATGCCGATACCGCGCTTAGCGGCCAAATACATCACCCCTTTACGGCTTTCGTCAAATGGATCTAAGGTTACCATCACGCCCGAAGCATCGGCATTAATCGCCTGCTGAACCAACACGCTCATTTTGACGCTGTCTTGCGGGAAGCCCGCCACGCGTCTGGCTTCATAGGCTTCAAAATGAAACACCGAAGCCCACACGGTTTTAACCGCCTCGGCCAAAGCCGTTTCAGTAGTCACGTTCGGCACCGTTTGATACAGGCCCGCACCGCTGAAATTTGGCAAGTCTTCCGAATTGGAAGAGCTGCGCACAAATACGCCCTGACCCTGTAACTGCTGCTGCCATTGCTTGGCCCAGCCGCGCACCCACTCAGGCTCCACAGGCGCGGCCATGATGCGCTGGCGTAGTGCCGCTAGGCCCGCTTTACGCTTGGCGACGTCACCTTCAAACTGGGCTTCCATTTGGTTCAAAGACGCAGCCGTGATGCCTTGCTGATCCATGAACTGCTGGAATTGCGCAAACGGAATACAAAAACCATCCGGCACGTTCAAGCCCGAGGTACCTTGCTTGATCGCTCCTAAATTGGCAGCCTTGCTGCCACAGTATTGATGGTCTTTACGATCCAACTGGCTCAAAGGCCTTAACTGAGCGTCGGTCAGATTAGGCTGGGGTAAATGAGCCACCGCCGTGCGCCGCTGCAGCTGGCCTTCGGCAGCCGGTGCCAGGCTGTAATGGTTGGCACCCACTTTAAGGGTGACGTTTTGATTCAGCATAGACCCCATGATTTTACTGGCGTCTTTTAAATAAATATTGGGGACTCGCCAACCCTTGGTCAGCAAATTGACGTGAGACAAAATGGTAGAAGGCTGCTCGTTGATCACGGCGGCCACCGGCGGCAGGCTCAACGGCACTTCTTTTAAAATCACAATATCGTGCTCACCCACCGTAGCCAAATCGGCCTCGGACTGCACCAGCTTCAATCGCCCCACGGCCAAGCCTGGATTCAAGGCCATGAAGTGTTGCTCTTTGATTAAGGCCTCTTGGGTCACGTAGTTCAAGCCCACGGCCGTGCCGACTTGCTGATGCCAGGACGAATTGGTTTTAAACTGCACCGGCGCATAAAATGTGCGCTTCAGCTGCGCATCGGTAAGGCGCAGCAGCTCAGGGGTCAGCTTATCGCCTTCCCAAAATTCATAGGTAAAGGCGCGAATATTTTGGCGCCAGCTGAGCGTGCCAAACACATAGCGGCGATCAGGCTCATAATAATAGCTTTTCAAAGCGCTTTTGCTCGGCTTTTTGCCCAATAAGTGGGTCACAAAACGCTCGTGCAGCTGATGCTTTGGCGTATTCACATAGTCAATTCGATTGTGATCCTGACGATCGATCACAAACAAAATATGGGGAATTTCAAACGGCGTACCCTGTTCGTACACCCGCGCCAGCACGTCAAAATCCTGCCGACTGGTGACTTTGGCTAGGCTGTCTTGCTGGGTTTTTGCGGCCGTTTGCTCTGGCATCAGCGGCGGAATCAGATTGCTTTGCTGTAAATGACCATAATAAGAAGGCTTTTGGCCCGTTTGGGCATGGCTGGCGCCAACGGCTACAGCAAGACCCAGAGCCAGCAGCCAAGAAGTACGTAAAGATCGATTGATCATCGGATGTCATCAAGCTCTGTCGTTTAAAAATCAGAAAATAAACGCAGCCACCTCTGCCGTCAACTAAAACCGCACGCTGTGCCATAAAAAAACGCCCTTACGGGCGGTTTTCATCATACTGGTCTTAATTCAAATACGGCATAGGGTTCACAGCCTTGCCTTGAATACGTAATTCAAAATGTGATTTGACGCGGTTAGTACCGGTGCTGCCCATAGTGGCAATTTGCTGGCCGGCGCTGACGCGTTGATTCAGGCTGACGCTGGTGCTGTTATTGTGGGCATAAGCAGTTAAAGTACGTGCATCGTGGCGAATCATCACCAGCTTACCGTAGCCACGCACCTCTTCACCCACGTAAATCACCGTACC
>JAGNTR010000185.1 GCA_017987415.1 Neisseriaceae bacterium
AGCCTCAAGCCTAGAGCATCAGACTTAGTCATCAGCGACGATGACATTCGCGAAAGCATCGAAACCAATCAGCTGCGTCTGATGAACGAACGTGGCTCAGACCTGACGATTTTTTCGCCGCGTGCCAGTTTTATGGCCCACCACATTGGCGACTTTGAGGTGTCGGCAACGTGGGCGGCGCTGTGTAATGAGTTGTGTTACCGCGTGGCGCAGCTGTTTCCCGATCGCTTTATGCCGGCGGCCATGCTGCCGCAGTCGCCAGGCGTGCCGATTGAAAGCTGTTTGCCCGAATTAGAAAAATGCGTGCACGAATACGGTAACGTGGCCTTGAACTTAAACCCTGATCCTTCTGGCGGTCATTGGACGTCGCCGCCCTTAACCGATCATTACTGGTATCCGCTGTATGAAAAAATGGTTGAGTATGACCTGCCAGCCATGATTCACGTGAGCACCAGCTGCAACGACTGTTTTCACACCACGGGCGCGCATTATTTAAACGCCGACACCACGGCCTTTATGCAGTGCCTCAGCGGTGATTTGTTCAAAGACTTTCCCACCTTAAAGTTTTTAATCCCCCACGGTGGCGGTGCCGTGCCCTACCACTGGGGCCGCTTTCGAGGTCTGGCGCAGGTATTGAAAAAACCCGAGCTAGAGAGCCACTTATTAAACAATATTTTCTTTGATACCTGCGTGTATCACCAAGACGGGATTGATTTATTGACCAAGGTGATCCCCGTCGACAATATTTTATTTGCGTCCGAAATGATTGGTGCGGTGCGCGGCATCGACCCGCGTAGCGGCCATTATTTTGACGACACTAAGCGTTATATCGAAGCGGCTGACTTAAGCGCCGCTGCGCGCCATCAAATTTATGAAGCCAATACCCGCCGCGTGTTTACGCGCGTCGATGCACAGCTCAAAGCGAAAGGATGCTAAATGTCTCGTTCACTCTTAAATCAGCTGGGGGTGGTCAAGCAACACATTGACCGCGCCGACCCTCAGGCGGTGGCGATTTTGGCCCAGTTTGGCAGCGCCACGATTCACGAAGCGATGGGCCGAGTCGGCTTAATGAAGCCTTATTTGCGGCCGATTTATCCACAGGCAAGGCTGTGCGGTACGGCGGTGACGGTGCTGCTACAGCCGGGCGATAACTGGATGATGCACGTGGCGGCGGAGCAGATTCGTCCTGGCGACGTTGTCGTGGCAGCCTGCACCACGGATAACGAAGACGGCTTTTTTGGCGACCTCTTGGCAACCTCGTTTCGCGCCCAGGGAGCCGTGGGGTTGGTCATCGATGGCGGCGTGCGCGACGTGGTCGACCTCACTGAAATGGGCTTTCCGGTGTTTAGCCGCGCCATTCACGCTAAGGGCACGATTAAGGCCACTTTAGGTTCGGTGAATATTCCTGTGGTGTGCGCCGGCGCCTTGGTTGAGCCGGGCGACGTCATCATTGCCGATGCCGACGGCGTGGTGGTGGTGCCAGCGGCTAAGGCCATGCAGATCGCCGCAGCGGCGCAAAAGCGCGAGGCCAATGAGGCGGATAAGCGGGCGCTGTTTGCCAGTGGCACCTTGGGGCTAGATTACTACCAGATGCGTGAATCATTGGCCCAAGCGGGCCTTACCTATATTGACTAAAAAGGAAGCTGATTGATGGCAATAACCGAGATCACCCCAGGCTGGCTGCCTTTTTACCCTAACCCGAGCCGACCTCAGTTTCAACTGCCAGACGGCGCCGTTGACGCCCATTGCCATGTGTTTGGGCCGGCGGCTGAGTTTCCCTATGCGCCAGAGCGTAAATACACGCCTTGTGATGCGTCTAAAGCCCAGCTGTTTGCGTTACGTGATCGGCTCGGCTTTAGCCGCAACGTCATTGTTCAGGCGACGTGCCACGGCGCCGACAACAGCGCTTTGGTGGATGCGTTAATGGCTGCCGATGGCCTTGCTCGCGGTGTGGCCACGGTGAAGCCAAACATCAGCGACGCGGAACTAGAGGCGCTGCACGCGGCCGGCGTGCGCGGCGTGCGGTTTAATTTTGTGAAGCGCCTAGTCGACTTTACCCCTAAGGCTGAGCTATTAGCGATAGCTGAACGCATTGCGCCCTTGGGCTGGCACATTGTGGTGTATTTTGAAGCGGTGGATTTGCCTGAACTGTGGGATTTTTTCACTGCCTTGCCTACCGTGGTGGTGGTCGATCATATGGGGCGCCCCGACGTGAGCTTGCCGTTAGACGGGCCTGAGTTTGCTTTGTTTGTGCGCCTGATGCAGGAACACCCCAATATATGGAGTAAAGTATCTTGTCCAGAGCGCTTAAGCATGAGTGGGCCTAAGGCTTTGAATGGCGAGCAATATGCCTATGCCGACGTGGTGCCGTTTGCCCGCCATGTGGTGGCCACTTTTTCGGATCGGGTGTTGTTTGGCACCGACTGGCCGCACCCGAATTTAAAAGACCATATGCCCGATGATGGCCTATTGGTGGATTACATTCCGCAAATAGCCCCCACCGAGGCGTTACAACAACAATTATTGGTGACCAATCCGCTACGCCTCTACTGGCCAGAGCTCGGTTGAGTGACCATACAAAGGAGAATGCTGTGTCTGACGATCAAGCCTATAAAAACATCCCCGGCACCACGATTTTTGATGCCGAACAGTCCCGTAAGGGGTTTCATCTGAATCAGTTTTGCATGTCGCTGATGACGCCGGAAAACCGCGCCCGCTTTAAGGCAGATGAGCGCGCCTACTTAAACGAATGGCCGATGACGCAGGCGCAAAAAGACGCAGTGATGGCGCGTGATTTAAACCAATGCTTAGCCCTTGGCGGCAATATTTACTTTTTGGCCAAAATCGGCGCCACCGATGGCCTGTCTTTTCAGCAAATGGCGGGCAGCATGACCGGCATGACGGAAGAAGCCTACCGCGACATGATGATTGCGGGCGGGCGTAAGCCAGAACCTAAGCCCACGGCAGGAGGAGAATCGTAATGGCCAAAATCACCGCCAGCGTCTACACGTCGCACATTCCCGCCATCGGCGCCGCCTTAGACTTAGGCAAAAGTCATGAGCCGTATTGGCAAAAAGTGTTTCAAGGCTATGAGGCCTCTCGTGCGTGGCAAAAAGCCAACCGGCCCGACGTGGTGTTCCTAGTGTACAACGACCATGCCAATGCCTTTAGCCTCAATTTAATCCCAACCTTTGCCCTCGGCACGGCCGAGCGTTTTGCCATCGCGGACGAGGGCTGGGGGCCGAGGCCTGTGCCTGAGGTGGTGGGCCATCCAGAATTGGCGGCCCATATTGCCCAGTCTTTGATTCGCGAAGATTTTGACTTAACCATTGCCAACGAACTGCCGGTAGACCACGGCTTGACCGTGCCGATGTCGCTGATGTTTGGTCAAGTAGCAAAATGGCCTTGCGCCGTCATTCCACTACACGTCAATGTAGTGCAATATCCCGTGCCCTCTGGCGCACGCTGCTTTGCCCTCGGCCAGGCCATCCGCCGCGCCGTCGCAAGCTATGGTGAAGATTTAAACGTCCATATTTGGGGCACCGGGGGCATGAGCCACCAGCTGCAAGGCCCGCGCGCCGGCCTCATCAATGAGCCATGGGATACGGCCTTTTTGGATCAATTAGTGGCCGACCCAGAGGGCCTTTCTAAAAAACCACATCTAGACTATGTGCAAGAAGCTGGCTCTGAAGGCATTGAGCTGGTGATGTGGCTGATTGCGCGAGGGGCGATGAATTTAGATGCCACGCCTAAGGTCGTGCACCGCTTTTATCACGTCCCGGCGTCTAATACTGCTGTGGGCCATTTGATTTTAGAAGATCAATCACCTCAACTTAAAGGGAATCACGCATGAAAACCATCAACGTTGCCCTAGTGGGTACGGGGGCCTTTGGGATCAAACACCTAGAGGCGATTCAAAACATCGAACACGTGGCTGTGGTGTCCATTGTTAGCAAGGATCAAACATCGGCCCAAAAAGTGGCCGCAGCCTATGGTGTGGCTCACCATACCGATGATTTAGCCGAAACCTTGGCCATGCCTGAAGTAGATGCGGTGATTTTGTGTACGCCGACGCAGATGCATGCGGCCCAAACCTTGCAGTGCTTGCGCGCGGGCAAACACGTCGAAGTTGAAATTCCGCTGGCCGACAGCTGGGCCGACGCCGATGAGGTGTGGCAGCTGACGCAGGCACAGCCGCAGCTGGTGGCGATGGTGGGACACACGCGCCGTTTTAACCCCTCGCATCAGTGGCTACACCATAAAATTCAAAAAAAGGCGTTAAGCCTGCAGCAGA
>JAGNTR010000186.1 GCA_017987415.1 Neisseriaceae bacterium
TTTTTGGCGCCGCCATCGGTGCTTGAGGCGCCCGTGTCGACTGGCGGTAGCCGTGCGGGTCGCATTTTGGCGTGGTTACTGTTGCCGCCAGTTTTATTGGGTTTTGCGCTGTATCGGCTCGTGCGCGGTGTGGTGTATTGGCTGAGGCGCGGTTAGTTGCGCGGCCAGAGCCTGTGCGTACTGCATGCTAGGCCTCAATAACCGCTGTAGCAGGGGCGATTATTTTAAATTTAAAAAGTATTTGACTGGTCGTTCCAGAATTCATATCATGTGGCTCCGATTGAGTTTAAGTGCCCCTTATGAGTACCGATAAACAAGCCGCGCCAGGTCGTCCCAGACAGTTTGCCGATGAGGACATCATTGATGCCGCCGTGGCCGTGTTTGGCGCTCATGGTTACGCAGGCACGTCAGCACAGGCTTTATGCGAAGGCACGGGCCTAGGCCGGGGCAGTTTGTATAATGCGTTTGGCAGCAAGCAAGCGCTGTACGAGCAGGCACTGCTGCGCAGCCATGAGCAAACCATGGCGGCACAGTTGGCCATTTTAAATCAACCGACCCAGGTTAAAGCGCGGCTAGAAGCGCTGCTACAGTGGGGCATTGCAGAAGACCTGCATCAACCTGACCAACATCATGCGATGGTGCTGTTCGCGGGTTTAGAGCGCGGCAGTAAGGACGAGGCGGTGGCCCGTCTCAATCAAGAGTATCGACAACGTTTAGAGCAAGCCCTGATTGACGCCATTAGCGAAGGTCAAAACAGTGGCGAGCTCCCTCAACATACGCCTGCCATACAAATGGCAAGGGCTTTTCTGGCTGGCTATTATGGGTTACGCGTGCTGGGTAAGAACAGCACTGATGCCGTTATGCTGGCGGATGTCGTCATGGGCCTTTTGGCGCCTTTATCAATTAAATAAGTAGAAATTGTCCGTCAAAGGAGACGAGGTTTTATCATTGTTGTTTATATTGTAACGTTCGTTCCAATATGGAAAGGAAGTAGGCGGATTAATGCCATTGGTTGTGTATATTTTAGGATTAACCATTTTTTCAGTCGGTACAGCAGAGCTGATGGTGGCGGGCATGATGTCCACACTGTCTGCTGCATTTGGGGTGTCGGTGGGCGAGGTAGGTCATCTGATTTCTTATTATGCTTTTGGTATGATGCTGGGTGGGCCGATCTTGACCTTCATTCTACTGCGATTGAGCATCCCTTATAAGCCAGCTTTGCTGTGGTTACTGGGCCTATATATTGTGGTTCAGGCCTTGGGCGCGCTGGTGTCAGACTATCAAACATTGGTGATGGTGCGCGTGTTGACCGGCATCATTGGATCGGGCTGTTTGAGCCTGTCTTTGGCCACCAGCATGAGCCTCGTGGCGTTGACCGATCGGGCACGCGCCGCATCGATCGTGCTGGGTGGGTTTATGGTGGCCAACGTGTTTGGTGTGCCGCTGGCCACGGTGATCAATCAGCATTGGGGTTGGCGCATCAGTTTTTTCTTAGTGGCTCTGCTGGTTTTGCTGTGTGCCCTAAGCTTGATCCGGCTATTGCCCGCGCTGGGCAGCGGCAGCGTCAGCATGGCGGTTGAGCTCAAAGCATTTAAGCAAAAAGCCTATTGGAAGGCTTGTGCGACCAGCTGTTTGATTTTGGGTGCCAGCTTTGCTGCCTTCAGCTATTTTGTGCCCGTTTTTCAAGCCATTTCTGGTTTCAGCATGACGGCGATTCCCTTTGTGTTAGGTCTGTATGGCTTGGCTAATCTAGTGGGTAATATGGTGACGGGCCGCTTGGCCCACCGCCACAGTTTGGCGATCATGCTGGTGGGCTTGAGTACGTTGAGCGTCTCATTATTGGGCATGGCGCTGTTTGCTGAATCGCAGTGGTTGACCCTTTTGTTTGTGGTGCTGATTGGCCTATCTGGGGTACCGATGAATCCTGCCATGATGGCCAGAGTGGTGAGCGTGGCGCATCCTGGGCCGTTGGTGAATGCCGTTCATACCTCGGTGATTAATATTGGCCTGGGCGGTGGGTCTTACTTAGGTGGCTTGGCCATTACGTCGGGCTACGGTTTGCGTTCACCGCTGTGGGTGGGCATGGTGCTGGCGGCTTTAGGCCTATGTTCTATCTTGCCGTATGCGCGTCGACGTAGCCAAGGCTGGGCTTAATCTGATCCATCAGCTCAGCGCTGATGGGGCGGCTCGGTGCTGATTTAGGCTACGCAAAAAGGGCTGTCAGTGGTAGGATAACCTTGATGCATCAATTGCTTGCTATTGAATGGTCGGCAGCAGCAAACGTACGTTCTTTGGGGAAAGGCTTGGCTATGTGATGAATAATTTACCGCTGTCCGTATGTGAGCCTCATTTTGCACCTTTATTAAAATGCTTCAGCAAGCATTTATTTGCCTCTGTCGAGGCGCAGCAATCATGGCATGAAACCTGTCAGCGGCTGTGGCCACAGATGCTGGCTCCAGACGTGCAACAGCTGTTGTGGGAAACCAGAGCGTTGGCGAATGCAGACAGTCTATGGCGCGTCATGGATCGCAGCGATGGGCAGGCGGCGCTGACCTTTATTGAAGTCAGTACACGGCGCCTATTGCCTGGCGGGATGCGGTGGTCGGTGGCCAGGCCAGAGGAAGTGTTAGACGTTGAAACCCTGTTTATTGAGGCCAACCGACAGCTGCGCTCAAGCGGCCAGCAGTTTTATCAATGTCCTTTGGCCAATGGCATGCTGGTGTCTATTTTAGTCGTGGATGACGCTGACTTTACGGCGTTGGCGCAGCGCTTAGGCTTAAGCCATGGTCGTTTTGATGCAGGGGTGCCTATTCATGCCGACCATGAGGGCGGCTATGGCATCAAGCAAATTCTGTTTTGGGTGATGTATGTGTTGCTGGTGCTGTGGGGCGTTTATCATTTAGGCCATTGGCTGTTTGTGTGGCTTTGGCATTGGTTTGATTAAGCGGTTCTAAAACATAAAACCCCTCGGGCTTAGGCGCGAGGGGTTTTTATAATGGCGAGGGTTTAGTCTTCTAAACGCAGCTCGGCGGCGCGGGCGTGGGCCACAAGGCTTTCACCGCGGGCCAAAACGCTGGCGATTTTGCCCAGTTTTTGAGCACCGGCCTGAGACACCTGAATCAGACTAGAGCGCTTTTGAAAGTCGTATACCCCTAAAGGCGAGGCAAAGCGTGCGGTACGGCTGGTGGGCAACACGTGGTTGGGACCAGCGCAGTAGTCGCCGAGGCTTTCGCTGGTGTAAGGGCCCATGAAGATGGCCCCTGCGTGTTTGATCTGGTCGACCAAGGCTTCAGGATGGGCTACCGACAGCTCTAAGTGCTCGGGCGCAATGTAGTTGGCTATGGTGCAGGCTTCGGCCAAGTCTGTGGCCAAAATCATGGCGCCACGGTTGGCCAAAGACGCTTGAATGATGTCTTGGCGTGGCATTTCGGCCATGAGGCGATCCATGCTGGCCGCGACTTCGGCTAAATAATCTGCGTCGGGGCTGATCAAAATGGCTTGCGCAATTTCATCGTGTTCGGCTTGGCTAAAGAGGTCCATAGCCACCCAGTCGGCCGGCGTACTGCCGTCGGCGATCACCAGAATTTCGCTGGGGCCGGCCACCATGTCGATGCCGACCACGCCAAAGACGCGGCGTTTGGCCGCGGCCACGAAGGCGTTGCCTGGGCCGGTAATCTTGTCGACTTGAGGCACGGTTTCGGTGCCATAGGCTAGAGCGGCCACGGCTTGAGCACCGCCTAGGGTAAAGATTTTGGTGACGCCGGCAATATATGCCGCGCCGAGGACGATGTCGTTGCGCTCGCCTTTAGGCGTGGGCACCACCATGATGATTTCTTCGACGCCCGCTACGTGGGCAGGCATCGCATTCATCAATACCGAGCTTGGGTAGGCGGCTTTACCGCCAGGCACGTAAATGCCCACGCGGTCTAGCGGCGTGACTTTTTGGCCCAATAGGGTGCCGTCTTCATCGGTGTAGGTCCACGTGCTTTGCTTTTGGTGCTCGTGGTAGTCACGCACGCGTTTGGCGGCGGTTTCTAAGGCGTGTTGTACCTCAGGGCTGAGGCGCTGAAACGCCGCTGCCAGCTGGTCTTGCGACAGGGTGAGGTCGGCCATGCTGGTGGCGTTCATGTGGTCGAAGCGGTTGGTGTAGTCGACCAAGGCGGCATCGCCACGGCTTTGTACGTCGGCGCAAATGTCGGCCACGATTTGGTCGATTTTGGGGTCTTGTGCGGTTTCAAACGCCAATAAGGCTTTCAATTCGGCGTCGAAGTTGGCGGCAGTCGTGTT
>JAGNTR010000061.1 GCA_017987415.1 Neisseriaceae bacterium
TGGCTACGTTCATCACCATTGTGGTGCCCATGCTGCGTAACTTCGCTAGCCTAGTAGGGGTGGTGGTGTCGCTGGTGTTGTCTATCGTGTTGACCCATCTACAGATAGAGGGCGCCATTATTGTGGCGGGTTTACTGGGGATGTTTGCGGCGGTGTTGGCCGCGCGTTGGCAAGGGAGTGTGCAATGACTTGGGGCTTATTGTTGTTATTGGCGTTCATCGTGTTTGTGAATCGTTATGTGTTTTTAGAACCCAAGATGCCGGTGCGGCTGCCTGCTCTGTTTAATGAGGCATTGACCTATTCCGCGCCCTGTCTATTAACCGCGATTTGTGGCCCCATTATTATGGGCAGCACGGGTTTGGCAGGCTTACCCAGTAATCCCTATGTGTATGGTGCTTTGGTCAGCGTGGTGTTGGCCTATAAAATCAAACGCATGGTGGTGGCGGTGCTGTTGAGTCTGATTCTGTTCTACGTGATTTATTATGTGATGAGTTAGTTAGGGTTTTATGCTTTGGGCTTAAAAAGGCTGGCCGCTTTGGCCAGCCTTTTTTTGATGATGAGACTCATTATTAATATTATATGATAAATGTCAATATCCTAATTTGTATTTATCATATTATGTATATGGACTGTTGTTGTGCAAATGGCATGGTCGGTGTTGAATGAAAAGTCCGTTTGCGTCCAGAGCGGGTTTATTGGTTTAAGTCATTGCTGTGGCCTGATGGCCGTCATGCCTCAATAGACGTAGGCCAATCAACCCATGACCATGATGTTCATAATGAAGATGATTGGAGAAATAGCATGACTCACCCCGAACGCAGCCCTTATCCAGAAGTAGAAGGCATCGACAGCCGCTTATTTGAGCTGTCGGCTCAAGCCATTCCTCCCGCAGATCGTGCCAAGGCTATGCAGCAGTTAAAAGACTATGTGGCCATCAAGAAAAAATATTTTTTGGGCTATCAGGCCAATCAGGCATTGGATTATGCGGGCGAGCTAGATCAGTATTTAGACGTACAGCTAAACAATATTGGCGACCCTTTTCAAACCGGTAACTTTAAGCTCAACAGTAAATGGATTGAGCGTGCCGTTTTAGATTACTTTGCCGAGCTGTGGCATCTGCCCACGCCACACTTAGAGATGTATCAAGAGAATGGGGAGCTAAACGGCAATATTGAGGACATTGGCAATCGCTATTGGGGCTATGTGGTGTCTATGGGCAGTACCGAGGGCAACCTGTACGGCATTCGTAATGCGCGCGACTATCTGCATGGGAAAGTTTTAGCGGTGGATACCGCCACCAGTAAGCAAAGAATGCACCGTGGGTTTTTTCATCGGGCCAAGGGCAGCAAGGAACGCTTAAGCCATACTGAAACAGCCTATCAACCGGTTTTGTTTTATTCACGTGCCACCCATTATTCGATTGATAAGATCAAAGACATCCTGCTGTTTGATACTTTTAGTGAAGTGGGTAAGGCGCTTTATCCCAACGAGTGTCCGATCGGGCGTGAGTGGCCAGAGCATGTGCCAACGTATGAGGACGATTCAATTCATCTTGAAGACCTCTATAAACTGGTGGATTTTTTTGCGGCTAAAGGCCATCCGATTGCGGTGAACTTTAACTATGGCACCACGTTCAGGGGCGCTTATGACGACATTAAAGGCGCTTCGGCTGAAATCATCCGTATTTTAACGCGCCACGGCATTGCCGAACGTGATTTTGTGGTGAACATCAATGGCACTGAAGTCCACAGTAAGCGCGATGGTTATTGGTTCCATGTGGATGGGGCTTTGGGTGCGGCCTATGGCCCGTTCTTTGAGATGATTCAGGCTGAAGACCCCAGCTTTAATATTCCGCCTTCTTTTGACTTCCGCAACCCGATTCACTCAATTTCTATGAGTGGTCATAAGGAGATTGGCGCACCTTGGCCCTGCGGGATTTACATGACTCGAACCAAGTATTTATTAAACTTCTCTAATGTGTCCTATATTGGATCACAGGATTCGACGCTGTCTGGTTCGCGTAATGGTTTTTCAGCGCTGATTTTGTGGCACTACCTGTCACGCCATTCGTATGAGGATCAAAAAGATAAGCTGCTGGGCTTATTGAGCATGGCGGCCTATGCGGAGGCACAGCTGCGCACGGTGGTGACGCCAGCAAACATTGAGTGGCGCGTTCACCGAGCAGAAAACTCACTCAGCGTGTTGTTTAGACGCCCTAATCAAGAGTTGGTGTCTAAGTATTCCTTGTCTACCGAGTTTGAGGAAGGGTTTGATTACGCCCATTTGTTTGCCATGGAACACGTCACGCGTGAAACCATTGATGCTTTGGTGCACGATTTAAATCAGCCCGGTGCTTTTTTTGATCGAGAGGCCACCGAACCTCACGTTCGCGGTATTTTAAACCCAGGCACAGGCTTCCGATAAACCCGTTTGAGCATGACCCCACGCCCACCTATTGGTGGGCGTTTTGGTTTGTGCCTGATCAAGCAGGTGCTGAAGAGGGGGCTAGCTTAGCGGGGTGGTCTTGCATTTTAAAGTGGTTCGGGATTATGCTTTAGCATTAAGGCCATCGCGGCATTCAGCCTGCCTTGGCGCTCACGTAGATAAAGGAAAACCACATGAACACACTTTGGTGGCAAAGCAAATGGTTGTTATTGGCTCTGCTGTTGGGCGCCTGTACCAGCCAACAACGCACGCCGATGGCGGCGCTGGAGCGGCCCATCGCCGCAGAGGCCAAAATAGTGGCACCCAGAACGGCCAGCGCTGATGCTAAGCTGGGCACGCAGTGGGGCGAAGGCGTGGCCTCTAATGTGACTCAAGTATCGCTTCGCCGGGTGTCTCAGCGACCATTGGCGCTGCAAGAGATTCAATACGCGGCCAGCGTGCCGCAAGGGCGAGCGTTAAAAGAGCTATCGTTGGCCGAGGGGCGCATCGGCATGGCTGTTTTGGATGGACAAGGCCGTAAAATGACGCTGATCGAAAGCGCGAACAAAATTGGTCTGGCGGGTAAGAAAGGGGAGCGCTATCAGCTCTACTATCAAAACCACAGCAATAAAACCTATGCGATTTTGGCCACGGTGGATGGTTTAGACGTCATGAATGGTCAGCCAGGCAGCTTTAACAGCGGCGGCTATGTGCTTCCTCCTTATGGTCGCTTAACCATTGAAGGGTTCCGCAAGAGCAATAGTGAGGTCGCAGCGTTTCGGTTTACCACGCTCAATAATGCCTATGTGGCCAACACGCCCGCTGGTGATGTGGGTAACGCTGGCCTGATCGGCACGGCCGTTTTTGAGCTGTATGATCCAGCCGCGAAGGCACAGCCGCCTAAGGGCAGTGCTTTTCCTGCTGAAAATGGCTATGCGCCTGCACCGCAGTACCGAGATTAAGGCCGCACATCGCGTGCGACAACCGTCAGACCATGGCCGCTTAGATAAAGCGGCCATTTTTTACGCCGGTTTTATCTGGCAATAGGTCTGATTAATACCACATAAATACAAATAATATTGATTATCATTTGTATTTATTGATCCGACATTCTATACTCATCCGGTTTCATGGCATTGCCGTATTGTCTTTTTACCATGGGTTTGTGTGGGAGAACGCTGAATCATGTCATTAAGTTGGTGAGGGAAGTGGACATAAGCCGATGGTGAGAGGGCGATGATTAACGCACACACATTCGGAGAAACCTATGTTCCCTCTTAGCCTTAAACCCAAGCCGCTGGCCGCGGCTTTACTCTTGGCCTATTGGGCCATGCCCTATGGGGCTTATGCACAAACGCCGGACACCGCCACGACGGTGACGCAAGCCGAAGCGGTACCCAAGGCTTCGGGCTCGCCCAAAAACAGTGCTGAAGCCACTTTAGATAATGTTGTGGTGGTCGGTAAAACCAATAAGGATCGTGCCGGCGCCAACGACGTGTATGATCAGAGCCTCTCTTCCGTCTACATCAATAAAACCCACATCGACCGCTATAAGGGCGCCGCCCCCGCTGATGTGTTCAAAGGCCTATTGGGCGTACAAAGCGGTGACGCCCGCAACAGCGGGGCGCTTGACCCCAATATTCGCGGCATTCAGGGTCAAGGTCGTGTGCCGTTGACCATTGACGGGACGGAGCAAGCGATCACGGTGTGGCGTGGCTATAACGGCGCCAATAACCGCAACTATATCGATCCTAGCCTTATTGGCAGCATTCAAATCGAAAAAGGCCCCTCGCTGACGCGTGGGGTGAAAAGCTCCGTGGGCGGCGCCGTGGTGGTGAAAACCCTGAGCGTGGATGATGTTTTACCCGCTGGCGAAACCTTTGGCGGCGACATTTTAGTCGAAGCGAGTAATGGGTCGGTGAAGCCGCGGTTACCGAATTTACGCACCGGTGAGGATGCGCGCGACATTCCAGGCTGGAGCTCAGCTTATGATGACCCAACGTTACGGGTAAGGCCTAAAAGTGGGCATAAATTTGGTCAAGATGAGGCCATTCGCATTGCCTTAGCGACTCGGCAAGAGCGATTTGATGTGGTGGCTGCCTATAGCTATCGCAGTAAGGGTAACCATTTAGCGGGTAAAAAAGGCGCCGATAAATACCGTTTTCAAGGCGAGGGTGAACCCGATTATTGGGACCATCAGGCCTATATGGCCAATGTTTATCAGCCGGGTAAAGAAGTGCCCAATACGTCTAGTCGGATGGCATCGTATTTGCTCAAGGGCACCCTGCATTTGAGCGATGAGCAGTCGTTAGAGCTGGGGTTACGGCACACCAAGGCTGACTTTGGTGAAATCATGCCTTCACGTTTAAAGCCTGAGCGCTGGGGTAATGATGGGGTGCCGCAATGGCCTCTAAGCGAGGTTAGCCTAAGTGCCTATAATTTATTGTATAAATGGCAGCCTGCCGACCAGCCTTTGATTGATCTTGAGGCCAATCTTTGGGCGACGCGTTCGGTGAGCGACACCTATAACGGTGGTGGTTTTCCAAATGAGCCTTATGAAAATAGCACTGGGTTGCCAGAATGGTCGCCTAACGCGAATATGACCTTACGCAACACGGCCTTGATGAATGCACGTGAAAACCGCTGGGGCGTGACCATCAGTAATAAGGCTTCGCTGTTGCCTAATCTGGATTTTACCGTCAGCGGTAGCTTTCAAAAAGAGCGCTTAGGCTCGGATAATGTGTACGATCCTAAAGAAATGGGCAGCACTCAGGCCGCGGGCCGTAAGGGTACGCGTGATGAACACAATGTGAGCTTTAATTTTGATTGGCAGCCAACCGATTGGCTGGCTTTAAGCGCCGGTATGAAGCGTACGGCCTATACGTCTATGGATGATTTTTTAGACGAACGCATGCAGGCTGAAGATCCTAATTACGCCGTAGACAGAGCGTTTAAAGGCTATAAGTTAAAGTACAAACGCCGTTATACCGAGGAAGAGTTTGCAGATGAAATGTGGTGGCTAGACCCTGAAGATCGTTTTGATGACTATTGGGGCTTAACCAACGATGAGGTTTTGTGGCTAGCCGATGCCGATGGCAAAATGAAGCGTGAAAATAATCCTTTTTTAAACGGTAGTTTGACTTTGGGTAAGGACGTGATTGCGAGTGGCCAAGAGGTGTATACGGAAGCCACGGCGCAGCGATGGCCAGAGGTGAAAAAGCGTAAGGATCATGCTTGGGCACCCGTGTTGTCGGCCACTGCTTTATTGACCGAGAATGCCCGCGTGTACGTACGTTATAGCGAGGCGAAGCGCATGCCCAGCCTATTTGAGAGCACCATCGGCTTTTCTTCTAGCTCCAGAGAACCGATGAAGCCAGAACATGCTAAAAACATTGAAGTAGCCTATGTTCATGATTTGCGTGATTTATTGGGCGCGCAGCGCCATGCTGACGTTAAAATCGCTTATTATCACAACACCATTAAGGACACCATAGAGCGTAATGACCTATTTCAATTCAGCAATGTAGACAAGCAAAAAGTGGCCGGCTTAGAACTACAGGGGCGTTACGATAACGGTCGTTTCTTTACCGACTTAGGCGTGGCCATGAATTTGAAAAATGAAGTGTGCGATGAATCATCGGCGGTTGTGGCTGATCCCTTCTTAGGGCGCATCAGCAACTGCGTCCGTGATGGCTTTCGCAACGGCTATTTACGCAATATGCCCCAGCCCAAATACATGGTGAACTGGCTGGTGGGGGGGCGGTTCTTACAGCAAAAGCTGGAGCTGGGTTCACGCATGACCTTCCATAGTGGTTCAGTGAATAATGATGATCGAAATTTTGGTGAGGCGGGTAAACAGTCTGAATACTTTAATGAGCCATTAGGGTGGGCGCCGGTGATTATTGTCGATGCCCATGCCAATTACCGTATGAACGATAAGCTGGCGGTTGAACTGGGCGTCACCAATTTGACTAACCGCTATTATTTAGACCCGTTGAGTCGTGCGCGAATGCCAGCACCAGGGCGAACGGTGAAGCTCACGCTTAAAGGCAAATTTTAATTAAGCCATTGCGCTCAGCCAGCATGCCATGCTGGCTTTTTTTATGGGTGTCGATCTAAGGGCGCCATGACAAAATACAACAATGTTTTAAATAATAACGATTATCATTTGCGTTTAGTCAAAAGGGTGTCTATACTCAGCCACAGGTTCTCAAAACCTTAGGCCACAAGCCTAAGAGGGCCTTTTTACTCACACGACCTTTGGGTCTTTTGCTGGTGGTGTGTTCTTTTTTTATGTATCTGGAGATGACAATGAAAAAGTTACAAACAATGGCAGTGGTATTGGGTTTATGTGCAATGGTTGGGCAGACGCAGGCAGCTGTGGCCTCGGCCCAAAGTGATGATGCCTACATCCAAGTAGGGGAAACGGCCGCTGGTGGTCCTGGCCATCCTGGTCAAGCGGGTCAGCCCGGCATTGGCGTGCACAACGTGGCTGACTTTACCAAAGTCGCCTTTTCGGGGTTACAGCAAATGGTGGCAGCGGACGCAAATGGCGTGACGCGCATTGCTGCTTCACCCGGCTCTCATCGCGATATGGGTGATTTTAATTTCACCAAGGTGGCCAATAGCGACGTTTATTTTGGTGAATGGTCGCAAACCGGCAATGTGGCTGACGGTACCCACACCGTGTATTACGCCGGTAAAGACAAAACCACCAATATGCCCACCACCGGGCAGGCTGACTACGCCGTCGTGGGGATCAATAATTACAACGGCAGCAATTTACTGACCGGTACGTTTAAAGCCGATTTTGCCAAAAATACGCTGAAGGGTGACATCAACAATAATGCTTTAGCGGTCAATGTGGATGCGAAAATCAACAGCGCCAACGCCAGCTTTGTCGGCAAAGCCACGGCCACCGGCAACGTTGCTGGTAAGACCCAAGGCCATTTCTTTGGTAACGCTGCGTCACAGTTAGCCGGCATTGCCACCTTTACCGATCGCAGTAAAGACGTGTCGTTTGGCGGCAGTAAAAAGCCTTAAGCGAGAACCGATGATGCGACGGGTTTAGTGGCATCTAAAAACCGAACGGGGGCTTGTTGATCAAGCCCCTTTTTTGATGAAGGGTGTGGCTACACCCTAAGCACAAAAAGGCAGGGTCGGCCATGAGACATTTTTTAATTGAGCGACGCTGGCGCTGCGTATTCTGCATGGTGTTCGGCAGCTTGGCTCTGGCATCACTGGCGCATGCCGATGAAGACACCAGCCGTCGACTACGCCATTCATTACAGTTTTCAACCGATCAAAAGGCTGAGTCTGTGCTGGTGCCTGAGGCATCTGATTGGCCTGAGGGCACAGAGGGCATGCTGGTGAACGGCCAGTTGCTGCGCATTGAGGCCAACGTCAATGATTTGGGTAAGGCCATTTACTTAGGCGTCAATCATCAGCTTTGGCCAGATGTACGGCGCCTATTGCCTCAATATCAGGCCTTGGCTAATCATGATGAGGCCTTGGTTGGCTTTGCCCAAGCGGCTTTGGCGCGCGCCGAGGGCGACTATTCGGCGGCCATTACAGGCTATCGGCAGCTGTTGCAGGCACAGCCTGATTTTTTACGGGTACAGCTAGAATTAGGACGAACTTTATATGAAAACCATCAAAATACCGAAGCTCAAGCGTGGTTCAAGCAAATTGAGCTACCTACCGATGCGCTTGGGCTACAGGAAAATGTGGCCGGCTATGTAGACGCTTTGGCCGTGCGTGAAGCATGGCACGGCTCGGTGGCTATTGGGCCCGCCCACAACAGCAATTTAAATCAATCGACTGCCAGCGTGACTTATTTCCCTGTGTATGAAGACAATCAGCTCCAAGGCTACGTTGAGCGCCGCATTCCCGGCCCTGTGGCCGATCAAGGCTGGGCTTATGAGGCAACGCTGAGTAAGCAAAAAAACGTGAGCGGCAATCATGGCTTAATGCTGCGCGGCCTACTATACGGCAATGAATACACCCATGAGTCCAGCTACAGCGACAGCACCGCCAGCGTGTATGGTGGCTATCAATACCGCAGCGCCCGTACCACGCTGACGGTGGCGCCGTTGTTTGAGTTTAATTGGCAGAACCATCAGGCTTTGTCTAAGGCTTTAGGGGCGAAAATCGAGTGGCAGTATGGCTTAAGCCCGAAGGCTTTGGTGAACGTTGATGTGGAACGTAAACGGTTGGCCTATCATCAGGACGACTATGCCCACAACGATGGCTGGCAAAGCTCGCTGTTTGTGACGGGTACGTACGCCTTACCGCAAAACTGGCTGGTGTTCGGAGGGCTAGACTGGGTGCGTAAAGATGCGGATGAGGCGGTGAACGCCTATCATCAACAGGGTGCACGCTTGGGCGTGGCTAAATCTTTTGCCGTGGGCGTTGAAACCGCGTTATTTGGCGCTTGGCGGCACAAGCAGTATGACGCCTACAGTGATCTGTTGGCGGCCAAACGCGCTGATCATGAGCAAACCTATACCGCCATTGTGAAGGTGCCCAAGTTTAAACTGGCCGGCCTGACGCCGAGCCTATTGTTGCGCCACCATCGGGTTAGCAGCAACGTGGATTGGCTGTATGCCTATCGAAAAAATGAAGTCAGCTTGAAGTTAGAGGCGTATTTCTAACCTAATGTGCGCTGCGCCAGCCAAGGGTCTAGCGCCAACAGCAGGCTGAATAAGGTGATTAAGGCAATGGAATAGCCGAACATGCTCAGCCCCCATTGATGGACGTACTGATTGGGCGTGATTTTGAACGAAGCGACTTTGGCGGCGCGCCACCACAGCAGTCCGCCAAGCAGCATCCCTACGCCATAATAGGGGCTGAGCGGCCCTAGCCACCACAGGCTGGTTGAAACCACGGTGAAGCGAAATACATAGCGGCGCAGATGGGTTTGGGTGATGGCCACGCCACTCACTACGGGCAGCAGGGGCAGCTTAGCGGCACGATAGTCATCCAAGCGCCGCAGCGCGATGGCGTAGGTATGCGGTATTTGCCACAGGCAGAGGCTGAACCCAAGACCAAATGCGAGCCAGTCTAGGGATTGGGTGACGGCACAATAGCCCATCATGGGTGGAACGGCGCCGGATAGGCTGCCCACGGCCACGCCATGAGTGCCACGGCGTTTTCCATACAGGCTATACAACAAAACATAGGCCAACCAGCCGGCCAAGGCTAATGCTCCCACGAGTAAGCTGCCGTAATGGCTCAAGATGGCCAATCCCGCTAGCCCAAAAAGGCTGGCGATGATCAAGACGGAACGAGGCGTGACTAATTTGAGTGGCAAGGCGCGACGGCGGGTTCGCCTCATTAAGCGATCCAGATCGCGATCAATCACATTGTTAAACGCCGCGCCAGACGCGATCAATAAAGCGGTTCCCAGCGTCAGCCAGCCCAATAGGGGTAGATGGATCTTTCCTTGGCTGGCCATGAAAAAAGCGCCCCAGAGGGTGATCAGATTGCCCATGATGATGCCCGGTTTAAACAGCTGGACGTAGGGGTGATTGGTCATGTCAGAACGACATCATATTGGCGTTGAGGTCGCGCATGATCCACAGCGACCCGCCCACCACAATGAATAAAATCAAGAGGGTAAACAGCAAGGAAAAAACCGTCCAGGCCTGCCCCCGTTCGAATAGATGTAAAAAATAAATCAGCTGCACCATCAGTTGGGCCAGAGCAAGCCCCACAATAGCCATCAATAGGCCCATACTGGGGCCGTGCGCCGTCATGGCCAGATAAAAAGACAGGCCGGTGAGGGCGAGGCATAGGGCGAGGCCAATCAGATAGGATTTGAGCGAACCGCCGTGCGAAGTAGGAGAGTGGGATGTCATCGAATGGCTCCTGTGAGGTAGACGACGCTGAACACGCAAATCCAGATGAGGTCTAGAAAGTGCCAGAACAGGCTCAAGCAAGTGAGCCGAATGTGGTTTTTTGCGGTTAGGCCTTTTTGATATAGCTGCCAGCCCAAGACCAATAGCCACAATAGGCCAATCAGCACGTGTAGGCCGTGGGTGCCCACAAGGGTGAAAAAAGCCGACAAAAAGGCGCTGCGCTGTGGTCCGTAGCCGCTGCTGATGAGCTCATAAAACTCATAGGCTTCAAGGCCAATAAACCCTAGCCCTAAGGCAAAGGTGAGGCCCAGCCAGATGAGGGTGGGGCGTAGCCTTTGGGCTTTGGCTGCCAGCAGGCCCAGGCCAAAGGTAAAGCTGCTGAACAGCAACAATAAAGTGCTGATCAAAATCAGCGGTAGGCTGATGATGTCGGCGTCGCGCGGGCCGTTGGCGACGCCGCCGACCAAAACAGCATAGGTGGCAAACAGGGTGGCGAACAGCAGGCAGTCGCTCATGAGGTAAAGCCAAAAGCCTAAAGGGGTTTTGCCTTCGTCGTGATCGTGGTGTTCGGCGATCGTGTCGTGTTTAGGGCCGGTATGGCTGATGTGATGGCTCATGGATGATCTTTCCCTCGGGTTTGTTGGGCGTAGTAAGCCGCCTCAATGGCGACGATTTCTTCGCTGCTGACGTAGTAATCGAGGTCGTCATTAAACGTATGGTGGATGTAATACACCACCATGGCCAGCAGGCTAGACAGAGCCAGCCACCAGATGGCCCACACCATGGCAAAGCCAAAAACGGCGCTCATCATGCCGAGGATGAAGCCAGTGCCGGTATTGCGTGGCATGTGGATGGGGGCATAGCTGGCCTGAAGCCGCGGTAGCTGCTGGCTGAGTTTCATGGCGTGAAACGCATCACGTTCCACCACGCTAGGTAAGACGGCAAAATTATAAAATGGCGGCGGCGAGGCGGTGGCCCATTCTAGGGTGCGGCCTGGCCAAGGATCGCCGCTGTGATCTTGATGCTGATGGCGATCACGCACGCTGACCCAAATTTGCACCAGCTGTAACAGGATGCCGATGAGGATCATGACGGCGCCTACGCTGGCGATCAGCAGCATGGGAAACCATTCTGGATTGAGGCCGGCGCTGATGCGTCGAGTCATGCCCATGAAGCCCAGAACGTATAGGGGCATAAACGCTGTAAAAAAGCCGGTGATCCAAAAGCCAAAAGACCAACGCCCCAGCCGTTCATTAAGGGTGAAGCCAAAGGCCTTGGGAAACCAATAGTTAAAAGCAGCCATGGCGCCAAAAACGACGCCGCCAATGATGACGTTGTGAAAGTGGGCCACCAAAAACATGCTGTTGTGTAACACATAGTTGGCGCCGGGGACGGCGAGTAACACGCCGGTCATGCCGCCCAAGGTGAAGGTGAATAAAAAGCCGAGGGTCCACAGAACCGGCACCGAAAAAATAATGCGGCCGCGATACATGGTGAACAGCCAGTTGAATATTTTAATCCCGGTGGGAATGGCGATCACCATGGTGGCGATGCCAAAAAAGGCGTTGACGTTGGCGCTGCCGCCCATGGTGAAAAAATGATGCAGCCACACCATAAACGACAGAATGGTGATGGCGACGGTGGCCATCACCAAGGTAGCGTAACCGAATAAGCGCTTTTGGCTGAAGGTGGCGATGACTTCAGAGAACACGCCAAACATCGGCAAAATAAGGATGTACACTTCAGGATGGCCCCAGGCCCAGATGAGGTTGACGTACATCATCTGGTTGCCGCCCATGTCGTTGGTAAAAAAATGAAAGCCTAAATAACGCTCCAGCGTTAAGAGGGCCAAGGTAGCGGTGAGGATGGGAAAGGCCGCCACGATTAAGGCATTGGTGCATAAGGCCGTCCACGTGAACACCGGCATGGCCATCAGCTTCATGCCAGGGGTTCTGAGTTTGATGATGGTGGTGATGAAGTTCACCCCAGAGAGCAAGGTGCCTAAGCCCGATATTTGCAGGCTCCAAATCCAATAGTCAACGCCGACGCCAGGGCTATAGGCGCTGCTGGACAAGGGCGGATAGGCCAGCCAGCCGGTTTGGGCAAACTCACCGACGCCTAGGGAAACATTGATGAGCATCACCCCGGCCATAAACAGCCAAAAGCTAAACGAATTCAAAAAGGGAAAAGCCACGTCGCGGGCGCCAATTTGCAGGGGCACGATGAGGTTCATTAATCCT
The DNA here is from genome assembly GCA_017987415.1 of Neisseriaceae bacterium. Classification (GTDB taxonomy): domain Bacteria; phylum Pseudomonadota; class Gammaproteobacteria; order Burkholderiales; family Neisseriaceae; genus JAGNPU01. The sequence goes on from JAGNTR010000061.1 coordinate 12,524, forward strand.
AAAATCATCGGCATGGCGACAAAGAAAATCATGATCACGCCGTGGGCGGTGAAGATCTGATCATAATGTTCCGGTGGTAAATAGCCCGCACCGCTGCCGGTGGCGGCGGCCGCCAGCTGGGTGCGCATCATGAGGGCGTCGGCAAAGCCGCGCAGCAGCATCACCAGCGCCACCAAAAAATACAAAATGCCAATTTTTTTATGGTCTACCGTGGTGAGCCATTCGGTCCACAGCCAGCGCCAGCGCTTGAGGTGGGTGAGCAAAATGAGCAAGGCGACGGCGCCGACCACGATGAATAAGGCTGCGCTTAGGGCGATGGGGTCGGAGGGGATGGCGTCGAGGCTAAGTTTACCGAGCATGGGGCATCCTTTTAGGGCTGGGCGGGTTGAGGGCCATTGAGGGTGGGGCGTTTGGCGGCAAAACCCGAGTCGCTGCTGGTGGCTTGGCCGACATCGATGGCGAGATGACTGGCCGCATTCATGCGCATAAATTGGCCCAGTACGCCTTGGTACAGCCCAGGGGTGACGGATGCGAAATAGGCAACGGGGTGGTTTTGGCTGGCGCCGGCGAGGGTTTGTAAGCTGGCCCAGTTGAGGGCGTGATCGCTGCCTTGAGCCTGCTGAATCCATTGGTCAAAATCAGCCTGTTCGGAAACAATGGCTTGGAACCTCATGCCAGAAAAGCCATGGCCGCTGTAGTTGGCTGAGAGGCCGTCATAGCGCCCCGTTTCGGTTGCAATGAGGTTGAGCGTGTTTTGCATGCCGCCCATGGCGTATAGTTGGCTGCCCAGCTGTGGGATGAAAAATGAATTCATGACGCTGTTGGAGGTGATGTTGAAGCGTACGGGCGCGTTGAGCGGCAGCGCCAACTCATTGACGCTGGCTACACCGTAGTCGGGATAAATAAACAGCCATTTCCAATCAAGGGCGATGACCTGTACTTCGAGTGTGGTGTCCGTGCTGGCGCTGATGAGTGGCTTACGAGGATCAAGCTCATGCGTGCTGCGCCAAGTCAGCGTGCCCAGAACGGCAATAATGGCGATGGGCACCAGCCATATAATGACTTCAATACGGTTAGAGTGCGCCCAGTTAGGCGCATAGGTAGCGCGCTGATTGCTGGCACGGTAGCGCCAAGAAAAGGCCACAATCATGATGAATACGGGAATGACCACGATCAACATCAGCCAGGTGGCGGTGATGATGAGGTCTTTTTGAGCCAGGCCAATGGGGCTTTTAGGGTCCATTAACGCGCTGCTGCAACCGCTGCTGCCCATCAACAACAGCGTTAAAGCCGTGCGTTTGAGTAAAGTAGGCATGATGTTGAAGCATCCTTCCACGATAGAGTCGTCCCGCTTTTTATTGAATTTAATGTCGTTACAGTAATGGATAAACAGTAGGGGTGGTCTGTGGCGATTTCACCTAATGGGTTAAAGGAAGATGGCTCAATACCATCACCTCATCAGGCCAGCGCCCGTTGGCGGCGGTATGGCGCGAATGTTTAGAACGGTTAGAGGTTTTTTATTTATTGGGTATTTTTTATAAAAGAGGCTGGTGTGCCGCCTTTTTCGGACTGCCTAGACGAGTTTAGCCTGCCCTAGGTTGCTAACGCCGACAGTTTTTGCCTTTTGCACAAGGTAGCATAGGCATTTTATTTATGCAAACAACATTAAATTAATAGTGGTTAAACAAAAATAATAATAATGGGTAGAGCTTATAGGCGTGTAAGCCGCATAGACGGGCCATCATCTGAGGGGATATGGGGAACAGAGTGGGGCCGGCTGGCCTGGTTGTTTTATATGATCGTTATATTGAGGATGTGCAATGTAAGTGTCTGTATTTTAATATTTATGTGGCTAGGCCTAGCGTGTTTTGGCCAAAATAACGTGGGCTAAATATAATAGGATTTAATGCTTGTGATGATTGGTTTTGATCGGCTTTTATTTCGGCA
>JAGNTR010000062.1 GCA_017987415.1 Neisseriaceae bacterium
CGCTACACGTGTGTCAGAGCGGCAGCCGACAGGCCATGATGGGGCAGCTATTGGACGGTGAGGTTGACGTGGCTTTAGGCGTTTTTCCTAGCCTACCTGAGCCGCTACAGGCGACGGTGCTGTTTCAAGATGGGTTTGTGAGCGTGGTGGATGGGGCCAGCCTCAAGGCGCAATCGCGGCACAAGGGCTTGAGTTTAGCCGACTGGCTGGCGCGCCCACACGTATCGGTGGTGATGAGGCAGGGTGAGCAAGATGAGCTAGAGCGGGCTTTAGCCGTATTGGGCCAGCAGCGTGACGTTCAGCTGAGCTTGCCGTATTGGGGCTTAGCCACAGAGGTGGTGCGCGGTACGGACCTGGTGTTGACGGTTCTGGCCCAAACCTTACGCCTTGTGCCGTTGGCAGCCGATTTGGTGGTCTTACCGGCGCCATTGCCCATTCCTGAACTGGCGTTTGCCATGGCTTGGCATCCAAGGCGCCATCTGGATCCAGCTCAGCGGTGGTTGCGGGCACAGATCGCGGCTATTGTTCATAGTAAAATGCCCCCAGCGCAGGCTGAGGGCGAATTTAAACACATAGTTTAAGAGTGCTCGATCCAGTTGTGCAGGCCGTGGAACACTAGGTTTTCCACGACTTTAGGCATGACTGGCAGGGCATAATGGGTGTGAACATGTTCCAAAACCCTGCTGGCGCTGCCGCCGGTGATGATGATGTCGACTGGGTGGTCAGCGCCTTCACGCGCTTTCAGGCGCTGATAGGCGCCTAGAATGGCGCCAACGGCTGCATCCATGATGCCGCTGGCCATGGCGTTGGGCGTAGACGTGGCAAAGGCATAGGGCCGGCCCAGCTGGCGATTCAGGTTGGCGGTACGTTTGGACATGGCTTCGCGCATCAGGTTGAAGCCTGGCATGATGCTGCCGCCCAGATAATGATTGTTGTGGGTTAAGGCATCGATGGTGATGGCGGTGCCGCAGCTGGCGACAATCACAGAGTTTTGGGTGAACACGCGCGAGCCTAAAATATTGAACCAGCGGTCTGAACCGTGCTCTTGCGGATTTTGATAATGATTGTAAATACCCATGGCGTGGCGCTGGCTGCTTAACCACGTGATGGGGAAGGGAATCAGCTCTTCTACTTGGCTACGCTTATAGGTGCCGCAGACGGCGCAGCCAATCACTTCATGCACGTCGGGATGCGCTGCCATAAACGTCGCGAGCGCAGACAGGTCGCGGTAAGGGGCATGGTCGTGATGGGTAAACTTGCCTTTTTCGACAATGGTCCACTTAAGCTGGCTATTGCCTGCATCCAAGAGCAACAGTTTACGCTGCGGTCGGCGTAGGCTGACTTCGCCGCTGTGAATGCGCTCAAGGCCGGCGTTGGTTTGCAGCAGCAGGGCGCCATCTTCGGCAATACCTTGCACCACCCCTTGGTGAATCAAGGTTTGGTTGGCCCATAGCTCAACTTCTTTATTTTGGTCGCGGTGGGCCTGCATGTATTCAGGCATTAAATGTTGGGCGCCTTGTTCGGTAAAGGCGGTGAGGATGTCGGCCAGCTCATTTAAAAATAAGGTCACAACTTGCTGAGGATCGATGGACGGTTGTACGTCCCAGAGGCCTAAGGTTTTTTGCTGTGGTAAATAGGGGGCAATGAGGTTCAGGCCCACGCCGATCACCACCATGCTGCCGGTTTCGGTGGGCATGCTTTCTACCAAAATACCGCCCATTTTAGCTTCGCCGGCCATGATGTCGTTGGGCCATTTGATTTGGCAAGGGACGTGTAGTTTACTCAAGACGCGATGACAGGCCAGCGCGACCAGCAGAGGCAGATGGCCGAGTTGAGCTTGTTTTTGGTCGAAGCCCCAAGCCACGCTGATGGGCAGGCAGCCGCCGATGGCGCTGTACCAGCTGCGGCCCTGTCGCCCGCGGCCTTGGGTTTGCTGGTTGGTCACCAAAACCGAACCGTGGGCGGCATGGCCGAGTTCTTTCGCGCGCTGAAACAGCAAGGTGTTGGTGGACGTGCATTCGTCCAGCACCTGTAGCGACAGCGTCGGGTTGAGGGCCACGTCGGTGAACTGTGCGTCAGTGAGGACGCACATTGGCCGCGTCAGCTGAATCACTTGATTTAAATGGGTGTAGGGAATGGCCAGCTCTTGCTGAGCACGCATCAACCATGCCTGGAGGGTGGCATCGTCTATGTTGAGCTGCGCCAATAAATTGGCTTCAGTGTGCGCTTTGGCGTCGCTGATGAGGCTTAGGAAATCCCAGAACGTGTGTTTCATGCCGGATCCTGACCTTCTGCTTGGCGAATTTTGGCCAAGGTTTGGGTGGTCGAGGTTTGGTGCAAAAAGGGAATGGACAGCACTTCGCCGCCGCGGGCCCAGGTTTCTTTCGCGCCCACAATCTGCTCTGGCGCCCAGTCGCCGCCCTTGACTAAAACCTGAGGCTGAATCTGCTCAATCAAGTTATATGGTGTGTCGGCGTCAAACCAGGTGACAAAATCCACGCTCTCTAAGCTGGCGATCACGGCCAAGCGATTATCTAGGCTGTTGATCGGTCTGTCGTCGCCCTTACCCTGGCGTTTTACCGACGCGTCGGTGTTCAAGGCGACTACCAAGGTAGCGCCCTGTGCTTTGGCCTGAGCCAGATAGGTCACGTGGCCACGGTGCAGAATGTCAAAGCAACCGTTGGTAAAGACCACCGGCTGGGTGCTGTCGCGTAGACGTTCGGCCAGCGTGTTGGGGTCACAGATTTTTTGCTCAAAGTGGGGCGCAGTCAAAGGATTCATTTTTATAGTGGGTTGGCTGTCATCAAGAAAGAGAGACTATAACATGTTTAAATCCCGAGATTGAAGCTTAAAAGGCTATTCAAACCGTGGCTTTATGTTTAGGATGAGCGAAGCATAAACATAATCAGGGTTGTTTTGGTCGCGATAAAAGGAAAAAAGTATGGCAGATTTATTAGCAGTTAAAGCATTGGGTCAGCAGATCTGGCTGGATCAGCTGTCGCGTTCTTTGATCGAATCGGGCGAATTGGCGCAAAAGATTGCCCAGGGCGTGTGTGGGGTGACTTCTAACCCTGCGATTTTTTATCAAGCGTTTAAAGATGACCCGCGTTACCTGACTGAAATCGAGGCGCTCAAGCAAACCGACTTAAGCCCCAAGGCGCGCTATGAGACCATGGCTATTGCCGACGTGCAGTCGGCCTGCGATGCCTTTACTGAAGTGTTTCACGGCAGTGAGCGCCATGTTGGCTGGGTTAGCTTAGAGGTGTCGCCTGATTTGGCTCACGATGCTGCCGGTACCGTGGCCGAAGGGAAGCGCCTGTGGGCCAGTATTGACCGCCCCAACGTGCTGATTAAAGTCCCCGCGACCGACGCTGGCATTGCCGCCCTAACTGAACTGGTGGCGGCAGGGGTGAACGTGAATCTCACCCTGCTGTTTTCTTTGGCTCAGGTGCATAAAGCGTATGAAGCTTATGTACAAGGCTTAGTCGAGCGTATCGGCAACGGCCTGCCCCTAGAGGACGTGTTTGTGGTGGCCAGCTTCTTCTTGTCGCGCATTGACGCCAATCTCGACCCTACCTTGCCTGCCGTTTTGCAAGGTAAAGTCGCCGTGGCCTTGGCCAAAGAGGCTTTTTGCCAATGGCAGGCCTTCTTTGAAGGGCCAGGCTTTAAGGCCTTAGCTACGCGCGGCGCGCGCGTGTTGCCGCTTTTGTGGGCGTCTACCGGCACCAAAAACAAGGCTTATTCAGACGTGATGTATGTGGAAGAAGTCATGGGTGCACCCACGATCAACACCGTGCCAGCGGCGACGTTGGAAGCATTTGTGCATCATGGTGAAGGGCGGATGAGCCTGATTGAAAACGTCGCTACGGCCAAGCAGGTATTGGCTGATGTGGCTGATTTAGGGATTGATCTTGATGGTTTAGGACTGCGGCTACAAGAAGAAGGCCTGGTCGGCTTTGATGAGGCCTTTGCCAAGCTGTTGGCTCTGGTGGCATAAGGCCATGCTGTTACTGATCGATCAAGACGGCGTGCTGGCGGATTTTGAAGAGGGCCTGCGCCAAAAGTGGCGTCAGGCCTATAGCGACGTGGCGCCGCTGGCGCCCGCAGCACGGCTGTCGTTTTATGCCCATCGTGACTACCCCGAACATTTACGCGAACGCGTGGCTAAGATTTGCTTTGCCGAGCGGTTTTTTCGTGATTTACCGCCGCTGCCGGGCGCAATTGCAGGCATACAGGCCTTGGCCGACGCCGGCCACGATGTGCGTATTTGCACCTCACCGCTGTTGCAAAACCCTTATTGCGTGGCCGAGAAGTATCAGTGGGTGGCGCAGCACTTGGGTGTGGCGTGGCTGGATAAGCTGATTTTAACCAAGGACAAAACCTTAGTTCAGGGCGATTATTTGATTGATGATAAGCCCGAGATCCAAGGGGGGCTATCGCCTGCGTGGCAACAGCTGCTGTACGATGCCACCTATAATCAGACGGTTACGCACCTGCCGCGCATGCGCTGGGATGATCCCCACAGCTGGGCGCATTTGTTAACCCCATAAAAGCGAGCTTAATCATTGCTCTTTAAGCTAATGTCTTGGATAATCACAGAAACTTTGAAGCCATCTTGCTCGGCCAGATGGTTTTTTTACGTGCGACTTTATACCTCATTTAGAGATCATGACTACAGACCCCTACCCACATTTAGAATCCTTAGATGATTCGACGCTGGCCTTTGTGGCCGAGGCGAATCAGCAAACCCATCAAACCTTCATGCAGTCTCCTTATTTTCACGATGTGCGTCAGGCGGTATTGAACACCTTGCAGGACGAAAAGCAAATTCCGTTTTGCCAAGAGCATCGTGGTCGGATGTACCACTTTTATCAAAGTGCTGAGTATCCTAAGGGCGTGTACCGCGTCGCTAAAGCGGTGAACTATCGCGCAGGTTTGCCACAGTGGCAGATCTTATTCAACGTGGCCGATTTTGATGAAGTGTTGGCGGATGACGTTTATTTAGATGGGGTGTCGCATTATGTCGAGCAGCCGCTGCGCGTGTTGCTGAGTCTCAGCGCCGCTGGGCGCGATGCGGCGTACACGCTGGAGTTCGATTTGGCTACTGGCCAAATTGTCCCTGGCGGCCTGCATTTTCCTTTAGGCAAGAATCACGTTTCATGGCGTGATGAGGACAGCGTTTGGGTTTGTCCTGCCTGGGATGAGCGCCAATGCACCGAAGCGGGCTATGCGCGCGAAGTGTGGCTGATTGAGCGTGGCCAAAGTTTTGAAGAAGGTACGCCGGTTTTTCAAATCGACGCCAGCGACATGATGGTGAACGCTTGGCGCTATCTAGATTCCAAGGGCACGCCCATCGATTTAATCGAAGCATCCAGCAGTTTTTTCCAAAAAACCTATTTATACGTCGGGCCAGACCTACAGCCGCAGCCCCTTAAATTGCCTAAAACCGCTGACGTGGTGGGCTACATCGGCGGTCAGCTGCTCTTGCGCTTGACCGAAACGTGGGTACGCAATAAAAAGCGCTACGAAGCGGGGAGCCTGTTGGCGCTGTCTTTAAGCAAAGGGTCGTTGGGCACGGCGACGGTGCTGTTTGCACCTACGGCTACTCAGGCCTTAGAAAGCGTAGAAACCACCAAGAACCACATTGTGTTGAGCCTTTTAGATGAGGTGAAAGGCCGTTTGGCCGTGTGGCGCTATGACGCCAGCGGCTGGAACGAAGTGGCCACGCCGACGCTGCCCAGCGGTGCCATCGACATGGTGGATCAGCCTTGGGGTACCGACACAGTGTACTTAGCCTGTAGTGACTTTGTCACCCCGTTAACCCTTTACGCGCTAGACGTATCGCTGATGGAGCTGGTGGTGGTGCGTAAGCAGCCCAAGCAGTTTGACCCCAGTGGCGTCACGGTGGCGCAGTATTGGGCCAATAGCGATGATGGTGTGGCGATCCCTTACTTCTGGGTGGGGCAACAAGCCACACCGGATACGCCCACCTTGGTGTATGTATACGGTGGCTTTGGCGTGCCAGAGCTGCCGCATTATTTAGGTACTGTAGGCAAACATTGGCTGGAGCAGGGCGGGGCATTTGTGCTGGCCAACGTGCGCGGTGGTGGCGAGTTTGGGCCGCAGTGGCATCGAGCCGCTCAAGGGCGCAACAAGCACAAGAGCGTGGATGACCTGTTGGCCATCGTGGCCGACCTGAGCGTGAGCGGGCGCAGCAGCGCCGCTAAGATTGCGATACAGGGCGGCAGTAATGGCGGCCTGGTTGTCGCCAGCGCTTACGCCCGCGCGCCTGAGCGCATCGGTGCCATGGTGTGTGAAGTGCCGCTGACCGACATGCTGCGCTACGATGAGCTGTATGCAGGCGCGAGCTGGGTGGAGGAGTACGGTGATCCTAAATGTCCGAATACGGTAGACAGCCTGTTGGCGCTGTCGCCTTATCATCAAATTGCCACGGCCAAGGCTTATCCGCCCGCCTTATTAACCACCAGCTTGACTGATGATCGGGTGCATCCCGGTCACGCCATTAAATTCTATGCCCGCTTGCGCGATCAGAAGGCGCCAGCTTATCTCTACGTCAGCGATAATGGTGGCCACACCGGCAACGGCACTCAGGCGCAAACGGCGGAAGAAATGGCCGTCATCATGGCTTTTTTAAAACAAAGTTTAATGACTAATCATCAATAAGACGTAAACAAAGGAAGACACTATGGGGTTTTTGACCACCCTGTCCTCAGTAGGGATCATGGGGGTGATGATTTTGATTGGGATCTTGCTGCGGCGCAACCGACCCTTGTCGATTGAAACCCAAGGCATGCTGATTCAAATCATCGTGAATGTGGCGTTGCCGTGCATTATCTTGTCCAGCATTTTTAAATTTAAAATGGACGGTGAAATGTTTAAGCTGGTGTTGCTGACCTTTGTCGGCGCCGCCGCCTTAAACACGGTGGCGTTGCTGGTGTGCTGGGCCTTGGGCAAGGGTTTAGGTTATGAGGGCCAGCGCGCACGCCAAACCAGTATTATTTCGGCCCTAGGCAATACCGGCTTCATCGGCATTCCGCTGTGTGCGATTTTGTTTGGGCCTAAAGGGGCACTGCTGGCGGCGGTGTTTGATGCGGGCATGGATTTTGTGCTGTGGTCGTTGGGCATTTTTATGTTGCAAAAAGACAGCAAGTTTTCGCTGGCCTCGCTCAAACCCATGCTCAATATTCCGATGTTGGCGATTGTGTTGGGTTTGGCCCTAGGTTTTATGCAGTTCGAAGCCCCGCAGTTTTTGATTTCCTTGACCACGATGTTGGCCAATGTGGCCAGCCCGTTGGCGATGATTTACATTGGGCTGCTGGTGCCGGGCATGTGGCCTAAAATCCGCGCCATGCCCAAGCGCCAGTTTACCGTGCCGCTGCTGTTTAAGCTGTTTGGTGTACCGGCCCTGGCGATGCTGATGGTGTCGGTGCTGGATTTAGATCTGACTTTGGCGCAAGTGATTTTGGTGCAGGCAACCATGCCGACCATCGCGCTGGCCTCGATTGTGTTTCATAAATACGGTGGCGATGTCGATTTGGCGGCATCGACCACCATTGTGTCGACGCTGCTGGCCTTGGCAACCATTCCCATTATGGTATGGTTAGGCACCACATTGGCTTTATAAAGGCGTGACATGACGATGACGACGAAGTTGGGGCGTTGGCTTAAGAGTGTGTTGAAGTGGGCACTGCTGTTTGTGCTGATCAGCACCGCCGTGGACTGGTATCGACGGCCGGTCCAGCCTGAGCCGCAGGCCTACCATTTGCGTAATTTAGCCGGCCAGTCATTTTCTTTGGCCGAGCGCAGTCAGGCCGAGCCCATCGTGCTGTATTTTTGGGGCACTTGGTGCCCGATCTGTACGTTGACCTCACCGAATATGCAGCAGCTGATGGATGCGGGCATTCCCGTGATCAGCGTGGCGATGCAGTCGGGCGATGACGCTACCGTGGCTGAATACTTGGCTGAGAAGGGCTATGCTTTTGAAACCGTAAACGATGCTGACGGTGCGCTGTCGAGTTTGTGGGGGGTGAAGGTTACGCCGACGGTGGTGATTGTGTATCAAGGGAAGATGCAGGCCAGCGTGACTGGCTATACCAGTTATTGGGGCATGCGGGCGCGGCTGTGGCTGGAGCGAATTTTATAGCTCAATTCATGGTTTAAGCAGCCGCAGCGTACCGCCATCAAAAAAGCCACCGTTAGGTGGCTTTGGTTTGTCTTCGTTTAGCGAGTCACAGGCTTGTAGCGAATGCGCTTAGGCTTGGCGCCTTCTTCACCCAAACGCTTGCGTTTGTCCGCTTCGTATTCTTGATAGTTGCCGTCAAAGAACACCCATTTTGAATCGCCTTCACAGGCCAGAATGTGGGTGGCGATACGGTCTAAGAACCAGCGATCGTGAGAGATCACCATCACGCTGCCGGCAAACTCTAGTAGAGCATCTTCGAGGGCGCGTAGGGTTTCCACGTCTAAGTCGTTTGACGGTTCGTCTAACAGCAAGACGTTGCCGCCAGCAATCAGGGTTTTGGCTAAGTGTAAGCGACCACGTTCACCACCGGATAGATTACCCACGATCTTGCCTTGGTCAGCGCCTTTGAAGTTAAAGCGGCCTAAATAGGCGCGCGCTGGCGTTTCGTAGCGGCCAACCTGTAAGATGTCACGGCCTTGGGCAATTTCATCAAACACGGTTTTTTCATTTTCCAGCGCCCCACGGCTTTGGTCAACGTGGGCCATTTGCACAGTTTGGCCGATTTTAACCTCACCGCTGTCTGGCTGCTCTTTGCCTGCAATCATATTGAACAAGGTCGATTTACCGGCGCCGTTAGGGCCGATGATGCCGACGATGGCACCTGCAGGTACGCGGAAGCTTAAGTCGTCGATTAAGACGCGATCGCCAAAGCTTTTCGACACATTGGTGAATTCAATGACTTCATTGCCCAAGCGCTCGGCCACAGGAATAAAGATTTCCTGAGTTTCGTTGCGCTTTTGGTATTCTTGGCTAGACAGTTCTTCAAAGCGGGCCAAACGAGACTTAGATTTAGCCTGACGGCCTTTGGGGTTTTGACGCACCCATTCTAATTCTTTTTGCATGGCTTTCATGCGGGCGGCCTCTTGCTTGGATTCAGTGGCCAAGCGGGCTTCTTTTTGTTCCAGCCAAGAGCTGTAGTTGCCTTGCCAAGGAATGCCGTGGCCACGGTCTAGCTCCAAAATCCATTCGGCGGCATTGTCTAAGAAGTAGCGATCATGCGTCACTGCAACCACGGTGCCGGGGAAGCGTACCAAGAACTGCTCGAGCCACTCCACTGATTCAGCATCCAAGTGGTTAGTCGGTTCGTCTAGCAGCAGCATGTCTGGTTTAGACAATAATAGCTTACACAAGGCCACGCGGCGTTTTTCACCACCAGATAGATTGCCAATCATGGCGTCCCAATCGGGTAGGCGTAGGGCATCGGCGGCGATCTCTAGCTGATGCTCGACGTTGTCGCCAGCACCGGCGGCAATAATGGCCTCTAGGCGCGCTTGTTCTTCTGCTAGGGCGTCAAAATCGGCGTCAGGATCGGCGTAGGCGCTGTACACTTCATCCAGCTTTTTTTGTGCGTCCATGACTTCGCCCATGCCGGATTCGACTTCTTCGCGCACGGTTTTATTCGGGTCTAGCTCAGGCTCTTGTGGTAAATAACCAATTTTGATGCCAGGCATCGGTAGGGCTTCGCCCTCAAACTCTTTATCCACACCGGCCATAATGCGCAGCACGGTGGATTTACCCGAGCCGTTTAAGCCTAATAGGCCAATTTTGGCGCCAGGGAAAAACGACAGGGAAATGTCTTTAATGATTTGCTTCTGTGGGGGCACTACTTTGCTCACGCGAAGCATAGAAAATACGTATTGGCTCATATAAAGTCTCAGAAGAATGGCAAAAAGCTGGTCAATGAGGAGCGTGAGGCCCTAGGGGCAAACTCAGGCGCTGCTCAGCAGCGGATTGAGTCGATTGTAACAAACTTAAGCGTAAACAGCGATGTTATCCCACAGCTTAAGCAAGAAACAAAAAAGGCCTTAAGTGATTAAGGCCTTAAAGAGTACGACAAGGTTAAGCTGAGGGTGGGGCGAGCCGGGTGTCGGGCAGAAGGGCTTCCAGCGCTTCTGCCTTGGCCAGCAGCAGCACGTCTTGATGCTCGTGGGCCAAAAGCTGAATCGCCAGCGGCATGCCGTCTTGATCCAGGCCGGTGGGAAGGTTGATGGCGGGTACCCCAAGGAAGTTCGCCGGGCGCAGTAATTGACCGAGGCCAACATGGTTGGCATCCTCTGCGTCTAATAGTTGGGCACCCTGATCAATGGCCGGCATCAACAAAACCTGTCCTTGTGGGAAGGTTTGATTGAAGGTGGCCATGACCTGTTGGCGAGTGTTCAGAGCGTCTTGATGTGCGGTTTGGGTGATGGCTTTGCCATTCATGATCCGTGCTCTGACCACTGCCCACATCGGGGCTTCTGGGTCTTCAGCATAATGTCCCTGAGCTTGGTAAGCTTCGTAGGCCAAAATGGTTGAATTATGGTTGCCTAAATCGGTAAAAAAGGCCAAATCCTGCGGTGCCCAGGGCGTCAACGTCCAGCCTTGCTGGCGCAGCAAGGTGAGGGTGTCAAGCCAGTTGGCGTAGGCGGCAGGCTGTAGCTTAGCCGGCCAAGCGGCCTCACTTAAATAGTGTAGGTGTGGCTGAATGGGCGCGCTTAATGATTGGCGTAAGGCTGTTTGGGTGGCCATGGCCGCTGGGGCTAAGGTGGCCTCATCGTCTAGCTCTGGTGCCGCCAAAAGCTGGGTGATGAGGCGGGCATCGGCTACGGTGTGGCTGATGGGGCCGAGCACGTCTAAGGTTTCACACAGCGGCATACAGTGGCTGCGGCTGAGTAAGCCTGACGTGGGTTTGTAGCCGACGGTGTGGTTCAGCGCCGCGGGGGCGCGTACCGAGCCGCCGGTGTCGCCGCCCAATACTAAGGGCGCAAGGCCCATGCTGACCGCCACGCCAGCACCACTGGAGGAGCCGCCGGGCGCTCGATGCTCGGTGGCGTGCCAAGGATTCTTAGCGGTGCCAAAAGAAGGATTTTGGCCCGAGAGGCCAAAGGCAAATTCGGTCATCGAGGTTTTGCCCAAAATCACCATGCCAAGGCCAATCAACTGGTTCACCAAGGCGCTGTTGCTGTGGCTGATCACGTCTGAGCGTGCTTTCGAGCCAAAATGTGCCACGGTGCCCGTCCATTGGAAATGCTCTTTGAGGGCAATAGGCACGCCGTGCAGGGGGCTGAGGCAGACGCCGGCCTGTTGTAAACGGTCGGCGTTGTCGGCCAAGGCTAAGGCGCGCTGGGTAAACACTTGAGTAAACGCATTAAGGTGTGTGTGTGCTTGGATGCGTTCTAAAAACAGTTCAGTGACGGCACGCGACGTGGTGACACCGGTTTTAATCAGCGCCGCAAGCTCAGTGGCGCTGTGCAAATACAGTGGTCGTGTGCTTGAAGTAGTTGGCATATAGTCCCTTTTAAATAAAGCGGTATCAGTGGTTTTATTCTAAATCTTTGCCTGCTGATTCAGGCATCTTGATGAAGGTTAACAGCGATAAGGCTGCGGCCACGGTCACCAAAATAAAGAAAATGTGTTCCATTTGGTTGCTTTGTAGCCAGGTCAAAATATAGGGGGTGGTGCCGCCTAGGATGGCCACGATGAGGTTATAGGGTGCGCCAATGCCGACGGCACGAATGTTTTTGGGGAACTGTTCGGCCATGATGGCAGGGGCAACAGAAGAGTACATGGCGTATAGGGTTAAGCCAAATAGCTCAATCAGCAACAGCGTCACAAAAGAATCACTGACAAAGTTGATCACCAAGTAGAAGAAAAATAGGTTACCAGCGGCAAACGTAATCAACTGTGGGCGGCGGCCAATCTTGTCTGACAGTATGCCAAAGAGTGGCTGCAAGCACATGAATACAAAAATACCGATGGTGTTGGCGGCAAAAGCAGTGCTCGGGACGGCGCCAGCATGACGAATCGCATAGGTCGGTAAGAACGCCATGAATACATAGAAGGCATAAGTCGACAGTAAAGAAAAGCCCACAATACGCATGGTTTCAACCGGGTAGTCGCGAATCAACACGCGTAGAGGCTGTTTTACCGCCTTATTTTTTTCTTGCGGGGCTTCGTCTTCGGCCACGGCGCGGCGAATCCACATGCCGACCACACCGCCAAGGGCACCGATGAAGAACGGAATGCGCCAGCCCCATTCGATCATGGCTTCTTTACTGATGAGGCTGGTTAATAGCCAGCCCAGCCCTGAAGCGCACAAAATGCCCACAGCCGCGCTGAAGAAAATAAAGCTAGAGTATAGGCCGCGTTTGTCGTTAGGCGCCATCTCAGTCAAATAGGTCGTGGCCGAAGCGTATTCACCGCCTAAAGATAGGCCTTGAATCAAACGGGCGATGGTGAGCATGATCGGGGCTAAAATGCCAATGGTGGCAAACGTCGGCGTGATGGCGATGATGAGTGAGCCAGCGGCCATCATCACCACCGTTAAGCCTAGGGCTGCACGGCGACCGTAGCGGTCAGAAAACACGCCGATGAGCCAGCCGCCAATCGGGCGCATGAAAAAGCCCACGGCAAAAATACCAAAAGTCGCCAGCAGGGCCGCCGTATCATGGCCGGCAGGAAAGAATTGAGAGCTGAAGAAAATGGCGAAGGCAGCATAAATGCTCCAGTCAAACCATTCGATCATGTTGCCGACGCTGCCGGCGACAATTTTTTTGTATTGCATCGCGCTAGGCGGCTGTTTGGCGGCCTCTGTGTGTGTTGTTTGCATCAATATTGCTCCTTTAACGTGTCAAATGCGGCTACTTTAATTAGAATGGTCATATTATTTTTATTAAGCGCAAAGTCTAGCATGGAAAAAAATGAAAAAACAGTAAATAGAAAAAAATCGTCAAAAATTTCTATTGAATTGGAAGAAATAGACATTAAATGCGTTAAATCTTTAGCTAAAGACCCTGTTGCTAGTTGGCGACAATTGTCTAAGGATTCGGGTGTGCCGGAGAAGACGGTGGCCCGCCGAATCAAGAAGTTAATGGATCAGCATGTTTTACGGGTGGTGGGCGAATGCGACCCCTTAATGCTGAAAAAAGGGGTGGTGGTGCATGTGTGGCTAGAATGCGAATTGGGCATGACTGAATCCGTCGCTTTGCAGCTGGCCTCATTTGTGGACAGTCGATTAGTGGTGGCTTTGGCGGGGGCGTCTGATTTAATGGCGGAATTTTATTTTGATGACGTTGAACAGCTCCTGGACTTGACGGTTTCAACCTTGCCGCACGTGGCCGGGATTCGTCAGTTTGACGTCAGCATGGTGTTGCAATCGTTTAAGCGCGCGAGCCAGTGGCAGATGACGGAAATGTTGCCTGAAAAGCTTAAGGTGACGTTGTCTGAGCAAGAGCGTCAGCTGGTTGAACTCTTGATGCAAGATGGCCGCGCCAACCTCAACGTATTGGCCACCCATTTAGGCATCAGTGAACCCACGGCGTTTCGCATGATGCAGGCGTTAACCGACAGCGGCGTGCTGCGCTTTCGGGTCGACATTGAGCCTAAGCTAATGGGTTATGCAGCCGAGGCCATTGTGTGCTTAGAGGTCAACCCCAATCATTTAACCACGGTGGCGCAGGCTTTAAGTAAGCATCCTAATACGCGCTGCCTGTTCGGCACCAGCGGCCGCTCGCAGCTGTTTTGGCACGTTTTGTGTGAAGATAATGTCGATTTATGGCCGTTGATGAGCGAGGATTTAGGGGGATTAGAGGGCATTAGCCGCATCAATATGAATATGATTAATCAGGCATTTAAGCGTTGCGGGGCGATTCGACCGGTGTGATGGATGGGTTGAAAAGGATGGTTTATCGTATCGTTCCTCAATGGGTCATAATAGCAATCATGTTTACCGTTGGGCGTAGGGTGGTGCAAAGCGTAGCGTGCCCACCGTTTTGAATCAAAAAAATCATTAAATCATTTGTTTCATAATGATTCGGCTATTTCGCTATTGATTAATCGTTTTGTTTCGCCCGTTGGGCGACGTCATTTCTTTTGGATGTCCAAAAGAAACGAAGCAAAGAAAAAACACCCCACTTTATCCGCCCGCTTTGCGGGTGCCCTCGTTGGCCCGCACATTGCCGGCGGCAAGAACTCATATTT
>JAGNTR010000187.1 GCA_017987415.1 Neisseriaceae bacterium
GTCAGTCAAGTGCTGAGCGTCTGGGACGTCCACACCCTCAGCCACGGTAGCGAAGCCGAAACCTTAGCCTTAAACGACATCGGCAGCGTCCAGCTCAGCCTACAGCAGGCCATTGTGCCCACGCTGTACCAAGACAACCCCAATACCGGCGCTTTCATCCTCATCGATGAAGCCACCAACCAAACCGTGGCGGCAGGCATGATCACGGCGCTGAGCCAATAAGCTCCTTCCCATTCATCTAAGAACACGACCACAAAGGATTCTCATGAGCGCGCTTGCTTTTCCGCTTGACCCTGCACTCGCCCAGCAGCTGACGGCGCTGAACGCCACCCAGCTGGCCTGGCTATCCGGCTATTGTTGGGCACAAAGCCAAACCGACCCCGTCAATCTAGAGGCGCTGTTGACGCCGACGGCCACCGAAGTGGCGGCACGGCAAATCACCATTTTATCGGCCTCACAAACCGGCAATGCGCGCCGCGTTGCCGAAGCCTTACTGTTGCGCCTCGATGGCTTGGGCCTTAAGGTGCGCCTAAGCGGCGTGGCCGACTACAAAAGTAAACAGCTGAGCCAAGAGGACATCGTGCTGTTGGTGACCTCCACCCAAGGCGAAGGCGAGCCGCCGGAAGAAGCCATTCCCTTATATCAATATCTATTCGGTAAAAAAGCGCCCGACCTGAGCGCCTTGAGCTATGCCGTTTTGTCCTTAGGCGACAGCTCTTACCCTGATTTTTGTCAGGCCGGCAAAGACTTTGATGAGCAACTGACACGCCTAGGCGCTACCCGCCTGAGCCCACGGCAAGATTGCGACCTTGACCACGAAGCCGACGCCGACGCTTGGTGTGCCCAAATCAGCCAGACCTTGGCCGCACTGGCGCCGACGCAGACGGCCGCCGCAACGGTCGCGACCGCCACAGCACCGGCCAGCGCCTACACGAAAGCCCAGCCGTATCACGCCACCCTGTCGCTGCGCCAAAAAATCACCGCCAGCGGCGCCGCCAAAGACATTCAGCACGTGGTCATCGACTTAGGCGATTCCGGCATCCACTATCAGCCCGGAGATGCGCTTGGCGTTTGGCCCAGCAATGAGCCAGCATTAGTCGACGCCATTCTGGCCGCGACTGGCTTTAACGGCGATGACCTGGTCACCCTCACCGACGGCCAACAACAGCCGCTGCGCGCCGTGCTGTTACACCATGCCGAACTGACCCAAAACACGCCGCAATTCGTGAAAGGCTATGCCCAACTGGGCCAGATTGAGCCCTTACTGGCCTTCATCGACGACGTCAAGGCCTTGAATGACTACATAGCCAGCACGCCCATTGTCGCCATTTTGCGCCGCCATCCTTTGCCGCTCAGCGTCCTTGATGCCCAAACTTTTTACAGCCTGCTGCGGCCGCTGACGCCCCGCCTGTACTCCATCGCCTCGGCCCAAGCGGAAGTGGACAACGAAGTACACCTCACGGTGGCCCTGACCCATTTTGAACACGAAGGTGAATCCTTTAACGGCACCGCCTCGGGATTTTTAGGCGCCCGCTTGCAAGAAGACGAATCGGTTCAGGTTTACATTGAGCCCAATCCGCATTTTCGTCTGCCCCACGACCCCGCCACCGACATCATCATGATCGGCGCCGGTACCGGCGTGGCTCCCTATCGCGCGTTCATGCAGCAGCGCGAATATGAAGCCGCCAGCGGCAAGAACTGGCTGGTGTTCGGCAATCAACGCTTCATCGATGATTTTTTATACCAAACCGAATGGCAGCAATGGCACAAGCAAGGCCTGCTGCACCAAGTTAGCCTGGCCTGGTCGCGCCAGAATCCACAGCAAAAAACCTATGTTCAAGATCGGCTGCGTCAAGAAGCTGTACAGCTGTGGCAATGGCTGCAAAACGGTGCCCACCTCTATGTTTGCGGCGACGCCAATCGCATGGCGCGCGACGTTGAAGCGACCTTACTTGAGCTAATCGCCGCACAGGGCCAGCTCGATGCCGACGACGCCCGCGACTATTTAAACGACTTACGCGAACAAGGGCGCTATCAGCGCGACGTGTATTAAACCCATAAGATGACCCTAGGAACCCACATTATGTCTACCACCCCCGACCCCAAAGCCAAGCTGCCCAATGCACCGCTGTCCGATAACGAGCGCCTTAAAGGCCAGAGCCAACACCTGCGCGGCAGCATTGCCGCCGACCTCCACGACGGCCTCACCGGTGGTTTTAACGGCGATAATTTCCAGTTGATTCGCTTTCACGGCATGTATGAACAAGACGACCGCGACATCCGCGCCGAGCGCGTGGCCCAAAAGCTGGAGCCGCTAAAAAACGTGATGCTGCGCTGCCGCCTGCCTGGCGGCATCATCAGCCCCCAGCAATGGCTAGGCATCGACCAATTTGCCAGCGAACACACTCTATACCAAAGCATTCGCCTCACCAATCGCCAAACCTTTCAGTTTCATGGCGTGCTCAAAGACGACATCAAGCCCATGCACCAATGGCTGCACCAGCTGGGCCTTGACTCCATCGCCACCGCCGGCGACGTCAATCGCAACGTGTTGTGCACGTCGAATCCGGTTGAATCTAAGCTGCATCAACAAGCTTATGAATGGGCCAAGAAGATTTCTGAGCATCTATTGCCGCAAACCCGTGCCTATGCCGAAATTTGGCTAGACGGCGAAAAGCTGCACAGCAGCGAAGACCAAAGCGTGGTCGAGCCGATTTTGGGCGACCACTATCTGCCGCGTAAATTTAAAACCACGGTGGTGATTCCGCCCTTAAACGACGTCGACATCCACGCCAATGACTTAAACTTTGTCGCCATTGCCGAAGACGGTGAGCTAGTAGGCTTTAACGTATTGGTAGGCGGTGGCCTATCCATGGAGCACGGCAACCAAGCCACCTACCCCAATACCGCCCGTGAATTCGGCTTCATCCCCTTAAGCCATACCCTCGCTGCGGCAGCGGCCGTGGTCACCACGCAACGTGACTGGGGCGACCGCAGCAACCGTAAGGCCGCCAAAACCCGCTACACCTTAGAGCGGGTGGGCACAGAAGCCTTTGTTGCCGAGGTAGAGGCGCGCATGGGAACCGCTTTTGCACCGATTCGGCCCTATCACTTTGACGCCCGCGGCGACCGCATTGGCTGGGTAGCGGGCACGGATGGCCGCTGGCATTTAACCTTATTCATCGAAAACGGCCGCCTCATCGACGCCGACCAGCCGCTAAAAACAGGCGTGCGTGAGCTGGCTAAAGTTCACCAAGGCGATTTTCGCCTCACCGCCAACCAGAACCTCATTGTGGCCAATGTGGCTGAGGCCGACAAAGCCGACATTGAAGCCATTGCCCGCGCCCACGGCCTCATCCGCGCCGAGCTGACGCCGCAGCGGCAAGCCTCGATGGCCTGCGTGTCTTTGCCCACCTGCCCATTAGCCATGGCCGAGGCCGAGCGCTTCTTGCCCGAATTCGTCGACCAGATTGAGGCCATCATGGGCCGTCACGGCGTGGCCGAAGACGACATTGTCTTACGCGTCACAGGCTGTCCCAACGGCTGTGGCCGCGCCATGCTGGCCGAAATCGCCCTAGTCGGCAAGGCCGTCGGCCGCTACAACCTGCATCTAGGCGGCAACCGCACCGGCACACGCATCCCCCGCTTGGATCGCGAGAACATCACCGTCGCCGAAATTCTGGCACGGCTGGACGAACTGATCGGCGCTTGGGCGCGCTCGCGCAGCCCCCAAGAAGACTTTGGCGATTTTGTCATCCGCAGCGGCGTGATTAAGCCTGTACTCAATCCCGCCCTCGACTTTTACCACCCTGAGCGCGTCAGCGCCTAGCCCGGAAGGATGCCCTTATGCCTATCTTCACCCAACGCTGGCGCCAACGCCTCACCGCCCTGACTCTTAGCCTATCCTTGGCGGCCTGTGGCAGCGCGTCCGACACCACCGATGGCCACGACATTGAACTCATGAACGTGTCCTACGACGTCACCCGCGACTTCTACCAAGCCTATAATCCGATGTTTGTGGCCGAGTATGAGGCGGCCCATCCCGGTAGCCGCGTGCGCATTGCTCAATCTCACGGCGGCTCAACCAAACAAACCTTGGCCGTGGCCAACGGCTTGCCGGCCGATGTCGTGACCATGAACCAAAGCAGCGACCTCAATTTGCTGGTGTCGCGCCAGCTGGTCGCGCCCGACTGGG
>JAGNTR010000188.1 GCA_017987415.1 Neisseriaceae bacterium
AAACAGCGACCAGTAAAACTGGTCGCTGTTTGATTGATACGGCTGTGGCTTACTTAGCTGGAACCGTGCCCATACGCTTGGTTAGGGAAATGCCAGGTTCGTTGAATAAGCTGGCGTAATACACGGTATTGGACATGACTTTTTTCACGTAGTCGCGGGTTTCGTCAAACGGGATGGTTTCGGCGTAAATCGCGCCCTCTAGAGCGGTACCGGCCTGCCAACGTTTGGCGCGGCTGGCGCCGGCGTTATAGCCAGCGGTGGCTAAGACAGGATGGCCCAGTTGGCGGTTGACGCTGGCCAAATACCACGTGCCCATGCGGATATTGTTGTCGATGTCGCTGATGTTGTTGCCTGCGCCAATTTTGCCGGCGATTTCACGCGCTGTGGCGGGCATGATTTGCATCAGGCCAGATGCGCCTACGTGAGAGCGCGCGCCAATCACAAAGCGGCTTTCTTGTCGGATTAAGCCATACACCCAAGCTGGGTCGATGCCGACTTCGGTGGCGTAGCGGATGGTGCTGGTTTTAAACGGTGACAAGTAGCGCAGCTCGTAGTTAAGCAGGCTGTCGGTTTGTTCGGCGCTGTAAATGGCCATTTCCAAAAATTCATTTTTCAAGGCCACTTCGCTGGCCACTAATAAATCAGCCTCAGACTTGCCGCGCATGGCGTAGCGCCATTCATTGCGCGCATCGTTGCGGATGCTGCTGCTGTTTTGGGCTAGGGCGTTCTTGAACAGCACGATGGATTGGTGAACCGAAGGCTCTTTGGCCATACGCTCAATTTGTTTGCTGGAAGCGCGTCCGGCGTTGCTCTTAGTCGAAACGGCTCGGCCTAAGGCTTCCGTAGCCAGTGTGGCGTAGAAGTTGCGGCCAGAGCCGCTGGCTTTTTGCCACAGATTCTCGGCGGCAGAGCGATTGCCGGCGGCGGCCTCGGAGCGGCCTAGCCAATATTGCCACGCAGGATCGTTCTGTAGCTCAGACGGCATTTGTTTGATGATGCTGCCCACCTTGGCAAAGTTCTGCTGGCGCAGTGCGGCGCGGACGTACCAGGCCCATTGCTCGGCGTCTAGCTGGGCTTTGTCGGCATTGTCGTAAAAACGAATGGCGGTGGACATGTTTTGCTGTTTGGCTTGCTCTACCGCGGCTTGGCCCCAGGCAAAGCCTACTTGGTCGGCATTGAGGCCGGCGCTGGCCAGTGATTCAATGCGTCCTGCAGTGGCGCTACGGCTGCCTGCCGGTGAGCTGACGGCGTAGAGGGCCGCTTCTTGGCTGGCGCGGCTGCCGCTGGGCGTACCGCCTAAGGCGGGCAACGGCTCACCCATGGCTTGAGACAGAGCTCGAGCTTCGGTGACCAGATTTTTGCTCAACATGCCGCGCACGCGCTTCCATAAGGCTTCTTTAGGCAGTAATTGGCGGCTGGCGGTTTCGCGCAGCAAGGTATTACAGCCTAAAGGCAAGACGCCGCGGCTATTGGTGAGGTTTTGGGCCAGAGGGCTGATGTTGTTTTGGCCGGCTTTTAATTTAGCCACGTCGGCAAAACAGGCCACTTCTTGCTGAATGCCTTGTGGGCCATTGGCTAGCTTGGCCAAAAGGGCGTATTGCTGGTTAAAGCCGTTCCAGTCATTGTTTTTACCCAATAGCTTGAGCCATTGGTTGCGTAAGTCTTCGGTTAAATAGCTCGCCTCGGTGTGCTCGCTTAAGTAGCGCTGGGCGGCAGCGTCGCTATTGGCCTTGAGGGCTGCAATGGCCGCAAGATACTGTTGGTATTCAGCCATGATGCTGGTTTCTTGTTTGAGGATGGCTTCATTTTTGGCGATAGCCTGTTCCTTCGGCGGCTGCTCTACGTTGGAGCAAGAGGCTAGGGCAAACAAGAGGGCCGATGCTAGGCTCAGCTTAATAGGGGTGTGAAGACGCATGTGCAGGTTCCCGTGGTTATTTACGCCAGTAGGCTGGGGTAAACAAAATCAATATGGTGAAAATTTCTAAACGCCCTAGCAACATTACGGATAAACAAATCCATTTTTGCAAGGCGGAAAGGGTGGCAAAGCTGCCTGAGGGGCCAACGGCGCCCAGGCCAGTGCCGGTATTGGTGATGCTGGCAATGATGGCGGTAAATGCGCTCATAAAATCAAAGCCGGTAAACATCATCGCAAAAGTAAAAATCACGATGGTGCTGAAGTACACAAAAATAAACGCCATGACGGCTAAGGCCGTGTGTTCCGGAATCAGGCGTTGATTAATCTTTACCGTCCGTACTGCATGAGGATGCAGCAACAGCGTCATCTCGCGGATGGCGTATTTAAACAAAATAATGGCGCGGACCATTTTGATACCGCCCCCTGTTGACCCACTGCTGGCCAAAAAGTTTGCCAATAAGAACATCCACAGCGAAACGGCCAGCGGCCATTCGGCAAAATTGGTGTTGGAAAAGCCAGAGGCTAGGCCAAAAGAAATAAAGGTAAAGAACACGTAGCGGATAGAGGCCCAAAAGCCATAAAAGCCGTCCAGCCATAAAAACAGGCTCATCAACACGCAGCTGCCGAGCAAGATAATCAGTAAAACCCGTGTCTCTAGGTCTTTGGCATAGATCTTAAAGCTTTTTTGACGAACTGCAAAGAAGTGGTTAGCAAAGTTGATGCCACCGATGATGGTGAACAGCGAAATAATCAGCTCGATCGGGATGGAATCAAAGTAGGCAATGCCTTCATTGTGGCTGGATACGCCGCCTAGGCCAAGGGTTGAAAAAGCGTGGCAAATGGCGTCAAGCCAGCTCATGCCGGCGATTTTGAGCGCCAAGAAGCAAATGATGGTGAGGGCGAAATAAATCACCCACAGGTGTTTGGCGGTTTGGGTGATGCGTGGCGCTAGCTTGGTGTCCTTGTTTAAGCCCGGCATCTCGGCTTTATACAGCTGCATGCCACCGACGCCCAGCATGGGCAAAATGGCGACGGCCAACACGATGATCCCCATGCCGCCAATCCAGATTAAAAAATGGCGCCAAAAGTTTAGCGATGGCGGCAATGCGTCTAGATTGGTGATGGCGGTGGCGCCCGTGGTGGTGAGGCCAGACATGGCTTCAAAAAACGCGTCGGTAAAGCCCATTTTGGGTAGGTGAAGGTAAAACGGCAGGCTGGCCACAAGTGCAAAACCCATCCACATCGCAAACACCAGAGTGAAGCCTTCGCGTGGCTTAAGCTCTTGCTCGAAGCGTTTGGTGACGCCCCAAATGAATAGGCAGGCCGAAGCGGCCAAAACGCCTGAAATCAAAAAAGTCTCGATCAGGCCATCGTTATAGGCTAAGGAGATCAGCGCAGGCAGGATCAGCAAGCAGGAGAATAAAAAACCGAGCTTGGATAGGACGTGTAGGGTCGGGAAGACCTTGTAGAGGTTCTGATGCACGTTCAGCAACTGTTTGGATGGGAACATGATTAGAAGAAACCTACTTTAACTTGGATGAGCTTCTCCACCTCTTTAACCAGACGGCGGCGCGAAACGAAAAAGATAATGTGGTCTTCTTCACGAATCACGATGTCTTCATCGTGCGGTAAGATCACCTCAGTGCCGCGCACCACGGCGCTGATGTAGCAGCCTATGGGTAGGTCAATTTGGGAAATAGGCCGGCCAATCAGGCGAGACGTGTGCTGGTCACCGTGAATGATGGCTTCGATGGTTTCGGCCGCACCACGGCGCAATGGATGCACGGCTTCGATGTCGCCGCGGCGGATGTAGGCCAAGATTGAACCAATGGTAGAGAGATGGGGCGAAATCACAATGTCGATGGTGTTGCCCTGTAAGAGGTCTACATAGCTGGAGCGATTGACTAAGGCCATCACCCGCTTAGCGCCGTAGCGTTTGGCCAAGAGCGCCGACATAATGTTGACCTCATCATCGTTGGTAAGGGCGCAAAAAATATCGATCTCGTCGATGTTTTCTTGTTCCAACAGGCTTTCATCGGTGACCGAGCCATTTAAGACTAAGGTACTGTCGAGGTTTTCCGACAGCCACTCGGCGCGACCGCGGTTATTTTCAATGATTTTTAAGTCAAACTCTTTTTCGAGCTGGCGACTGAGGCGAAAGCCAATATTGCCGCCGCCGGCGATCATGACTTTTTTAGCGTGTTTTGGGTCTTTGCGGACTTCTTTTAAAATCAGTTC
>JAGNTR010000189.1 GCA_017987415.1 Neisseriaceae bacterium
CTTGGCCGGCCAAAACCTTATCCACGCCTTCATTAGCCAACTCATCGGCACGCTCATTACCCGGATGCCCAGCATGACCCTTCACCCAATGCCAGGAAATGGTATGGCCTTGCGTCAGCGCATCCAGCTCCTTCCATAAATCATCATTCTTCACTGGTTTCTTGTTGGCCGTACGCCAACCTTTGGCTTTCCAGCCCACAATCCACTCACTGATGCCCTGCTGAACATAGCGCGAGTCTGTATACACCGCCACCACGCACGGCCGCTTCAATAGCTTTAAACCCTCAATGACTGCTTGTAGCTCCATGCGATTATTGGTGGTGTCTAAAGCCCCCCCACAAATGGCTTTTTCATGGCCTTGGTAGCGCAACAATGCGCCCCACCCCCCCACGCCAGGGTTGCCCTTACAGGCGCCATCGGCGTACATATAAACCGTATTATGCTCTGTTTGTTCATCACTCATGCTGTTTGTTTACCTGTCGATTCGGTTTATTTAATAAGGCTTCGTCTTTAATCGGTGCCGGCTGCGCCTGCTGAGCGGCATTGGCCTGTCGCCAGGCCATTTTCAAAGGGTGTACGCCTGGCGTGCGCTTCACCGCATGCAAGCCATACACGGCCCCCAGTTTAGGCCACAAACGCGGGCCTAAACGCTCTAATGCACGCCAACGCTGCAGTGAACGCTCTTGCCGACAAGGCGGAACATACACCATAAATTGCCAAGCCACCACTTCAAAACCTAAAAAAGCCAGCCAGTCTTTTACCCGCAGCCCCCCCACCATAGCCTGCCGTGGCGGTAGGCCTGGCTGCCCTAGCTGACTCGGCAAGCCCCATAACGAAGCAGGGTTAAAGCCTGTCAACAAAAGCTTACCATCTGGCACCAACACGCGATGAATCTCGCTCAATACCTGATGCGGATGCGCCGTCATTTCTAGGCCATGCGGCAGCACCACTAAATCCATGCTTTGACAATCCAGAGGCAACATTGTACTTTGGGCACAGACGTCCACGCGACCGGCTGGCGCCAAGCTCAGCCGATGCGTGATTCGGCTTTGGCGCAAAAACTGCCGCTCCGGCAGCCCAATTTGTACCGCATAATAGCCAAAAATGTCTTCCGCATGCTGATCATAAAAGGCTTGCTCCTGCGCCAACACATACTGACCTGCAGGGGCACTTAATGCCCAACGACCAAATTCAGCCACTGCCATGATGCCCTCCTTCGTGATGAATAACCCAGCGAGAACCTGCCATGAACCCTACCCACATCGTGCCCATCCCCGCTTTTAACGACAATTACATTTGGACCTTAAGCCAACAAAATCAGGCCGTCGTCGTCGATCCTGGTGAGGCGGCGCCCGTCTTGGTCTATTTACGGAACCAAGGCCTGACGCTGAATGCCCTCTTAATCACCCACCACCATGCCGACCACATCGGCGGCGTAGCAGAGCTCCTGAGCCACTATCCCGACTGTCCCGTTTATGGGCCGGCCAGCATTGCGCTAGTGACTCACCCCGTCTCAGAACCAAACCAAGTGGCCACGATCGTCGGTTCATTTGACGTGCTCGACATCCCAGGACACACGGCTGACCATTTAGGCTTCATGTGGGCCGACAGTACCGATCGACGCCATGTATTTTGTGGCGACACCTTATTCAGCGCAGGCTGCGGCCGCGTTTTTACCGGCACCTATGCGCAAATGTACGCCAGCCTCAATAAGCTCAAAGCCTTACCTGACGATACCCTATTCTATCCTGCACATGAATACACGCGCAGTAATTTACACTTTGCCCAACGAGTCGACCCTGACAATCCTGACGTAGCAGCGGCGCTCGCCTATTGCGATCAACACCCGGTCTCTTTGCCCACTACTTTAGCGAAGGAGCGCCTGATTAATCCTTTTTTACGCACGCACAGCGCCCATATTGCCACCACCATCGGCCAAGCCGGCGCAACAGAATTTGCTATTTTTCAGTCTTTACGAGAATTAAAAAATCAGGGCTAGGCCCCGAGACTCAACCGCTTATGCCGCTTCCTCATTGAAAAAGACATAATAATGAAGCAATTACCCAAGGCCTTTGCATTGACAAAGCGCCCTAATATCTTATACGATTTGGTGTTTATTTAAATTTGGGTATCGTACAATTATGACAGCCTTGAAGAAAATCGCGCTATCGCTTGCCAGCATTGTGCCCATTTTAAGCCTTTCGGCCCAAGCTCAAGCCAGCATCAACGCTGCCGGCGTGGCCCGAGACCTCATGCAAATGAACTCTGCGCCGTTAAAAGGCTTTGTCGGCCATCCTGATGGCGTCTGGTCTAAGCTACGCAACGACTTCCAAATGGCTGAAGTCAACCCAGAAATCGTGCGTCGACACGAACAGTATTATTCAACTCGCCTGCCCTACTTCAACCGCATCGTTGAGCGCAGCGAACCTTATATGTACCATATTGCACAAGAAGTACAAAAACGCAATATGCCCGCCGAAATTGCTTTGCTGCCTATTATTGAAAGCGCCTTTGTCACCAGCGCCAAATCGCGCGTGGGCGCTTCTGGCCTATGGCAATTCATGCCCGCCACCGGGCGCGACTTCGGCCTGACCCAAAACAATCTATACGATGGTCGCCTAGACGTTTACGCCGCCACCGACGCCGCACTAACCTATTTACAATATCTGCACAATTTATTTGGCGACTGGTCGTTGGCGCTGGCCGCCTACAACTGGGGTCAAGGCAATGTGGGCAAAGCCATTAAGCGCGCCCAAGCCCAAGGTAAAGAGATCACCTACGAAAACCTCAATATGCCGGCAGAAACGCGTAACTATGTGCCCAAGCTATTGGCCGTACGTAACCTCATCGCTAGCCCAGAAACATTCGCATTGAAGCTCGCGCCCATTGCCGACCAGCCTTATTTTGGCGTGGTCACCATTGATCACGCCATTGACACCGCAGCGGCAGCCCGCCTAGCCGGCATTACCGCCGCTGAGTTTGAACGCCTCAACCCTGGCGTGGTGGCGCCGGTAGTCGCCACCCAAAACGTGCAGCGCATTTTATTGCCCGTCACCAAAATTGACACCTTCCGCGCCAATCTGAAAAAAGCCGACAAGAACACCTTGCTGTCTTGGGACTTTTACCAGCCAACGGCGGGTGAAGACGTGGCTCAGCTGGCCGCTAATACCGGCATGAGCATTGCTGAAATCAAACGCTTAAACCAGCTATCCAGCAATAAGCTGCGCGCGAGCTCAACCATTTTGATCGCTAAAAACAGCTTAGCCACACCGGTAGAACCGATCTTCATGCCCAATGCAGCCCCCACCATGATGGCCAGCGCGGCGCCACAGTACACCTCACCTGCTCCGATTCAGGTCGCGGCGCCAGCACCGGCTCCCGTTCAGGCTGCTGCACCTAAGCCAGCGCCTCAAAACACCGAATGGGTGGTGCCACCCAGCAGCCAGCCCAACGTCGTGGTGTTGACGCCAGCCAAACCTGCCGCGCCGCAACCCATTCAAGTTGCCGCAGCAGCGCCGGCACCTGCCGTGGCCATGCCGATTGGTGGCCTGCCTGAAGCCATCAGCGTCCAAACCGAACCCGCAGTGGATGACGACCCGCTATTGGCCACGCTACAGCTGGCCGAAGCGCGCCACAGCGCTTCTCCTAGCGAAGTGCCGCCAAGCAGCGCGCCCATTCGCTTTGCGCCTAGCATCAACACCCCTGCGCCGACTCAACTGGCCGCTGCCGCACCGGCACCACGCGCCAACGTGGCCAACCAAGGCAATAGCGTAAAGCTGGCCAATAACAGTGCCAGCAACGCCCACATCAAGGTCAGCTACACGCCACCTGTGAGCAAACCTGCGCCCGCTAAAAAAGCCGAAGCGCCAGCAGCACCACGCGCCAAAGACTTATTCTATACGGTTAAACCTGGCGACACGCTCTACTCCATCGCCCAGCGTAATAACTTGAGCCTAGACGACTTACGCAAAGCCAATAAGCTCAGCGACAACAATATTCGCGTCGGCCAATCCTTGGCGCTGATTCCGGCTAAGGCAGATAAATCAGGCGCCCAAACCGCAGGTACCGGTAAAAAAGCACAAAAGGGCAGCAAGCTTATTGGTTCTTAAACCC
>JAGNTR010000063.1 GCA_017987415.1 Neisseriaceae bacterium
CAATTGCGGCACTTCTGCTGCCCCAATCTCAACCAAAACCTCGTTGACATCGGCCATTTGACGCTCGTAATCCTCATTAGAAGCATCGACCACGTGCAGCAAGACGTCGGCCATGGCCGTTTCTTCTAACGTGGCTGAGAACGCCGCCACTAGGCTGTGTGGCAGATCGCGCACAAAACCAACGGTGTCAGTGATGATGACACTGGCCTCTGGGCTTAGATACAGTCGCCGCGCAGTTGGGTCTAGGGTAGCAAACAGCTGGTCGGCCGCAAACACCTCAGACTTAGTCAAGCGGTTAAATAAAGACGACTTACCGGCGTTGGTGTAGCCGACCAAAGCAAAGGTTTTCAGGCCGCTTTTACCGCGGCCTTTTCTTTGTGTGGCGCGCTGCTTCTTAACGTCTTTCAAACGCGCTTTAAGGCGCGCAATTTTGTTGACGATGAGGCGTCGGTCGGTTTCGAGCTGGGTTTCCCCTGGGCCTTTCAAACCAATACCGCCGCGTTGACTCTTCAAGTGTTTATACCCTCGAACCAAACGACTAGACAAATGGGTCAACTGAGCCAGCTCAACCTGTAATTTGCCCTCTTGGCTTTGCGCACGCATCGCAAAAATAGCCAAGATTAAGCCGACGCGATCCAAAACGCGGCACTGCATGGCCTGCTCTAGGTTACGCTCCTGAGTCGGGGTTAGCTCATGATTAAACACCACAAGGTCAATGTTCTGCTCTTGCACCAGGGCAGCAATTTCTTGCGCCTTACCCGTGCCGACAAACAGCGCCGCGTGCGGGCTAGCACGTTTACAGGTCAAGACCGATACCAAGTCCCCCTCGACGGCGGCAATCAGGTCTTTGGCCTCTTCTAGGGCATTTTCGAAGTCGGCAGCATGAAAATCAACCCCAACCAGAAGTACTCGTTCTGATTGGGGTTGCAAGGTGTCGAGCCCGTGACGATTATTCTGCAGAATCGGTACCTGCTGCAGGTTTGTCGTGACTGATGCTCACTGCGCGTGCGGGCACCACAGTAGAAATTGCGTGTTTGTACACCATTTGAGTAACACTGGTGTTGCGTAATAAAACCACGTATTGATCAAATGATTCAACTTGACCTTGTAGTTTAATGCCGTTTACCAAGTAAATTGAAACGGGCACATGCTCTTTACGCAAAGCATTTAAAAAAGGATCTTGTAACAATTGCCCTTTATTATTCATATTTAACTGCTCCATCTTATTGTGATTATTTATGGCCTAAAAAGGTCTTTTACATCTTTTGCACCACTACATGCTAACACATCAACGCGGCTTTGCCTTCTTCTTCGGCGTCAATCGCTGTGATATTTGTTGTTTTTTTTCTTCTTTTTTGGCAATCCGATTACTCAATTGCGCCCGGCGTGGTCCAGCATTAGCCTGATTGTCCACGTTGGCAAACGGATTATCAGAAGATTTAAACTGCACGCGTAAGGGCGTGCCTTCTAGGTTAAACGCCTTACGGAAGGTGGCTACTAAATAGCGCGTATAGCTATCGGAAATCTTTTGCAAAGCATTGCCGTGTACCACGATCACTGGCGGGTTGCTGCCGCCTTGGTGGGCGTAGCGCATTTTCGGGCGAATCAAGCCGGCACGGGCAGGCTGTTGACGCTCTAATGCAGATTGCAGCACGCGGGTGATTTTCGGCGTCGGCATTTTAATCATGGCGGCTTTATAGGCCTGATTAATGGATTTAAATAAATCCGGAATACCGCGCTCTTTCAGCGCCGAAATATAATGGAATTTGGCAAAATCTAAGAAATACAGCTTGCGGTCGATTTCTTTTTTGATCTCGGCCTTACGCTCTTCGCTGACGTCGTCCCATTTGTTCACCGCCACCACTAAGGCACGCCCTGCTTCTAGCGCAAACCCGGCGATGGTGGCGTCTTGATCGGCGATGTCTTGCTGCGCATCCAGCACCAGCACCGCAACGTTAGCGGCTTCAATCGCGCGCATGGTTTTGATCACGGAAAACTTTTCAATCGCTTCATCTACTTTGCTACGGCGGCGCACGCCAGCGGTGTCGATGATGGTGTATGGCTTGCCTTGGCGCTCAAAGTCGATGTGAATACTGTCGCGCGTAGTGCCCGCTTGGTCAAACGCAATCACGCGCTCTTCGCCTAAGATGGCGTTTACCAGAGTGGACTTACCCACATTAGGGCGGCCAATGATGGCAAACACAGGGTGATCGTTGGCCACCTCTTCTTCTGCCGCATCAGGGAAATGTTCCAATACGTCTTCGATGAGGTCGCGCACGCCCTCACCGTGGGCGCCAGAAATCACCACAGGTTCAGTCAAGCCCATCTCATAGAACTCGGCCGATACCACGGCACGATTCATGCCTTCAGCCTTATTCACCGCGATGAATACTGGCCGGTCGCTTTGACGTAGACGGTTGGCAATCATTTTATCCTGTGGCGTGAGGCCAGCACGAGCGTCCACCAAGAAAATCACCGCATCGGCCTCATCGACGGCCTGTAAGGTTTGCTTGGCCATCTCAAACAGAATGCCGCTGTCTACCACCGGCTCAAAACCGCCGGTATCCACCACCAAATAAGGCTTGCTGGCGCCCTTACCGTGGCCATAGTGACGGTCACGGGTTAAACCGGGTAGGTCTGCCACCAGCGCATCTTTAGTGCGCGTGAGGCGATTAAATAAAGTAGACTTACCTACGTTAGGACGTCCAACCAAAACAATCGTGGGTTTCATTAACTAACACCTGCTCCAACCAGCATCAACTTACCTGATGCGCCTTGTAATAAAGTCATGCCGTTTAAGCGTAGCGGCTGAGCCGTTAGCGCGCCAACCGGCAGTTTTGTACGGCCAATAAAGGCACCCGATAATGGGTCCATAATATGGGCATACCCTTCAAAATCCACCACTACTAAACCATTTTTCAATAAAATAGGCGCAGAGATTCTTCTGTTTTTCAATGAGTCGTTTTGCCAAACGCTTTCGCCATCGGCACGATTAAAGGCCGAAACCACACCATTGTCTTCGCTCACCACCACTAAATCACCATAGACTTCAATGCCCTTACTGGAAGACAGTGGCTTAGACCACATCACTTGCCAGTTGCGCATGTCGTAACAGGTCACATAGCCTTGGAAGGCAGCGGCGCAAATTTGCGGGCCATCCATGATCGGACGACTCAACACTTCGGTCACGCGATCGAAATCGGTGGCGCCACGCGGGAAAGAGATCGGGGCTTCAAACACAGGGGCACCGGCGCCGGCATCCACCAGCTGCAGCACACCGCTGTCTTGTCCCACTAAGAAATGGCGCTCATCCATAGGCGTCATAGAACCGGTACCGCGCACCTGCAAGCCTGATTGCGCGCCCACGAACGACCAACCAATGTCGCCCGTCATCGGGTTAAAGCCGGTCAAACGGCCGTCTTTGGTTTTCACTACCAGCACCGACTGCAGCATTAAGGGCGCTTCGCTCAAGACGCTGGTCAGATTGGTTCGCCAAGCTTCGGCTTTAGTGCTCATATTGTAGGCGACTAAGTCACCGCTGGCGCTGCCCACAAAGACCAAGTCACCGGCTACGGCCACACCGGCCACCAGCTTATCTTTGGTGTCGATGCTGTTTAACACGCGCCCAGTTTGTAGGTCTAGCTCAACAATGCGGCCTTTTTCGTTGGCGGCATACACCTTATCGCCGACCAGTGTCGGCGTAAAACCTAGGGTTTTAGTGGGGCCGATGTCGGCCGTCCACTGCACGTCCATTTGGGTTTGCTGACTGATCTCTAGCAATTTAGCGGGATCGGTCGGCTTAACCTTGGAAGAGCAAGCCGCTAGGCCCACCGCCATTAAACCAATCACAAGTGCTTTATATTTCATGATTACCCCTGTTGATTACGCTTCAGCTCTATCACGGCACGACCCGGTGCTTTTTCGTCGGTTTTGGCCAACGCCAGATCATAAGCCTCTTTGGCTTCGGCAGTTTTGCCTTGGGCGGCGTAAATGTCACCGCGTACAGATAATAATAAACCTTCAAATTCTGGCTCAACTTTGGCCTTGGTCATCAACAGCGCTTCGTCATACTTTTTCTGCTGTAACAACACAATGGCCAGACGTTCCGTCGTGATGGCTTGAATCAGCGCATCTTTATGATTGTCTTTCACCCAGCTCAGTTCTTTTTGGGCAGCTTCCAGATCGCCGGCATCAAAATAGACCCCCGCCATCATTAAAGTAGCCTGAGTGGTCAACGACACTTTAGCATAATCGTTTTGCAAGGTGGTCAAAGACGTTTTGGCCTTGGTTAAATCAGAAGCCTGAACTTCTTTAGTCAGCTGATCCAACACCACGGCGGCCTCAGCGGATTTATCCAACTGTTTTTGCTGATAGACGTAGTTGCCCACGTAGGCGATCGCCGCAACCAACAGCGCCAAGAACAACCAGCGGCCCCAGTTTTTCCAGAAACGCTTAAAGCCTTCTACTTCTTCATGTGCTTGTAAATCGTAGGCCATTACTTATTCCATCCATTCTGTTAGTTGTTTGACTAAATCTGCCTGAGCCACGGTCACCTGAGCTTTTTCGCCACGCAGGTCTTTGATGCTCACCGAAGCCGTGCTTAATTCATTCTCACCCAAGATGACGGCGTAATGCGCACCGCTGCCGTCAGCTTTTTTCATTTGTGACTTAAAGCTGGCCACACCGCCATGCTGTAACACGTTAAAGCCAGCCTGGCGTAAAGTCTTGGCCAACACCAAGGCCGCAACGGCTGCGCCTTCGCCTTGCTGTAGCAAATACACGTCTGGCGCCGCATCCACAGTCAGGGTGCCGAATTCCTGCGCCAATAAAATCAAACGCTCTACCCCAATGGCAAAGCCAACTGAAGGTGCCGGCTTGCCGCCGAGCTCTTCAATCAAACCATCGTAGCGGCCGCCACCACAAACCGTTCCCTGAGAGCCCAGTTTGGTGGTGACCCATTCAAACACGCTGAGATTATAATAATCCAAGCCACGCACCAAGCGTGGGTTTTCTACATAGGGAATCCCTAGGGCGGTAATCATGGCTTTATAATCAGCATAATGCTGTAAAGACGCCTCACCTAAATAATCGATCAGCTTAGGCGCCGCATTGGCCATGGCCTGAAGATCAGGGTTTTTAGTGTCCAAAACGCGCAAAGGATTGGTGTACATGCGCTTTTTCGCATCTTCATCCAAAATCGCCTCGTGCGCCTCTAAGTGCTTAATCAAAGCTTCGCGGTGGGCGGCTCGTTCTTCCCGATTGCCCAGCGTGTTGATTTCTAGGGTTAAATAATCCTGTAAGCCTAGACGACACCATAAATCATAAGCCATGCCAATCAATTCAGCATCCACGTCCGGGCCTTCAAAACCCATGCACTCCACCCCAATTTGGTGAAATTGACGGTAGCGGCCTTTTTGCGGGCGTTCGTGACGGAACATCGGGCCCATATACCATAGGCGCTGCGGGCCGTTATAAAGCAGATTATGCTCGACCACAGCGCGCAGGCAAGAAGCGGTACCTTCTGGGCGCAGGGTTAATGAGTCGCCGTTTAAGCTGTCCACAAAGGTGTACATCTCTTTATCCACAATATCGGTGTTCTCGCCGATAGAGCGCACAAATAACTGAGTGGATTCCACCACCGGCGTACGGATCAACGACACGCCGTAGCTGGCCGTCCACTCGTTCACTTCTGCTTCAAAACGCTGCCAATAGGCAGAGTTGCCTGGCAATAAATCGTTCATGCCTTTAATGGCCTGTACTTTTACACTCATGATTCTCGTCTTTATCTTTATTGGTTTTGTTATGAATTAATAATGGGGATGATTTTGCTGCGGCTGCGTCTATCGCCACCTTCACCAAAATGCGTCACCACATAATCATCCACAATTTGAATAAATTGTTCTGCCATTTGGTCGCCCTTCAGCGTCACCAGCCGTTTACCGTCAACGTAAACCGGTGCCACCGGCACTTCGCCGGTACCGGGCAAGCTGATGCCGATGTCGGCCAGCTTACTTTCGCCTGGGCCATTCACCACACAGCCCATGACGGCCACGTTCAAGGCCTCAACGCCTGGATACTGTAAACGCCAAACAACCATTTGCTCGCGTAAATACTGCTGAATGTCTTGCGCCAGCTCTTGGAACACCGTACTAGTGGTGCGGCCACAGCCAGGACAAGCCGTCACCAACGGGGTGAAGTTACGCAGCCCCATGGTTTGCAACAATTCTTGCGCCACAATGACTTCTTGGGTCCGCGCACTGCCAGGCTCCGGCGTCAGAGAAATGCGAATGGTATCACCAATCCCCTCTTGCAACAAAATCGCCAGTGCGGCACTTGAGGCCACAATGCCTTTACTGCCCATACCGGCCTCGGTCAAGCCAAGGTGCAGCGGATAGTCGCAGCGTGAGCCCAAGTCGCGGTAGACGCTGATTAAGTCTTGTACGTTGCTGACTTTACAAGACAAAATAATTTTATTGGCCGCCAAACCGATGTCGCGTGCTTTTTGCGCCGACTCCAAGGCCGAAATGATCAAGGCTTCTTTCATGATCTGATCGGCGCTCTTCGGGCTACCTAAGGCCAGGTTTTCGTCCATCAAGCGTTTAGATAAGGACTGATCTAGGCTGCCCCAGTTCACCCCAATTCGAACGGCTTTATCGTGCTCGATGGCCTGCTCGATCATGTAGCTGAATTTTTCATCGCCCTTCACGCCTTTACCGACGTTGCCCGGATTAATCCGATACTTAGATAAGGCTTTGGCGCAATCTTGGTAATCGCGCAAGAGGCGCTCACCGTTAAAGTGAAAGTCGCCGACTAGGGGCACATTACAGCCCATGTCGTCCAAGCGCTGGCGAATCTCTGCCACTTTAGACGCCGCTTCTGGGCTGTTGACGGTGATGCGCACCATTTCTGAACCGGCGTTGGCCAATTCAAAGACTTGCTGCGCCGTACCGACGGCATCGGCCGTATCGGTATTGGTCATGGATTGCACCACAACCGGTGCAGCAGAACCCACCAACACGTGGTCAATCGCCACGGTCTGGGTTTGCCTTCTTGCTAATACACTACGTTCATCATTCATGTTATTTAGGTACCGTTACCGCCGCAGTGATTTTATCTACAAACGCTCCAGACAAATCAACCGCTTCATCATTAAATGTCATGCTGGCGCCGCGTGCATAACCGATACGCACATCATAAGGCGCCCCACCTTCAAACTTGTGTTCGCTGCGGGCGGGCACAATTTGATTCATCAAAACTTCGCCATCTTTACTCTTTACTACCAACATTGAACGGCTGGCAATGTTCACCACTAAAACATCGGTGCCAACAGCAGCAGGCGCATTGGCTTCGGTTTCTGCAGCGGCGGCATCGGCCGCAGTGGCTTCAGCAGTGCCTTCTTCGGCTTCAACTGCCCCTACTGGCACCACTGGCTCAACAGGCGCCACCTGTGGCGCTGCCAGCTCACCGACAGCCAATGGCGCTTCGTCGCTGGCGACGGCTTCATCAGCCTCACCCTTGGGCCAGGCGATCGCCACGCCCACAATCACCACGACCAAACCGGCCATCCACAGCCATTTAGGCAATTTCTTAGCGCTACCGCCATTGCGTACCGGTGCTTGCTGATGCACCTGCTGGGCATGATTCACCGCCACGCGTTCGCTAGGAAACATTTCATTCAAGTCTGCAATAACTTCAGCTTCATTCAGCTGTAAAAAACGGGCATAACTACGGAAAAAACCACGGGCAAAAACAGGTTCAGTAAAGCGGCTTGGATCATTGGTTTCCATCGCCTCTACTTGCGACACGGCCAGCTTCAAGCGTTCAGCCACTTCGCCGACGCTCAAACCCTTATTCAATCGCGCCTGTTTTAATTTATCGCCCAACATCATGGTTACAGGAGCCGTATCGGTCGTTTGTGTTTGTTCCACGTCACTCATAATCCCGTCCTAAAATATCTTATGTCATGCTTTGGTATGATTTAAAGCGGCTGCTGGGCATTCTTCATGCTTTTATCCCTAGCATCCACTCGCGTTAATGAGCGTTAAGCCACTACCCTCAGGGTAAACGCCCTAACCCTCTATATTCAGTGTACTGCCTCACCCCGCCTTTCAGCGCAATGAGTCTTAATCGGTTTGAACGCATGCTGCACGTTCTTTAGCCACCTGAGCTCGATGGGGATAAGCCGCATCTAGCCTTGCTCGCTCAAAATACACGGCAGCGGCGTCTGGCTGCCCCAATACGTGGCACAGATACCATCCATAGTGATGGTTAGGTGCGCCAGCGGCGGGCGCAAGGCGTAAGGCCTGTGCATAACTTTCTTGCGCCGGCTGCGCCAACCCTTGCTGTCGATGCAGCTCGGCACGCAACAGCCATAAATCGGCGTTATTCGGCGTCAGCGCCACTGCTTGCTCAATCTGGCGCAAGGCCTCTTCACTTTGCCCTTGGGCCCAATAAGCTTGAGCAAGGCTGGCTTTAACTGCGGCCAAGGCGTGTGGCGCTTGCGTGCTAGGCCCACTCACTGCCCCACACGCCGTAAGCGCCCACCCTGTCATGATCATCATGCTGTAGAGTAGGCGCTTCATCTGCTTAACTTTGCTCTAAATTAATTTGTTGCCACTTCGCCTGACGCTTGGTTTTATCCTTCACTTGGCCAGCGAGCTGGCCACAGGCGGCATCAATGTCGTCGCCGCGCGTTTTGCGCACGGTCACAATCAAGCCTGCTTCTTTCAACACGTCCCTAAAGGCACGGATGCGATCGTTACTGGAACGATCATAGCCCGAATTAGGGAAGGGATTAAACGGAATCAGGTTAAACTTACACGGCACGTCTTTCACCAGGGCCACCAACTCATGCGCATGCTGCACATAGTCGTTAACGCCTTGTAGCATCACGTATTCAAAAGTCACAAAATCACGTGGCGCCTTCTCTAAATAGCGTTGGCAAGCAGCCATCAGCTCTTTGAGCGGATATTTTTTATTCAACGGCACAATCTCGTCGCGCACTGCGTCGTTAGACGCATGTAGCGACACGGCCAAAGCCACGGGACAGTCTTCTTTCAGTCTGTCCATTTGCGGCACCATACCAGAAGTCGATACCGTCACGCGACGGCGCGACAGGCCGTATGCATGGTCGTCCAGCATGATGTTCAAAGCGGTCACCACATTGTCGTAGTTCGCCAACGGCTCACCCATGCCCATCATCACCACGTTAGACACCACACGCTCATTGCGCGGGGTCACGCCCATGGCTTTATTGGCCCACCACAGCTGACCAATGATTTCGGCAGCGCTTAAATTACGGTTAAACCCTTGACGGCCGGTGGAGCAGAAGGTGCACTCAAGCGCACAACCCACCTGAGAGGAAATACACAGCGTACCGCGTTCAGATTCGGGAATAAACACCGTTTCCACGCCATTGCCTGTGCCCACATCCAATAACCATTTACGGGTACCATCAACAGACGCCTGAGACGTCATCAAATCGGGGACTTGAATGATGGCCTGCTCGTCTAATTTTGCGCGCAGTGATTTCGCCAAGTCAGTCATGTCGTCAAAACTGGAAGCACCCATTTGGTGCATCCAACGCATCACCTGTTTAGCACGGAAAGGTTTCTCGCCCATTTCTTCGAAATGGCGGGTCAACCCAGGTAAATCAAAATTTAATAAATTGGTACGCATACAAATTCAGGTAGGCTAATCTACCGAAGCAAACGGCCTACCTGAAGGACTCCTTTAATTAACGAGCACAGATTTCTGAATCATTGAAAAAATAAGCAATTTCAATTGCGGCATTTTCCAAGCTATCAGAACCATGTACTGCGTTGGCATCAATAGATTCAGCAAAGTCAGCACGGATGGTGCCAGCAGCTGCTTCTTTAGGGTTGGTTGCACCCATTAGTTCACGGTTTTTCAAAACCGCATTTTCGCCTTCCAACACTTGAATCATCACAGGGCCGCTGGTCATGAATTTAACCAAATCAGCAAAGAAAGGACGCTCTTTGTGCACAGCGTAAAAACCTTCGGCATCGGCTTGTGACAGCTGTTTCATTTTAGCAGCAACCACTTTAAGGCCATTGCTTTCGAAACGAGCGTAAATTTGACCGATGACATTTTTGGCTACGGCATCAGGCTTAATAATAGAAATAGTGCGTTCAATCGCCATGTGTAAATCTCCAACTTATAAGTTTAGATAGGGAAAATGCGTTATTTTAGCAAGAATTCACCCCTAGCAGACACTCTTTTTTACATAAATTTTGTCTTATCTCTCAGCCACATGATAAATCACATGGGATTTATGCCAAAGTCAGGTGCGGCAGCGACAGATATTGCTCTGTTTGCATGTCGATCAAACGACTGGCCGTACGCTCAAACTCGGCGGCAAAATCACCCTCGATGTAAATGTCCTCTGGCGCAGCAGCACTGGTGGCAATCATTTTCACGCGGTAATCATAGAATACATCCACCATCCAGGTCAGGCGACGCGCCTCACTACGCTTATCGGCTTCGAGCTTTAAAATATCAGACACAAAGACGGTGTGGTAGTGCTGGGCCAAATACAAATAATCTGCCTGTGAGCGTGGACCAAAGCACAATGCCTTAAAATCAAACCAAATCACGCCATCGGTATGGCCACGCGTCGTCAACTGGCGCCCATGAATGGTCACCACCTGTTCGCGAGCAGCCTGACCTCGCGTCACGTCTGCAAATAAGGCCGACAGTTTGGCATCACAATCAGAGCCTGTAGACACCAAAAAGATGTCCGCCTTAGACAAAGCACGCATCCTATAGTCTTCGCCGCCATCTAGGTTCACGACGTGCAACTTGTCTTCCATCAGCTTAATCGTCGGCAAGAAGTTGCTTCTTTGTAGACCGTTCGGATACAGCTCACCGGGCGCATAGTTAGACGTCGCCACCAGCACCACCCCTTTAGCAAACAGCCCCTCTAAGAGCCGCCCTAAAATCATGGCGTCGGCAATGTCGCTGACGTGAAACTCATCAAAACACAATAGGCGCACTTCTTGCGCAATTTCTTCAGCCACCACCGTCAACGGGTTGGCTTCACCTTTATGCGTGCTTAGGCGCTCATGCACCTCAGCCATAAAAGCGTGGAAGTGGACGCGGCGCTTACGCTTATACGGCAAGCAACCAAAAAAGGCGTCCATTACAAAACTCTTACCGCGCCCAACGCCGCCATAAAAATACAGTCCCTTAGGCACATGCGGCGAACGAAAGCTACGGCCTAAAAAGCGATTTCGGCGCTTTTTAAAATCCATTAAATCATGCCATAAATCATCTAAGAGCTCGATGGCCTGATACTGCGCCTTATCCTTGATAAAACCGTCTAGGCGACTGGCCTTTTGATACCAAGAAACCGGCGTTTCCCCCTCATAAGCAGGAAGAACTAATTGTCCTGATTGTGTCATCGTTTGAACCCGTTATTTTTATTGATTATTTTTTCATGTTTGGGTGATGCGCTCATCACCAAGAATACACCATAGCAAAAAAAGCCCTACTTAGGGTATCTATTTACACTAAATGACGCAGTTATCCCTTACAAACCAAGGGGCTTACAGCCTAAAAACAAAAAAAAGCGCCGCGGTTAGGCGGCGCTTATTCACAAAAGAAACATATTAATTGGTTTTTTGCATTGCGCCATCAACACGCTCACGCAACTCTTTACCTGGTTTGAAGTGGGGTACGTATTTCTCAGGCACGTCCACTTTTTCGCCAGTTTTAGGGTTACGCCCGGTGCGGGCTGGTCGGTGGTTTAAATCAAAACTACCGAAACCACGAATCTCAATGCGTTGACCTTTCGCAAGGGAGCGCGTCATGGTATCAACCAACACCTTAACGCCCTGCTCCACATCCTTTGCGACCAACTGAGTGTTACGCTTAGCAGCAAACAAATCAACTAAACGAAGCATTAACTCCGACTTGGTCATAACTCAGCTTACTCCTCGCCAGACAACTTAGCTTTAAGCAAATCGCCTAGGCTAGTCGTACCCGCGTTTACATTGCTAGAAGCTGCAGACACGGTACGTAGGGCTTCGCCTTCGTCTTTAGCGTCTTTTGCTTTAATAGACAAGCTGATGTTACGGTTTTTACGGTCAACGGCGATGATCACGGCTTCAACTTCGTCACCTTCGTTTAGGTGGTTACGAATGTCTTCAACGCGGTCACGTGACACTTCAGAAGCGCGCAAGTAAGCTTCTACGTCTGCTTCAAGAACCACAACGGCGCCTTTAGCATCTAGAGACTTAACGGTACCTTTAACCAAAGCACCTTTGTCATTTACGCTGATGTAGTTGTTGAATGGATCACCTTCAAGCTGTTTAATGCCCAAAGAGATGCGTTCTTTTTCAACGTCGATCGCCAATACCACGGTTTCAACTTCGTCACCTTTTTTGTATTTGCGTACGGCTTCTTCGCCAGTTTCGCTCCAAGAAAGGTCAGATAGGTGAACCAAACCATCGATGCCGCCGTTTAGGCCAACGAACACGCCAAAGTCGGTGATTGATTTAATAGCGCCAGTGATTTTATCGCCTTTTTTCTGCAAGGCAGCAAACTCTTCCCAAGGGTTAGCTTGGCATTGTTTCATACCTAGAGAAATACGACGACGGTCTTCGTCGATGTCCAAGATCATCACTTCAACTTCGTCCCCTAGCTGAACCACTTTGCTTGGGTGTACGTTTTTGTTGGTCCAGTCCATTTCTGAAACGTGTACCAAACCTTCGATGCCTTGTTCGATTTCAACGAATGCACCGTAGTCAGTCAGGTTGCTTACTTTACCGAACAAGCGAGTGCTTTGTGGGTAACGACGGCTTAGGCCGTGCCAAGGATCTTCACCCAATTGTTTCATACCTAGAGACACGCGGCTTTTCTCTTGGTCGAATTTCAATACTTTGGCTTCAACTTCTTGACCCACTTCTAATACTTCGCTTGGGTGCTTCACACGACGCCATGCGATGTCGGTGATGTGCAGCAAACCATCGATGCCGCCCAA
Source organism: Neisseriaceae bacterium (assembly GCA_017987415.1). GTDB lineage: Bacteria > Pseudomonadota > Gammaproteobacteria > Burkholderiales > Neisseriaceae > JAGNPU01. Next base: position 13,004 of record JAGNTR010000063.1, read on the forward strand.
GTCAACGAATGCACCGTAGTCGGTAATGTTTTTAACAATACCTTTAACCACAGAACCTTCTTGTAGGTTTTCAAGCAGCGCTTTGCGCTCTTCGCCCAAGGTTGCTTCCAACACGGCGCGACGAGAAACCACAACGTTGTTGCGTTTTTTGTCTAGCTTGATTACTTTGAATTCAATTTGTTTGCCTTCGTAAGGAGTAGTGTCCTTAACTGGGCGCACGTCTACCAATGAACCAGGTAGGAAAGCACGGATGCCATTAACCATAACGGTCAAGCCACCTTTTACTTTACCGTTGATCATGCCAGACAAGATGTCGCCATTTTCCATGGCTTCTTCTAGGGCAATCCAAGCGGCAGCGCGTTTGGCTTTTTCACGAGAAAGCTTGGTTTCACCATAGCCGTTCTCTACAGATTCGATTGATACTGTTACGAAATCACCCACTTGAACTTCAACTTCACCTGCATCATTTTTAAATTCGTTGATGTCAACCAATGATTCAGATTTCAAGCCAGCATTAACAGTTACAAAGTTATTGTCGATCGCAACAACCTCGGCGGTGATTACTTCACCAACGCGCATTTCTTGTAAGGTTAAGCTTTCTTCAAGTAATTGGGCAAAATTTTCCATTGTCATTTAGTAATATCTCAAACACAGCCAAGGTAGTGTCATAGGGTTCGTTAGTGAAACTTGCGCTCCCTGGCAGCGCAAGCTAAAAAATACGCATTAAAAATAATAGCCTAATGGGGCTTAAGGCCTAAGCCCAAACCGC
>JAGNTR010000064.1 GCA_017987415.1 Neisseriaceae bacterium
GCACTACCCGAACAAAAACGCAAATAATTTGTGATATATATTTTCAAATAGATTCAAAAACGAACATTCAACCGAAAATATCAGCCAAAAGAGTTCGGTTAGACGTCAAATGAACGTCAAATCGAACTTAAGCATCTGGATACGTCCCGCACTATAGAGGGATAACCTGCCATCCAGCGGCCTTTAGCACGCCCTAGCCTGATCCGAATGCGCATGTGGTCAATCAACCACTCGGCTTAGGCTCGCTTAGCCACCCATAAAAAAAGCGAGCCTCAGGGCTCGCTTAAATAATTTATTGCAGGTCTAGTGGTTACTGCTTGGCGCGCTTATTAAAGCCCATGGCGTAATACATCACCACTAAGAAGGCCACCCAAACAAAACCCAATACCAGGCTAATCCACTGTGGTGAGAACGCAATCATCACCACCACCGTCAATAAGAACGCAATCGCTAGGTAAGAACCCAGTGGGTATAAAGGTACTTTATACTTTAATACTTTAATCTCTTGCGGATTCAATTGACGGCGAAAGCGCAGTTGCGAGATCAGAATCGTCAACCAAGTCCATACCGCACAGAAGGTCGATGCCGAGGTCAAGAGCAAGAACGTGTCTTCAGCCGCTTGATAGCTAGCCAATACGCTGGCGCCCAAAATCAAGACAGAAGCCAAAATCGCCACGCCAGGAATGCCTTTACGGTTTAAACCGTCAAACATCGGTAAAGCCTGCTTTTGCTGGGCCAAGCTAAACAACATACGGCCCGTACTGAAAATACCGCTGTTGCAAGAAGACAAGGCTGCGGTCAACACCACAAAGTTAATCACGCCCGCAGCGGCAGGAATGCCCATGCGTTCAAAAATCATCACAAACGGGCTCTTATCAGAGGTGATTTGGTCCCAAGGGTAAATCGACATAATCATGGTCAAAGAGATGATGTAGAAAATCAAAATGCGCCAGAAGACTGAATCAACGGCACGCGCCAATGATTTCTCTGGGTTTTTGGCTTCACCAGCGGTCAGGCCAATCATTTCCACGCCCACATAGGCAAACATCACAATTTGTAAAGAGCGCAGCACGCCTTCCCAACCATTAGGCATGAAGCCGCCATGTGACCACATATTGCTAAAGCCTAGCGCCACACCATCATTACCAATACCAAACAGAATGATGCCCAAGCTCATGATGATCATCAACACAATGGCGCTGATCTTAATCAACGCAAACCAAAATTCAAACTCACCAAAGGCGCGCACGGCAATAAAGTTGATCGACGCCATGATGGCCAAAGCCGCCATGCCCCATACCCAAGGCTGTACGTCGGGATACCAATAGCCCATGTACACGCCCACGGCCACAATTTCGGTCATACAGGTAATCAACCACAGGAGCCAATAGTTCCAGCCCGTGATGTAGCCCGGCAAGGGGCCTAGATAGTCGGTCGCGTAGCGGCTAAAAGAGCCGGCAACCGGATTGTGAATGGCCATTTCGCCCAAGGCGCGCATCATAAAGAAGATCACTGCGCCGCCCAAACCATAGGCAATAATGACGGCTGGACCAGCCATATTGATGGCGGTCGCAGAGCCTAAAAATAAACCCACGCCAATGGCCGCACCCAGCGCCATCAGGTTAATGTGACGTTCTTCCAAGACGCGATTTAACTGCTGTTCGCCGTTTTTCTGTGTACTCATGCTTTACTTCTCCGATCAAATCCGTTTTGATTCAGGCGTTTATTATTATCATCATGGCGTGCTTGTGTCTCAGCCATCGGTGTTTGTGCCCATTTGTCCTGCAAGGGCGGAAATTTAGCATAGATATTGTTGGATTAGCAAATAACATTCCGTTTAAGAATGAACACAGAAACCACCACACCAAACAAAAAACCTTTAAAAAAACATACTTAACACGATTAACATAGACAAAAACCTTACCCCACCTTGCTTATCCCTACATTCAAAGTGGATTAAAATCGCTTAAATTCAGCTAAAAATAAAAAAATGGCGCCGTAGCGCCATCTCTTTATAAGCCAACATTAAGAAAATAAATCACATTAACAAGGCTTTAAGCGCCTCTGTATCGTCTACCAGCAGCACGCCCGCCTCCAATAGCTCAGCACGCGCCGCCGCCGTGGTTTCAGGCGCGATGCCGCGCGTGGCCTCTAGATTCACAATCACTCGCCAAGCGCCGTATTTAGCCAGCTGCAACGCCGTGGTTTTCACGCAATAATCCTCAGCCAGGCCGCCCAGAATAATGGTTTTAGCCTCCTTAATCTTCAACCATTCGATTAAGCCTGTGCTCAAACGCTCGGCAAAATCATGAAAACAAGCACCATAAGGGTGCATATCGGGCTCAATGCCTTTATACACCACGAAATCGTAGTCAATCACCGCCGGCAAGCCAGGCAATACCTCAAAGCCTTTCGTACCGGGCACCGCATGCGCCACCCAGGTTAAGTCGGCATTGGGCAAATCCAAAGGCTGGAGGCTGTCTTTAGGGTCATCCACCACCCACAGCGCCTTAGGGCTATGCGCGTCCTTGGTCAAAACGCGGTATTGCGCCAGCGCGGCTTGCGCATTTAAGGCCGCAACAATATCGGCGCCGCCGGCCACCGGCAGCTCATTAGGGCATAAAGGGGTAAAGGTTTGTTGGGCGTCTACGTCAATGGCCACTGTACTCATGGTTGTCTCCTCTGATTCAAACGGTCTTTATTTTTTCTTAGGGCGAAACGCCTGACACACTTCTGGATGGGTCTCGATGTAGGCACCGCCGACCAGCTCCGCCCCGTAAGGCACTGAACTGAACAGGCCATGCACCACTATATTGCCCGTGCTGTCGCGTACGCCTTCTAAGGTTTCGGCAATGGCCTTGGGCCGCCCGGGCAGGTTCACAATCAGGCTTTTGCCACGCACGCCCGCAGTTTGGCGCGACAAAATCGCCGTGGGTACATAATAGAGGCTGATTTGGCGCATTTGCTCGCCAAAACCGGGCAGCTCCTTATCCAATACCGCCAGCGTGGCTTCAGGCGTCACGTCTCGCGGCGCTGGGCCAGTGCCGCCGGTGGTAAAAATCAGGTCGCAGCCATCGTCATCAGCCAAACGCTTCAGCGTCGCCTCAATGGTGGCTTGATCGTCGGCAATCAGGTGGGGGACATACTCAATCGGGTTGACCACGGCTTTGTCTAACCAAGCCTTAAGACTAGGGATGCCTTCATCCTGATACACGCCCTGGCTGGCGCGGTCGCTGGTAGACACCAGGCCTATTTTTACCGTTTGCATGCTTAATCCTTTTATCCGTCTCATCTTCAAGGTTCCAGTATAACGTTGTTTGGGCAAAAGCTTAACCCTCTGTATTCGGTGCCAAAAGCCGCCGCAAAACATTTCCTGCTATAATCCCCCTTTATGTTTAACGTATTGTTCCGCGCATGTCTGAGCCTAATTTCTCCCAAGTCTTAACCAAAGACCGCCATTTTTTACAACTGGCTTTTAAACAGCCTAAACGACACGGCGGCCTTGAAACGGTTGAAAAAAAATACGCCCAGTCGCATGCTGCCTACCTGTCGCGCCTAGAACGACTGCCGCAACCCGCCTTTGACGATGCGCTGCCGGTCAACCAAAAACTGGATGACTTAAAAAAACTCATCAACGATCATCAAGTGGTGATCATCTGTGGCGAAACCGGCTCGGGCAAAACCACCCAGATTCCTAAAATTTGTCTGGCCTTAGGCCGCGGCGTCAAAGGCCTCATCGGCCACACCCAGCCGCGCCGTCTCGCTGCCCGTTCTGTGGCCACACGCATCGCCGAAGAGCTGGACACGCCCATTGGCGAAGCCGTCGGCTTTAAGGTGCGCTTTACCGACCACAGCAAGCCCAGCAGCTACATCAAGCTGATGACCGACGGGATTTTGCTGGCCGAAACCCAAACCGATCGTTTTTTAAACCAATACGACACCCTCATTATCGACGAGGCGCACGAGCGCAGCCTCAACATTGATTTTCTGCTGGGCTTTTTAAAGCAGCTCTTGCCTAAGCGCCCCGACCTTAAAGTCATCATCACCAGCGCCACCATCGACGCCGATCGTTTCAGCAAACACTTTAACCACGCGCCGGTGATGGAAGTCTCTGGCCGCACCTTCCCGGTCGAAGTACGCTATCGCCCATTAGAAGCCTTAAAAGAGGCCAGCAAGGCCGCCGACCTAGACCCGGCCGACCTAGACTATAACGACGCCATCGTGGACGCCGTCGACGAGCTCAGCCGCCTTGGCGCCGGCGACATTCTGGTGTTTTTACCGGGAGAACGCGAAATTCGCGACGCTACCGACGCCTTACGCAAAAGCCACATCAAGCATTACGACATTTTGCCGCTGTTTGCGCGCCTGTCGAACGCCGACCAACAGCGCATTTTTCATCCCAACGGCAGCCGCCGCATTGTTTTGGCCACCAACGTCGCCGAAACCTCGCTCACCGTCCCCGGCATCAACTATGTGATCGACACGGGCCTAGCGCGGGTGAAGCGCTATTCGGTACGCGCCAAGGTCGAGCAGCTGCACGTTGAAAAAATCGCCCAATCGGCCGCCAATCAGCGCTCAGGCCGCTGCGGCCGGGTGGCCGCAGGCGTGTGCATTCGCCTCTATGCCGAAGACGATTTCAAGCAGCGCCCAGCGTTTACCGACCCAGAGATTTTGCGCTCCAACCTGGCGGCAGTGATTCTGCGCATGGCGGCTTTACGCCTAGGCGACGTGGCTCAATTCCCTTTTCTAGAAGCCCCTGCCAGTCGCTACGTGGCTGACGGTTACCAGGTATTACACGAGCTTGGCGCCATTAAGGCCGATCAAAGCCTGACCGAAATTGGCACCCAGCTGGCGCGTCTGCCCATTGACCCTAAGATTGGCCGCATGCTGCTGGCCGCCCACAAACACACCTGCCTACAAGAAGCCCTCATCATCGTGGCCGCGCTGTCGATTCAAGACCCGCGCGAACGCCCGTTTGAGGCACGCGAAGCCGCCCACCAGGCGCAGCTGCGCTTTGCCGATAAAGAGTCTGACTTCTTGTCTTATGTGCATCTGTGGCAGTTTTACGATGAAGCCTTGCAAAATAAGAGCAGCAACCGCCAGCTGGCGCAGCTGTGTAAGCAGCATTTCTTGTCGCCGCTACGCATGCGTGAATGGCGCGAGCTGTATAAACAGCTCAAAGACATTTGCCACGAGCTGGGCTTTAAGCCTAATGCCACGCCGGCCACGCCCGAACAGATTCATCGGGCGCTGTTAACCGGCCTGATTGGCAACGTCGGCATGAAGGCCCCCGAAGGCAACGACTATATGGGCGTGCGCGGCATTCATTTTCACCTCTTCCCTGCCTCCAACCTATTTAAGGCCAAGCCTAAATGGGTGTTTGCCGCCGAACTCACCGACACCAGCCGTCTGTACGCGCGCGACGTCGGCAAGCTCAACCCCGAATGGATCGAGGCCGAAGTGCCCCATTTGGTGAAATACCATTATTTTGACCCGCATTGGGAAAAGGCCCGCGGCGAAGTGGTGGCCAGCGAACGCGTGACCCTCTACAGCCTCACCGTCAATCCTCGCCGCCCCGTTCAATACGGCCCCATCGACCCTGAAACCGCGCATGAGCTGTTCATTCGCGGCGCCCTCGTCGCACAAGAATGGGACACCAAAGCGCCCTTTTTCACCCATAATCGAAAATTAATTAAAGACGTTTTAGCCTTAGAACATAAATCGCGCCGCCAAGACGTTCTGGTCGACGATGAAGTGCTGTATGCGTTTTATGCGGCCAAAATTCCGGCCGACATCTGCAACATCCGCAGCTTTGAAAAATGGCGCCAAGCCACTGAGGCAGAAAACCCCAAACATTTATACCTCAGCCGCGACGACTTAATGCAGCACGCGGCAGAACACGTGACCGAGGCTCAGTTCCCTGAGTGGTGGCACAACGAGGACGGCAAATTCAAGCTCAGCTACCGTTTTGAGCCCAATCACGTCCTCGATGGCGTCACCCTACACGTACCGCTGACGGTGCTGAATCGCTTGAATCCTGCGCGCTTGGAATGGCTGGTGCCGGGCATGATCCGCGAGAAGCTCACGCTGCTGATCAAGGCCTTGCCCAAACAGCACCGACGCACCTGCGTGCCCGTGCCCGACTTTATTACTGGCTTTTTATCGCGTAACCCCAATACCGATGAGCCCCTTTTACCGCAGCTGGCCCACCACATCCTGCGCCATACCGGTGGCGCCGTCATCGTCGACATCGACGCTTGGCAGCAAATGGCCTTACCCGCCCACTGCCAGGTTAACATTCGCGTTCTCGACGACGGCAAGCGCGAGCTGGCCATGGGCCGTGATCTGCGCCAGCTCCAACAGCAACTCGGCAAGGCCGCCGAGCTGACCTTCCGTGACAACACCCAAGAGTTTGAACGAGAAGACATTCAGGATTGGGATTTGGGCACGCTGCCTGAAAGCATTCAGTTTGCCCGCGGCAAGCAGCAGCTCACCGGCTTTTTAGGCTTAAAGCTAGAAGAAGGCCGCATTGCCTTACGTCTATTCGACACCGCCGACAGCGCTGAAGCAGCGCATCGGTTAGGCGTGATTGCGCTAATGCAAAAGCAGCTGCGCGACCACATGAAGGATTTAAACAAAGGCATTCAAGGCTTTACCCAGGTGGCCATGCAGCTCAAACATTTGGGCAACGCCGATCGCCTCTTGGCCGACATCAATCACGCCATTTGCGATCGCGCCTTCATCGGCGAGGACGCACTGCCACGCACAGAAAAAGACTTTAAAGAGCAGATTAAGCGCGCCCGTAGCCGCCTGCCCGCGGTGAAGCAAGGCATGAGCCAAATGCTCGGCCAGATTGCCGAAGGCTATGGCGACGTGCAGCGCAAGCTGGGCAAACACCCGCTGAGCCGCACCCTCAGTGAGCAGCTACAGCGTTTGATCTACCCAGGCTTCGTCAGCGCCACGCCGTGGTCACAGCTACCGCATCTGCCACGCTACCTCAAAGCCATGCTGCTACGCATGGATAAATACATGGGCAATGCCGCCCGTGACGGCCAGCGCGAACAGGAAATCATGGCGCTGTGGCAAACCTGGCACGATCGGGTGCAGCTGTTAAAACAGCAAAATCTAGACGTCTCGCCAGATCTACTGGCCTTTCAGTGGCAGCTAGAAGAGCTACGGGTGTCGCTGTTTGCGCAAGAATTAAAAACGCCCTATCCCGTGTCGGTGAAGCGTTTGCAAAAGCAGTGGGATGCCTTAACCAAGCAGTTTTAAGCAGGCCCATCACCGTCACCAGGACGGTTTGGGCCACGGCAATGATGCGGCGCCTGGCTAAACGGCTTGGCGGCGCCGCAAATCCACCTCAATCTAAATTGCATGAGATATAAGCTAGAGTTAGAATAAACGCCTTATTTTTCAAATAATCCTTACTTAATGATGATTCTTTTTAAACGTCGCATCCTGTACTTTTTAGCCGTTATGGCCGCCTTCACCCTCAGCGCCTGCCAAACCACGGCCGACTTAGCCATGAAGTCTTTTGAGCAAGGTGATTACATTGCCAGCGTGGCGCAATATGCTGATTACGCCAACCGCCGCGGTGAGCAAATAAGCGATAAGAAGCGGCAAGAGTTTCAAACCATTGTCCACCACAGCGTTGGCCTATACGAACAGCGGCTAGCCGAAACGCCCACGACGGCACACGCCCAGCGAATCATCCAGCTCGCTGCGCTCAAAAGCATGCGCACCAGCCTCTCTGCCCCCATTCATCGCCTCTTGGTGCCCGACGTGGTACAACGCCTCGACGCCAGCAACCTAGCAGAGGCACTGGCCAACCAATACTATCTATTGGGCAAAAGCATCAAAGGCACACAGCCGCTAGACTACCAGCAGCGTGCCGAGGCCTATCAAAATGCCTTGAAGCAGGTCAATCCTTATAAAGACAGCCAAGCTTTATTCACCAGCAATGACAAAACCTATAAAGGTTTTTTGGCAGAAGAGCTGTATCAAGCAGGCCTGGCTCAGGCCAAGGCTAAAGATTATCAAACTGCCGCCTATTACCTTAATCAAATTGCCGCCGTGTATACGCCCTATGGCCATTACAAGAACACCGCCACCCTCTTAACTCAATATGAAACCTTATGGCGTACGGCGGCCTACAAAACCTTGATGCAGCAGGCCGATGCCAGCGCCGCCCACGTCAACAGCAAACGCAGCGCCCGTGCGGTGGCGGCCCAGTATCAGCAGGCGGTCAACACTTTGAGCACCTATGGCGACAGTAAACAGGCCCAACAAAAAGCCACCAAATATCAGCAACAGGGGTGGGTTCAGGTATTCGTCGACGATGACAGCAGCCCACTCATGAACTCGATCAGCACCAGTCAGGCCAGTGCAGCCCTGACTTTGTCGCCGCTACAGCCATTTTTACGCCTCACCCGAGACAAAACAGCGGCCGACATCGTGGTGAAGATTCGCCTCAAAGAACAGTATGAGCGCGATGGCGACGCCATCGACCGAACGGCCCAAACGCTACAGGTCCGCACAGGTGAGAAAACCATCACCCGTCCTGACGGCACCACTGCCACGGAGCCGACCTACACCACCAAACGCTTCACCAAGGTCACCACCACGGCTGAAAATCGCTACATCACCACGGTCGCCATCACCTTCAGCGGCCTGTATCAGGAAAAGCTAAACCGTACCTTTACCGCCTCGTCTGAGCGAAAAGTCGTCAGCTATGAAGGCGATGTCCCTAGCGGCAAAGCCTATGACAAGAAAGAAGTCAGCACCTTAAAAAGTAAGGACACCTTAGCCAAAGACAGCCGTCAAAAAGCCGGCAGCGACCTCCATAGCCGCCTATACAATACCGCCGTGAAGTTTGATGCCCTTTAAGCCTTCGCTTTTGGCCCTACAGCCTATTTGACGGCTGTAGGGCCTCAGCAAAAACCACAGCATCTGTCATAAACCTGTGAATTCACTCAAAAACACTTGTTTTTTAACCAAAAAATGACTACCATGCGCCACATTCTTGCACCAATCACGGGAGCCACCGCATGGGCCTAAACGCCGCCGCCTCACCCCACCCCCACACCGACGCCACGACAGTGGTGCGTGGTACCGCGTTTCACACCCCGGTTTTAGGGCACATCGACGTCCTCAGCGACCATTTATTCTGCGTCAATGCCCACGGCACCCTCATCGCCGTTGTGGCGCCAGACCATCCAGATTACGCCGCCATCCAGCAGCAGGCCGAAACACAGGGCCGCTACACCGAGCTCACCTCAGGCCAATACCTTTTACCTGGCTTCATCGATCTACACGTGCACGCGCCGCAGTGGCCACAGTCGGGCAAGGCCTTACACGTGCCCTTGCTGAACTGGCTCAACGACTACACCTTCCCCTTAGAAGCGCGCTACCAAAACCTCGATTTTGCCGACCAGGTGTATCATCAAGTGGTACGCACCCTCTTGGCCAACGGCACCACGACTTCGGTTTACTTCGCCACCGTGCATAAAGAAGCCTCTTTGCGCCTCGCCGAGATTTGCCTGGCGCTAGGCCAACGCGCCCTCGTGGGCAAAGTGGTCATGGACAATGACAGCTGCCCCGATTTTTACAAAGACGCCGACGCCACCAGCGCCGTAGCCGACACTGAGTGGCTGATTCAGGCCATTCAGGCGCTGGCCCACAACCCCGACCTGGTCTTGCCCATCGTCACCCCGCGCTTCATCCCCACCTGTAGCGATGAGGTTCTGTATGCCTTAGGCCAGCTGGCCCAAAAGCATCAGCTGCATGTGCAAACCCATTGTTCAGAAAGCGACTGGGCCCATCAGCACGTATGGGACAGAATGGGCAAAAGCGACGCTCAATCCTTGGCCGACTTTGGCCTCTTGACGCGGCGCACTCTGCTGGCCCACGCCAACTTCTTAAGCCCTAGCGACACCGCCTTGATTCAAGCGCACGGCAGCGCCCTCGCCCATTGCCCTGTCTCCAACGCCTATTTTGCCAACAGCGTCTTACCCGTGGCCGAACACCTCCGCTTAGGCACCCATCTGGGCCTAGCCACCGACATTTCAGGCGGCTACAGCCCCAGCATGTTCGACGCCATGCGCCAAAGCATGATGTCGGCACGAATGTTGGAAGACGGCGTCAATCCGGATCTAACCGCCACCGAACGCGGCCGCGTCGACAGCCGCATCGATTTCAGGCATGCCTTCTGGCTGGCCACCACCGGCGGCGGCCAAGCCCTAGACTTACCCATCGGCCACTTCAGCATAGGCCAGCAGTGGGATGCGCAGCTCATCGACGTCAACGGCCCCGATTCCAACATTTGCCTGTATCCCGAGCTGGACACCGATACCGACATCTTGCAAAAAATCATTCACGGCGCCCAGCGCAGCAACGTACACACCGTGTGGGTGAATGGCCGCGTCGTGCATCAACCGTCTTCACAACCAGAAAGAGCCTGACCTTATGTCTGCACCAGAACTGCCTTCTGAACACACCTTAGTGGTCCAGCCGGAAGAACAACTGCCGATGGGCAAAAGCCTGATCCTCGGCCTGCAACACGTTTTGGCCATGGACGTTTATGTGGTGCCCTTCATCATTGCCACCATTGTGTCGCTGTCGGTCACCGATTCGGCGGTGCTGATTCAGGCCACCTTTTTTGCCGCTGGTCTTGCCACCATCATTCAATCACAGTGGTGGATGAAACTGCCCATTGCACAAGGCCCTTCTTATGTGCCCATTGGCGCTGTAGCGGGCATTGCCTTAAGCGCTGGCGGCGGCCTCGGTGGCATGTCGGCCGTTTACGGTGCGCTGATTCCCGGCGCCGTCATCATCATCGTGCTGGGCTTCACCCCTATTTTTAGAAAAATCATCAACCATTTGGTCCCACCCATCGTCGGTGGCACCATCATCTTGGTGGTCGGCATCGCCCTGATGCCGGTGGGCCTAAAAGCCAATATTTTCAGCGTCTATCCTGGCGGCAGCAGCCTGCACCAAAACGTGGCGCTGGCCGCCACCTCTGCCAGCCTGTTGATTCTGTTTGTGACCTTAGGCCTCAAGCTAGGCCAGCGTGGCATCTGGCTGCGCCTGTGCTCGGTCTTGCTGGCCTTGATCGGCGGCTGTCTACTGGCCTCCCACTGGGGCCTCTTTAACACCGACGCCATTGCCGCCGCCTCATGGTTCTCGCTGCCCCACCTGGCCTTCGTGAGCTTCACGCCCACTTTTTCAGGCTCGGCCATCGTGACCATGCTGATCATCTACGCCGTACTCTTGGCCGAAACCACTGGCACTTGGTTTGCCGTCAGCGCCGTCATTGACCGCCCTTTACAAGACAAGCAAATCGACCGCGGCGTAGTCGGCGAAGGGTTAGGCTGCTTGGTCAGCGCTCTGGTGGGCAGCACGCCCGTCACTGGCTACTCCACCAACGCAGGCATCATCGCCATCACCGGCATCGCCAGCCGTTTCGCCTTTTTATCCGCCGGCCTGTGGATGATGGTCTTTGTCCTCTCTGGCAAGCTGGCCGTGGCCATTGCCTCCATCCCTTCGCCCGTCATTGGCGGCGTGTTCATCGTGGTCTGCGCCATCATTGCCTTAAGCGGCTTCCGAGTCATTCGCCACATCGAGCTGAACGAGCGCAATATGTTTGTGATTGGCGTGCCCATTATCACCGCCTTGTTTATTGACTTAGCGCCACCGGAGCTGTTGCAGTCGCTGCCGCAAACGCTGCAATATCTATTGAGCTCATCCATTGCCGCAGGTGCCATTGTCGCCATTGTGCTGCACCAAATCCTGCCGAAAACCCTCAAACAAGTGTATTAAGCGTGCCTTATTCATCCAGCTGCCGTTTCTCGGCAGCTTTTTTTCTGAACGCCGTCAAGGCCTAACATGAACCCCGCATAAAAAAAACGAACATTTCTGTACTTTGATCGTCTATTATTAAACCTTAGGTTAAATACTTTAAATTTTGCAGCCGATGGCGCTGCCGAGGTAACCCCTTATGAGCGACCAAAACGCCCCTGCTTCATCTCGTTTAACCACCTTCGTGGCCCCTAAACCCAAGCCTTGGTTAATCAACGCCCTCACTTGGGTTAATCGCTACGTGATGCTCAAAGGCACGCCGGTGCTGCGCAACTGGCCCCTAATCAAGCATCTGCCGCTGATTCGCGGCCTGTGCGACATTCGCTACATCGATTTTCCTGCCGCCGACGCTCAACGCTTTGCCCACAGCACCCGACCCGATCACGCCTGCGTGATCACGCCCAACCATCCCGAATTTTTTACCGACTGGATGCTGGATAAGGAGTTAGCCGCCCGCTTCGCCCCCTATATGGCCAGCTGGGCCACCCACGACATCGTCAACGGCATGGGCCCAGGCATGCAAAAATTCTGGCTGGCCAACCACATCATTGCCCAAATTCCCAACCACACTGAGGCCGCCCTCGATTATTCTGTCCAGGCCCTTTTAAACGGTACGCCCGTCTTACTGCATCCAGAAGGCAACGTCTTGTGGCACAGCGACCAGGTCCAGCCTTGCTTTGCTGGCGCCGCTAAAATGGCGCTACAAGCGGTTCAGGAACATCCCGACCGCCCGGTTTTGATTGCCCCCATCGTGTGGAAACTGGTGTTCATTCGCAATGAAACCCGCGCCCTTGAACGTGAGGTTAGCCTCATCGAACGCCGCCTCGGCCTAGCCAGCAGCCAAGGACAGCTATTAAGCGACCGCGTACGCAGCCTTTATGAAGGCGTTTTACAGCAGCGCAGCCGCTTATTTGGCTGCTCCGTCGCACCTATAGGCACCTACTTTGCCCAGCAGGCCGATTATCTGAATCAGCTGGTGGCGCCTTTGTGGGCACAGTTCTGCCCAGACGAACCTACGCCCATCGATCCCGCCGCCGCAGAACAGAATGCCAAGCACTTATTACAGTCCATGCGTCGGCAAACCAAGGCGGGGCTGAAGCTCGACCGCGATGCCTATAAGCGCCAGCAGGAAATCAGCCGCACCTTACGCACGGCCGCCCTCGTTTACGCCGAACCCACCTGGCAGCTCGAACACATCGCCGAAAACCTCAAGCGCCTGCGCTGCGACCTACTCAAAACCCACTGGCGCGACAAAATCCATCAATTTTTACCGCGCCCTGTCGGTGGCCGCATCGCCTACATCCGCGTCCCAGAAGCCTTCGACGTACGCCAAGCGCTGGCCAGCCAGCCCGACCTGAGCGCTGAAGACATCATGGCTACAATTCGACAGCGCCTACAGGGCGCGCTAGATGAGCTAAACCAGCAAATCAAGCCGCGCCGACCACGGCCAAGCTTTGTGAACCCCTTTACCCTTGCCGATGAGCCTCACGATTAACCAGCCATAAAAAAAGCGCCCTAAGGCGCTTGTTAAGCAGAAAACTGAACCCGATACCAGGGCAGGCCCACCCCATATTGGCTGCCCACCAGATAGCCTTCCTCGATAAAATAGGTTAATTCATTAGGGTCATCACTAGCCGACTGAGCCCAGGCGTGGGCGCCGACAACGGCCGCATGCTCAAAGCCTTGGAAACGATAAATAGCGCGTTCGAAATGGCCATGCACAGGGGGAAAGGCCAACAGGAAATCCACCTCGGTGTACAGGCTACGCTCCGGCGGCGGCAAGGTGATCACGGTCACGCGCTGACCTGGCTCTGGCTCTGGCTCTGGCTCTGGCTCTGGCTCTGGCTCTGGCTCTGGCTCTGGCTCTGGCTCTGGCTC
>JAGNTR010000190.1 GCA_017987415.1 Neisseriaceae bacterium
TGATTTAATCGACGCGCCTCAGGGCGCCCTAAGCCAAATGCTGGCGGTGCATGAGGCCAGCGGCGGCGCTAATGTGTTGGGCGTGGAAACCGTGGCCAAAGAAGACACGGGCGCCTACGGCATTGTGGAAGTAGTGGCCGAGGGCGGCTATCAGCGCATCAGCAGTATTGTGGAAAAACCGCATCCCGATGTGGCGCCTTCTAATTTGGCCGTGGTGGGGCGCTATATTTTGACGCCGCGTATTTTTGAATTACTGCAAAACACCCCTAAAGGCGCCGGCGGCGAAATACAGCTGACCGATGCGATTGCCGCCATGCTGGCCTATGAGCCCGTTTTAGCGCATGCTTTTGACGGCGTACGTTATGACTGCGGCAGCAAGCTTGGCTATTTAGAAGCAACGGTGGCCTATGGTTTGAAACACCCAGAAGTAGGGGCGCAGTTTGCCGCTATTTTGGCCAAACATGTGCCGCAGAGCATTTGATGCTGCTGCGTTGGCGGGTATACTAAAGGCATTAGGCATGGCTCACTCTGGAGCGAAAGGCATAAAGGATAGGCAATGGGCTTATTAAGCAAGTTGTGGCATCAGTGGCAGCACAAAAAAGGCCAAGAGGCCGTGGTGGTGCAAGAGGTGTTTCAGTCAGTGCCTCATTACATTAACCACCGCCGTCTGGCTTCAGGCTCGGGCCGAGTGGCTGAGGTGTTTAATCCTGCCACAGGAGTGGCTGAAAAAGAGGTTGGCTTGGCCAACAGCGATGAAGTGCAGCTGGCGGTTCAGGCCGCTAAGTCGGCGCTGAGCCACTGGGCCAAAACCACGCCGGCGCACCGAGCGCGGGTGTTGTTTAAGTATAAGGAGCTCTTAGAGGGTAATCGGCAGGAGTTAGCGGGCGCTGTGGCGGCTGAGCAAGGCAAGCTGTTGTCAGATGCCTTAGGTGAGGTCGATCGCGGCATCGAAGTGGTGGCCTTTGCCTGTGGGGCGCCGTATTTACTCAGCGGCGATTACGCCCACGAGGTCAGCCATGAAGTCGACAGCTACAATTTTCGTAGCCCAGTGGGCGTGGTGGTGGGCATCACGCCGTTTAACTTTCCGGCCATGATTCCGCTGTGGATGGCGCCCTTGGCCATCGTGTGTGGCAATACGTTTGTCTTGAAGCCATCCGAACAAACGCCTTCGGCAGCGCTGCTGTTGGCGGATTTATTCCAGCAGGCCGGTCTGCCTGAGGGCGTCTTCAACGTGTTACAGGGTGATCAGGTGGCGGTTGATGCTTTGATTGCCCATCCTGACGTGGCGGCCGTGAGCTTTGTTGGTTCCACCCAGGTAGCCGAAAAAGTGTATGAGGCAGCGGCCAAGCATCATAAGCGGGTACAGGCCTTGGGCAGCGCCAAAAATCACATTGTGGTGATGCCAGACGCGCCTTTGGATCAAGCGATTGATGCCTTAGTTGGCGCAGCCTTTGGTGCCGCCGGCGAGCGCTGTATGTCGGCGGCAGTGGCGGTGGTGGTGGGTGACGCGGCGCCAGAACTCATGGCTAGGTTAGAAGCCAAAGTGGCCAGCGTGCGCACCGGCGTTAAGCATGAGGCTGGCGTGCATTACGGCCCTTTGATCAGCCAAGCGCATTTGGATCGGCTCAAAGCCTGTGTCGACATGGGTGTGGCCGAGGGCGCCGAGCTATTGGTCGATGGACGTGACTGCCGGGTAGAAGGGCATGAAGGCGGCTATTTTTTAGGGCCCTGCCTATTTGATGGCGTGACCCCGAATATGCGTATTTATCAGCAAGAGCTGTTTGGGCCCATTCTGTGCGTGGTGCGGGTGCCGCATTTAGAGGCGGCTTTGGATTTAATCAATCAGTGCGCCTACGCTAACGGCGGCAGCATCTTCACTCAGTCTGGCCGCGTGGCCCGTGAGTTTGTGGCCAAGGTCGAGGTGGGCATGGTCGGGGTGAACGTCCCCGTGCCGATGCCGATGGCGTTTCACAGCTTTGGTGGCTGGAAGAACTCTTTGTTTGGGGATTTAGCGGTGTACGGCCAAGACGGCATTCGTTTTTATACCCGCACCAAAAACGTCACCACGCGCTGGCATGAGGTAGAGGGTGCGTCGTCGTTTGATTTGCCCAGCCAGTAATCAGCGTAACCAGCAAAAAAGCGAGCTTAGAGGCTCGCTTTTTTGCTGGGGTTGTCCTAGCCGAATAGGTCGGTTTGCGGTGTGGCTGCCGGCGGCAGCTGCCATTGAATCGCGGGGCGGCCATGCTGGCTGAGATAGTCGTTTGCCAACACGAAGTGCCGATTACCCAGAAAGCCGCGGCTGGCCGACAGCGGCGACGGATGGGCAGATGAGAGGATTAAATGACGTTGGGCGTCGATGAGGCTGGCCTTGGCGGCAGCGTGCTTGCCCCACAGTAAAAAGGCCGTGTGCTGGGTGTGTGCGTTGACGAAGCTCAGCAAGGCATCGCTGACGGTGGCCCAGGGCCAAGCCTTATGGCTAGCGGCTTGGTGAGCCTCGACGCTAAAGGCCGTGTTCAAGAGGAGCACGCCTTGCGCCACCCAAGCGCTTAAGTCGCCGTGGGAGGGAGCGGTGAACGATGTTGATTGGGCCAGCTCTTTATACATATTGCGCAGAGACGGTGGCACCCGTTCGCCTAAGGCCACAGAAAAGGCTAAGCCGTTGGCCTGATTCGGCCCGTGGTAGGGGTCTTGCCCCACGATCACGCAGCTGACCTGAGCGACGGGCATGGCTAAGGCCGCAAATAGCTGGTCTACCGGCGGATAGAGGGTTTTTTGCGCCGCCACCTCGGCTTGATAGCGCGCGTGACAGTCTTGCAGTGCGGACAAGACAATCGGGGTGCTGAGGCAGGGCAACCAGCTGGCGTCAATGTGGCTGAGGGCTGCCTGCCATAGCGGCAGCTGGGCGGCCAGTTGGGCGTGGTTCATCTCAATAGGTCGGCACGCTGGGGTCGATGCTGCGCGACCAAGCATCAATACCGCCAGTGAGGTTGTAGACGTCGGCTTCAAAGCCTGTGTGCTTCAAGAACATGGCCACTTGCAGGCTGCGCATGCCGTGGTGGCAATACACCACGATGGGTGCATCATCAGGCAATTCATTGTGGCGTAGGGGGATGACGTTCATCGGGATGTGTACGTGGCCAGGCAGAGCGCAATGCGCCACTTCGTTGTCTTCACGCACGTCCAGTAAAACAAAAGGTTTGTTATCTTGCTGCCATTGGGCCAGCTCGGCAACCGAAAGAGTGTATACGTTGCTCATGGTGTCTTTTTCAGAGAGGGTGAAAATAAAGCCCTTGTGGTAACAAGGGCTTTTGTGTGGGCTTCTTTAGAATGTAAAGCGTGAAGCAACGAGGCTGTCTGCGCCCTGTAAAGGGGCAATGTAGGCGTCGAATAAACGTTTTTCGGTGAAGGTGTCACCGCTACGCACAACTAGGGTGGCGCGTTGGATGGGGTCGGCTGCATCGCCAATCATGGCAATCAAACGACCACCGTCAGCCAACTGAGCCTTTAGCGTTTCTGGCACGACAGGACAAGAGCCGCCGACCAAGATGGCTTGGTAAGGTGCTTGGTCGTTCACGCCTTGAAGGCCGTCTGCCTGTTTGTAGGTCACGTTATTGCGGTTAAGCTTTTGTAGGGCGGCTTCGGCTAGTTTGAGCTGATCGGCGTCGACGTCTACGGTCAAAACGCTGTGGGCCATGGCCGACAAAATGGCGGTGCCGTAGCCAGAGCCTGTGCCCACTTCAAGGGCATTTTCAGTGTTGGTGAGTTTGAGGGCCTGAATCATGCGCGCCACGATTTTGGGCTCGGTCATTTCGCTGCCGTTGGCCAAAGGCAATACTTGGTCGGTATACGCAATGGCTTTTTGTGCCTCAGAAACGAACAGTTCGCGTGGAATTTCTTGTAAAACATCCAGCAAATCAAAGTCCAAAACATCCCATGGGCGGATTTGTTGTTCCACCATGTTAAAACGCGCGTTGTTAAAGTCCATCCTGCACTCCAAAAGCTGATTATCATGAAGGGGTTGATTATCCCATATTTACACCGAACGTGCATGGTTTAACGCAACAAAAA
>JAGNTR010000191.1 GCA_017987415.1 Neisseriaceae bacterium
CTTTTTTTGATCAGAGTATGATAATGATTCGCATTATCAAGAATGGGAAAGCTATGTTACCAATGCCTCAACACAAAAGAGTAGGGTTGTTAATTGCGGTGTGTTTGGGGACCTTCTTGGCCTCTTTAGACATCAGTATCGTCAATGTGGCGCTGCCGGCGATTCAAGAAAGCTTGGGCAGTGATTTGGCGGGTTTGCAATGGATTGTGAATGCTTATGCGATTTGCCTGTCGGCCTTTATGCTGTCGGCGAGTGCATTTAGCGATCGCTATGGCCATAAAAAAGTATGGCTCTTGGGGATTGCGTTTTTTACCTTGGGTTCGTTTATATGCGCCGTGGCCGGCAGTATGCCGATGCTGCTGATCGGGCGCATGGTGCAGGGCATCGCGGGGGCGGTGTTGATTCCTGGCGCCATGTCGATGATTGCCTATGCCTATCCTGAACCGAAAGAGCGGGTGGGCGCCATCGGCATTTGGTCGGCGTTGAGCGCGCTGGCGCTGATTTTAGGCCCATTTTTGGGCGGCTTCCTGGTGCACTATACGGGATGGCACGGTATTTTCAGCATCAATCTGCCGATTGGCGTGGTGGCGTTTGGCTTAGGCCTGTGGAGCATGACCGAGCGGCGCTACCCCGAAGAAGCGGCGCTAGATCCTGCCGGGCAACTGCTCAGCGTTGTAGGCTTGGGCCTATTGAGCTTTGGCCTGATCGAGGCGGGTGAGCAGGGCTTTATGGCCATGGAGCCGTTGGCGTTGCTGGCGGCGTTTGTGGGGGTGTTTGGCCTCTTTTTGTGGTTTGAGCTGCGCGTGGCGCGGCCCTTGGTGGATTTAAGCCTGTTTAAGAACCCATTTTTTTCCGTGGTTAATCTGGCGTCCTTCATCATGGGTTTTGCCGGCTACAGCAGCCTGTTTTTCTTTTCCGTGTTCTTACAGCAGGTTCAAGGTCAGGCACCGCAGCAGGCGGGCATGCAGATGATGCCGCAGTTTATTTTGATGGGGCTGGTGTCGCTAAGCTTTGGCCGTTTGAACCGCTATGTCAGCACGCGCGTGTTGATGAATCTGGGCTATGGCCTAGTGGGTTTGGCCATGGTGCTGATGACGTCTTTTGCGGTGGACACGCCGTATGCGGTTATTGGCGGCCTGTTTGCGCTCTTGGGCGTGGGCATGGGCTTGGCGGTACCGGCAACGGGGATGGTGGTGATGAGTGCGGTGGCGCCGCAGCAGTTTGCCATGGCGTCGGCCACGATGAATGCGCTGCGCCAAACTGGGATGTCGATCGGCATTGCTTTATTGGCTAGCGTGATGAGCGTTCAGGCCAGCTATGTGATGCAAGAGCGGCTAGCGGCCGTGGGCGTGGCCGACTTGATGAGGGTGGTGGAAGAAGCCATTCGCTATCATCGCTTTGTGGGCGAGCCTTTGGCGCTGGTGCGCCAAGCTTATTTGGCCGGTATGGAAAGTGGCTTTAGCGTGGTCATGGGTGCGGCCGGCGTGAGCTGTCTGTTCGTGATGCTGCTATTGTGTCGGGTGAAGAAGTCCCCGTCGGTGGCCTCATAGGCGGCGCAGTTTTACTTTGGCCGCTGCTGTGGCATGCTTAAGCTCTTTGATGATGAAGGGGCGGTTTATGTCGGCTTTATTGGCGTTATTATCTAGCCGTGAGCGCGCGTTGCAGCAGGCCAATATTCGGCAAGATGCCGTCGCACTGGCGGCGCTGTTACACCCTGAGTTTACTGAGGTGGGCCGATCGGGCCTACGCTATGATCTGGCCGAGGTCTTGCGTCATTTACCTCAAGAGGCGCCGCGAGAGCTGGTGTCGGAGGCGTTTAGCCTGAGCTGCGTTTCTGAAAATGTGGCCTTATTGTCTTATTGTAGCCGCGAACGTCAGAGCGATGGTGTATGGGGCAAGCACACTTTGCGCACTTCGCTGTGGCAAAACGTCAACGGCGTCTGGCTGTTGCGCTTTCATCAGGGCACGCCGCAGGCACGTTGAGGCGCAGACACGTAAAAAAGCCGCTCTGTGAGAGAGCGGCTGCGAGGGGTTAACCCTTAAAAGTTGTGGCGTAGGCCAATATTGGCCTGAATAGGGGCTTCTACCTTACTGCCCTTAGTGTAGTTGAGCTCGGTAAAGATGGCCGTGGTGTCGCTAATTTTGGCGTTTAAACCGACGCCAAACTTGCCGACGCTGCCTGAAAAATCATTCTCCCAAGTTTGTACCTTGTTGGTGTGCACGCGGTTATTGTCTTTAAACTCGTGCGCCCAAGCGGCTTTGACGTAGGGGGTCACCAGCGCTTTACTGAGCTGAATGTTCTTGCCTGCGCTCAGGCCAATTTCGGTTTGCATGGATTTTTGATCGTCTACTTTCACGTTCATGCCGTTTTTACCGGCGGTGGTGAAGTTGGCGCCGTTCACCTGTACGTAAGACAAGCGACCATAAGGCTCGACAAAATACTGTTGGGCAAGCTTTTGTTTAAAGCCGACCTCTAGCGCGCCACCGACGGCATTTTGGCTGTAGTCACCATTAATGTTGGCGCCGGTTGGGCTCTTCGCCTGTAGCTTATTTCTAAAGTGGTTAAATTTCACCACGCCATCCACATAGAGGCCTGATTGATCAAAATAGGTAGCGTAGGCGCCGATGCTGCTGCTGTTGATCTTACTGGTGCCGCCTAGATGGTGTTTGACGTCGGCATCACCCCAGCTGCCAAACAGCCCGACTAAGGTTTGGCCGCGGCTGCTGGCCAAAACAGTGTCGGCACCCACTTCAACGCCGGCTTGCTCCAGTTTAAACTGAGCATTTCCTGAATCTACATTGGTTTTGCCACCTAAAGCGCGGCTCCACACGCCGCCTTGGCCTGCATTTTCTTTGAGGGCGCCATGGCGAAAGCGCAGATTATTGAGCTCATTATTAAAGATAAACTGCGGTGCCGCGGCCAGGGCCAAAACGGCTTTGGTGTGGTTAGACGGTTTTAAGTCTGGCTTAGGCGTGGGGTTTGGCTCTGGATTTGGGCCAGGATCAGGATTGGGGCCTGGGCCGGGATCGGGCGTTTCGGTTTCTTCTTCATGAGCCGACAGATACCACACCTTCTCACCGTTTTCTTCGCGTGAATGCAAATAGTAGAGGTAGGAGCCGCCGTCGACGGCTTTAATATTGGCGCCGTTCAGCGCGGCTAAGTCAAAGCCTGCACCCGCGCTTTGGTCAGTGATTAAATCTAGGTTGGTTTCGCCTGGGTGGGTGATTTCAGCACCTGAATCTTGAACCGTCACTTTATGTTGGCCGCTGGCCTGCTTCAGGGTTAAATAGTCGCCCTTCTGGCTGTTGATTTCGGTGTCAAAAAAGAACTGCATATTGCCGGCGAGCTTGTCGACGTTGAGGTTGGTAAAGGCCAATTCGTTGCCTGTGGTCACGAAGCGTACTTGGCCATCGCCGCTGAGCTGGCCAATGTGGGCAGCGTCGCTGCCGTTGGCGCCTGGAATGATGATGGTGGCGGCCGTTGGGCCGTTGAGGACTACGTTTTCGGCAAAGGCGCCGTTGCCGTCACCTGCCTGTAGCTGTAGCTGGGCCTGCTGGTTCACCTGGGTTAGGCCGGTGGCCTTGGTGCCGGCGGCGAGCCAAGTCTTGGCCTGATCGTTAAGCGTGGTTTGATGGGTGCTGGAGCCGTTAAAAATGGATTGGCTAGACTGATCAAAGAGCTGGGTGTTGCTGGCCGTCGAACCATTTTGTACGCGCTGCGTGCCGCTGCCGTAGAGCTTAGTGTTGTCGGCGCTGGCGTGGCCTTTACCGGCCGTATTTTCAAACAAAATCTGTTCACCATGCACCACGCTGTCGGTAACCTGGGCATTATGGTAAACCAGCTGGCTGCCGCCGGCTTCGACGTGGGTGCCGCTGGCGCGACTATTGTTTTGTACCAGCTGACGAGCGCCATCACGAACCACGGTTTGGTTTGCGGTGCCGTCGTTGTTGACGTTTTGGGTGCCGCCTTGGTTAATGGTGGTGCCGCTGGCTTGACCGCCTTGCTGCACCAGTTCAGAACCCCCTTGATTGACGGTGGTGCCGCTAGATTGGCCGTTTAGGT
>JAGNTR010000192.1 GCA_017987415.1 Neisseriaceae bacterium
ACCCTGCACCATCTTTCAGCCCTTAGCTTCGCCTAAGGGCTTTTTTTATGGCCGGCACAAATCCCGCCACCTTTGGCCAGACTGGGTTAGAATAACGTCTCTAAACCGCCGACCGTTGACGCTCTGGGAGCCCCTCGCCATGCATGTAACTGAATTACTGACCTATCCTCTTAAATCTTCAGCCCCGATTAGCCACAAACACTGCCGCGGCAGCGTGGTCGGCATTGAGGGCGATCGTCAGTTTGGGCTGTTTGCCCAAGACACGCGAAAATTATTTTCATTGCGCAACAACCCCATTCTGGCCAAACAGGCGATCAGCATTGAGCCAGACGCGATCAGCATCACCAGCCTAATCGATGGGCACAGCCACTCCTTCGCCCTGAGCGCAGACGGCACAGAAACCGTCGACGTTTGGCGCCGACAGCTGCCCGCTACTACCTATGGAGCGGCATTAAACGACTTTTTTAGCGCTTTAGTGGGCACGCCCGTGCTGTTTGCCCAGCCACAGCTGCCCGAGCACAATACCGACGTTGACCAAACCTTTATGGACGGCGGCGCACTGCATCTGGTCAATCGACACAGCGTGATGGCCCTGGGTGAAGCGATTAATATGCCCTTCATCGACCCTAAAATCTTCCGCCCCAACCTGGTCGTCGACGACTGGGCCGTCTTGGCCGAAAATGAGGTCAGCACCCTCAGCATTAATGGCGTGACCTTCGAAGTCGTTGAGCGCACCAGCCGCTGCGTGGCAATTAATCTTCTGGCCCAAGCGCTTGGCCTAGACACCAAGCCCCTACCGCTACAGGCCTTGAAGGCCTTTAACGGTGGCAGTGGCGCCCATTTCGGCGTGTATTTACGCCCGGCGCAAGACTTCACCCTCAGCCTAGGTGATGAAGTCCATATCTTGGCCTAAACGCCCAACAAAAAACCGCCCAAAATGGGCGGTTTTTAATGATACGGTTGGCTTACAAAACCTTAATTGCGGCGTCGTAATCTGGCTCTTCGCTGATTTCAGCCACCAATTGGCTGTGCAAGACTTTATTGTCTTCATCCAGCACCACCACGGCGCGCGCGCATAAGCCGGCCAAGGGGCCCGTCGCGATGTCCACACCATAGGCTTGCTTGAAATCCCAACCACGCATGGTGGATAAAGTCACCACATTGTCCAACCCTTCGGCGCCGCAAAAGCGCGCTTGCGCAAACGGTAGGTCGGCGGAAATACACAGCACAACCGTATTGTCTAAAGTACTGGCCAATTGGTTAAAGCGACGAACCGACGTGGCGCAAGTACCGGTGTCCACGCTAGGGAAAATATTCAACACTTTACGCTTGCCGGCAAAGCTGGCCAAGGGCGTGTCGGCTAAGTCTTTCGCCACCAAGGTAAACTCAGCGCCTTGAGCGCCTGCTTGTGGGAACGTGCCTTTAACTTCTACGGGATTATTTTTTAAGGTTACGGTACTCATGGTCTATCCTTTGCTGATCAAGGGGAAGCGTTTGCTTAAAGCGTCAGCAAACGCGAAGGTCGCTTTCATTGTACGGCTTCCAAGCCCTATTTCAAACCCTTTTATCGCACACTGAGGCCATGACTGAGTCAGGCTTCGGTTTCTTCAACCGCCTGCCAGATCAGCTCGATCTGCGCCCGTAATCGACCTTCTAATTCAGCGTAAGACTGTTTTTCAAACGTGTGGGAAACGCCCAAATAGAAATAACTCGCCACCACTGCATCGGCAATCTTATGGGATTCAAACCGACTGCGTAAGGTACCCGCTTTTTTTGCATCCTCTATGAGCTCGGCCAACTGTGCGGCAAAAGACATGATCAGCACATTTTCATTTTGGGCCGACTCTGTCGTCTCCATAAAAGCCCTTACCACCGTCGCCATCAGCGGCCCTAAGGCCGTAAATCGCCGTAAGGACAGCACCAATAAATGGGTGATCTGGTTTTTAATCGAACCATATTGGCTCAAGGTTTCCCATTCGGGCAGCATCAAAGACTGCTGGGCATGACCATAATGACGCAAGACATCGTCTTTACGGGCAAAATAATTAAAGAACGTGCCTTTGGCTATGCCACAAGCGTCGGTGATTTGCTGTACCGTCACGGCCTCAAAGCCGTGGGCAACAAACAAAGCCATGGCTTGTTCGTAAATCTGATTTTTTACTGCCGCACGCTGCTGCGCTCGTAACATATTCGCTCCATAATGACTGTGGTCATAAATTGACCGCGGTCATTATGAAGTATTTTATAACTTATGTCAGTATTTATTTATCACTCCTGATCTACTGTCGTCATGCGTGGCGCAAGCTCGTGATATGATGGATCATCATCGACGCCATCAGCCCCTAAAGCAGCCTCAACGGCCGCCATCGTGGCGTTTGCTGTCGATTCAGCATCGTGTCCCGCTACGGCGAAAGACGATTCTTTATGTTTACGGATGCCTTAATCATGCCTGACCCAAACGCCTCTTTCATCGAAGCACGCAAGCTCATTCTCGCCAGCTACCTATTGGCTGCGCTGGCACTGTTTGGCATTTTAAAATTCCACCTTTTGTCCGCCCTCTTTGCCGGCCTCTTGGTGTATGAATTAGTGGTATTAATCGCCACGCGCTCTATCGTTGCCAAACTCGGTCGCCCCGGCGCGCGCTTTGCTTCGGTGTCGATTCTGGCCATGCTCATCGTCGCCGCCATCGTCGGCATAGGCGCGGGCATTGCCTCCATTTTTTATGGTGAACACAACGCCATTCCTTCGGTGATGCAAAAAACCGCCGAAGTAGCCGGCGTGATTCATGGCTATCTGCCGATCTGGCTCAGCAACCTGCTGCCGCAAACGGCGCAAGAATGGCAGTCGTCGGTTTTAGACTATTTAAAAGAACACGGTGATCAGCTGCAACTCTTTGGCGGGCGTGCTGGCCGCAGCCTGCTGCATATTTTATTTGGCATGGTCATCGGCGCACTGGTGGCCCTCTACAGCCTAACCCAACCAACCCGGCTAGGCCTCTTACCGCGGGTATTGCGTTCGCGCCTGCACAAGCTTGCGGATGCGTTTCACGAAATTATTTTTTCCCAAATCAAAATTTCGGCCATTAACGCCCTCTTAACCTGGCTCTATCTGGACGGCATTTTAGCCCTAACCGGCTATCACCTACCGCTGACCAAAACCTTGGTGGTGCTGACCTTTTTCTTTGGCCTCTTGCCCATTATTGGCAATTTAATCACCAACACCCTCATCGTCATCATCAGCATGACCCACTCGGTTGAGTTAGGGATTGTGTCGCTGCTGTTCTTGATGGTGATCCACAAGCTGGAATACTTTCTCAACGCTAAAATCATTGGCTCACGCATTCACGCGCGCACCTGGGAGCTGTTAATTGCCATGGTGGTGATGGAGGCTTTGTTTGGCCTGCCAGGCGTGATTGCGGCGCCCATTTATTATGCTTATTTGAAAAATGAGTTGAAAGCGGCCAAGCTGTTGTAGGGAGAAAAGTAAGGCTGAGGCGGCCAGCGGTGAAGGCGGTGTCTTGAACAGGTGAGCTGAGGAAATACTCGCTGAGCCATGGTTTGTTGTATCGTTCCCTATGCTCTTTTTTACGTCTACACTGTAGGCCCTTAAGTGTAGGGTGGGTCGTGACCCACGCGGGTTTTAAATGTGGGCACCTGAGCACGTTAGGAGTGGTGGGTAGGCTACGCTTTACCCACCCTACGCGACGGTCAATAATCCATAGTTTAACCACCCGCCAAAATATAATATGATTTACCCCATACGGCCGCTCTGGGCCCCCGCTTAAACCCTAAAAAAAGACCGACCCATCATGAACGTCAAACACCAGGCCCTCACCCTTCTTTGTGGCCTCATCTTAGCCGCCCCCGCCCTTGCAGCCCCACCGGCCAGCCTCCTCAACTCACCCGTTGAGGCCAGCTATTTAGTCAATCAGTTTAAAACCTCAGACCTTTATGGCGCTTGGGGGATCACTGCGCTTGAGGACGACGAGGAGCCTTATG
>JAGNTR010000193.1 GCA_017987415.1 Neisseriaceae bacterium
AGGAAAATCCCGCCTTAGCCGAGCGCGTGCGGCATAAGTACCGCATGAAAAACACCACAGGCTACGGCATCAATGCCTTACTGGATTTTGACGACCCCATCGACATGCTCACCCATCTGATGATTGGCTCAGAGGGCACGCTGGGCTTTATTTCAGAAGTGGTCTATCACACCGTACCCGATCATCAAAATAAGGCCTCAGCCTTCATCTTTTTTAAATCACTCGATACCTGCTGTCGTGCCGTGACGGCACTACGCCAGCAAGATCAAGTGGATGCGGTTGAGCTATTCGATGCCCTCAGCCTTCGCTACATCGGCCGTGAAAAAAGCGGCTTACCCAGCCTATTCTATGCCGACTTTGACGACGATGCTGCTTGCTTATTAATTGAAACCAAGGCCGAAAACGGCGCTTTACTGCAACAGCAAATCAGCGCCATCAATGCCTTATTAAAAGGCTTTGACTACGCTGAACACACCGGATTTCAAACCGATCACGCCATCACCGATCAATACTGGGCCGTGCGTAAAGGCTATTTGCCCATCGTGGCCGGCAGCCGCCCCAAAGGCAGCAACCTCATCACCGAAGACGTGGTCTTCCCCATTGAGCGTCTGGCCGAAGGCGTGCGCGAATTAACCCAGTTATTAGTCCAGTTCGGCTACGATGAGGCCATGGTGATGGGCCATGCTCTTGAGGGCAATCTGCATTTTATTTTGACGCCGATGATGGACGACCCCACCGAAGTTCAGCGCTTTGAAGACTTCATGCAGGCACTGGCGCAGCTGGTGGCAATTGACTTCCAAGGCTCCCTCAAAGGCGAGCACGGCACCGGCCGCAATATTGCGCCGTTTGTGCGTACCGAATGGGGCGATGAGCTCTATGCCATCATGTGCGATCTCAAGACCTTGCTCGATCCGCATAACATCCTCAACCCCGACGTCATCATCAGCAGCAATGAGCGCATTCACGTCAGCTCGCTCAAAGACATGCCTCAGGCCAACGAACTGATCGACCACTGTATGGAATGTGGCTTTTGCGAGCCGGCCTGCCCATCTAATGGCCTCACCCTCACACCGAGACAACGCATCACCGCCTATCGCTACCTCAGCCAGCTCTCGCGCCAAGGCCTCAGCCCTTCCTTATTGAACGCTTACCAAGACAGCTTCGACTACAAAGGCATCCAAACCTGTGCCGAAACCGGCATGTGTGCGACGCGCTGCCCAGTCAGCATCAATACGGGCACCCTAATCAAGCAGCTCCGGCCAGAAAGCAAACGCCTCGGCACCGCCAACTGGGTCAAAAACCACATGGCCAGCACCACAGCCTTAGCGCGCTTCGGCATCAAGGCCGCCCACATGGTGGGCCTAGACACCGCTCATCAGCTCAGCCAAAAAGCCCACCGTCGCTATCCGACATTGCCTATCGTGCCCCTCAGCCTGCCTCAGGCGGCGCCTAAGCTGCCGCAAGCCAGCGTCAATGGCTGTGATCCAGTGGTGTATTTTGTTTCCTGCGTTAACCGCGTGGTGGCCGAAGGAGATGGTCGTACACCCGGCCAACATTTGGCCCAACATACTTTAAATTTGTTTCGGAAAGCCGGTTTTAACGCCATCTATCCCGACCAAATGAACCAGCTCTGTTGCGGCCAGCCCTTTGAATCGGCCAAGGCCGTCTCGGCCGCCAGCGACAGCGCCGCCTCGTTGAATCAGGCACTGTTATCGGCATCGAACTATGGCCTGTATCCCGTTTATCTAGACAACGCGCCCTGCGCCTTAAGAGTGAAAGAGGCACAGCAACAAGGCCTGATCGATGCCCGACTACAGCTCTACGACGCCGCCAGTTTTCTGGCCGAACAGGTATTGCCTAAGCTCACCCTCAGTAAGCCACTGCCCGAGCTGGCCTTACACATTCCTTGCTCTGCCACCAAAATGGGCGCTGGACATGCCTTAAAAACCTTGGCCAACGCCTGTACTAACAGCCTCACCACGCCAGATATAGCCTGCTGTGGTTTTGCCGGCAGCAAAGGCTTTAGCCTGCCAGAGCTTAATGCCAATGGTTTACGCAACCTTAACCAAGCTCTGCCAGAAAGCTGCCTGCACGGCGTCTCCATGAGTAAAACCTGCCAGATTGGCTTAACCACTCACTCCGGCCGACCCTATCAAAGCATCGAAGCGCTGCTTGACCAATGTAGCCAATAGGCCGTTTACAGCGCCCTTAAAAGCCTCATGTGCCGCAACATGAGGCTTTTCACTTTAAAGAAATAGCATAAAGTTTGCGGTTTCCTCTATAATGCCAGTATCCCAACAACCGCCGTCTATCAAGGTGCCTATGTTAGCCGATCAACGCAAAATGTTTGCCAGTAATCTGTTGGAGCAAAGCTTTAACAGCACCGCTGGCTGGATTGAATTTTTCTTGGCCATTGCCATCGGCCTGGTGGTGCGTCACTTTGTTCTCAATTGGTTGTCCAAGCGCGAAACGCCCAATGCCCGCCTCAATCTGGGCCGCCACATCATGCATCGCATCGTTTGGCCGCTATCGGTCTGCGTGGTTAGCTCCATCGTCGCCTATCTATGGCATTTAGCCGGCTTGCAACCCTTATGGCTGCTACTCGCGGCCGTGATTTCACCATGGCTGGCGGGCGTGCGCACCATCATGGCCGTCATCAGCCATGTGTTACCGAATAAGTTTTTAGAACGTTCTTTGGAGTATTTTCTAGCCGGCCTATTGTGGGGCGGCTACGTAGTGTGGCTAATCGGCCTAGACAGCGTGGTCATTGATTGGCTGAACCGCACGTCCTTAACCATAGGTTCATCCTCCCTAAGCCTGATGATGCTGGCCACTGGCCTACTTTGGGTCTGCGTGGCCATCATTGCGGCATTGTCGCTGGGGCGCACCATAGACAAACGCGTCATGGGCATGCGCAATGTCGATCTTAACTCTAAGTTCGTCATCAGCAAATTAGTGCGCAGCATCTTAATCATTTTAGCCGTCATCATCACCCTGCCCATGGTCGGCATTGATCTGACCATTATTTCGGTATTTGGGGGCGCGCTTGGCGTCGGCTTGGCTTTTGGCTTACAAAAAATTGCCAGCAACTATGTGTCTGGCTTCATCATTTTACTAGACCGCTCCATCCGCGTCGGCGACCGTCTCCTCATTGATAACCGAGTGGGCTATGTCTCACGCATCAACTCTCGCTACGTCGTCCTCAAAGGTACCGACGGCGCCGAGATTCTGGTGCCGAATGAACGCTTCATCGCCGACACCGTCATCAACCAATCCTTTACCGACACCGCCATTCTCGACTCCGTCCATGTAGCCGTCGCCTACGGCACCGACATTCCGCAAGCCTTAACCTTATTAAACGAGGCCGCCACCAAACACCAGCGCATTCAAAAAGATCCTGCTCCTTTTGCCTACATTAAAAACTTTGGTGACTCCGGCATCGATCTAGGCCTTAACTACTGGGTTGAAAATCCCTCTTTAGGCATGCTGGGGATTAAATCGGCCATCATGCTCGACATTTGGCACCAATTTAAAGAGCACGGCATTGAAATGCCATTCCCACAGCAAGAGGTGCGTATTTTGAACGAGCCCAGCCATCCACAGCCATCACGTTCAGCCCAAGAGCACCGAGAGTCTGAAGCTAAAGTTGAAAAAGTGAAGCAAGACATGGACACCCACAATGAGTTTTCCGAAGTCAAGAAAACCATTCCCGAAGTCAGCGAGATCCAAACCCCACGTTAAGATTGACCACAAAAAACCGCAGCGCCTCATGAATAGGCGCTGCGGTTTTTTTATGCCTGATGATGCGTAGGGCTTAAAGCATTTCTTGGATCAATTCAGCCAAAATCTTGATGCCCGCATCGATTTTGTCTTCGGTTACGGTCACAAAGGCCAAACGCAGGCAGTTGTGCTGCACGTCGG
>JAGNTR010000065.1 GCA_017987415.1 Neisseriaceae bacterium
GGATTTCAAGGGGGCATGGCCAGCGTGATCGAACAGCATGTACTGGCTTTAAAATCGGTTTGGATCATCACCTGGATGATGCAGGGGCCGATGGCTTTGGCGATGTTTGGTTTAGGGTTGATTGCTGGGCGGCGTCAGGTCTTTCTGCATTTAGCGCAGTATGCCCGCTGTTTTAAACGCCTACGATTTTGGGGGCTGATGGTGGGGATGCCAATTGCGGTACTGTATGGCTACAGCAGCACTTACCATCCAGGCTCACGCTTAGAAATGGTGTCGCTGGCCTTGAGTGTTTTGACCGGTCCTGCCTTGAGCATGGCTTATATGGCTCTGGCGGTTGCAGTTTACCAAAGCCGATGGGGCACGGTGATCACAGAGTGGCTGGCGCCGGCAGGGAAAATGGCACTGTCTAACTATGTCTTGCAGTCGCTGTGGTGCAGCTTGATTTTTTACGGCATCGGCCTAGGCTTGATCGGTCAATGTGCCCCGACCACGATATTTTGGTTGGCCTGCGCATTGTTTTTAGGCCAAACCGCGTTGAGCCACTATTGGCTACGTTATTATGCTTATGGCCCGCTGGAATGGTGTTTACGAATGTGGACCAATGGTTGTTATGTACGGTTGCGTCAAAAAACAGAGCCCAAGGTTTTAAGGTGAATGGGGCGAATCATAATGAGCTGTTATGCGTTTGGGCATGAGTTAACTACGTTGGTTTTGGCATGGGATTAGGGACAGTTAAGTCTATGCGCTCTATGGTTAAATTCAGCCAAGCCCACTGCCGCCATTTTTGGGCTTGTGGAGGATAAGTTAGGTATTGTGAGCGCTGCCTAAAATTAAGGGGCGTACCTGCCTGCCGATTGTCGTAAAATAAGCTTATAATTAAAGATTCGAGACATGCGTCATGTGGCTGCATGATGCTTAACCCGTTGGCGCTATGTGCGCCATGATAGAAATGAAGACTATGAAGACAGAGCCAACACCGAAACAGCTGGCCAAAATGGCCCAAATCCTGACCGCTGCGATAAGCTGTTTTGCCCAAAAGGGCTTTCACCAAACGTCCACGGCGGAAATTTGTAAAGCTGCGGGGATGAGCCCTGGTAATTTATTTCATTATTTTCCCAGTAAAATGGCCATTATCGAGGCCATTGCGCAAGAGGATGGCCAGCTACTTGAGGCCATTTTTACCCAGCAAGGGCATCATCAACAGCCGCTTGAAGCCATTGTCCAGACTGTGTTGGCTATGATGGCCTACGTGAATAGCAGCACTGAATACGCCCAGATCAGCATGGAAATTGCCGCTGAAGCGGTGCGTAACCAAGAAGTGCGTCAGGTATTTTTGGCCACAGAAGAGGCCAATAAGCAAAAACTGGCGCAGTGGGTGAGTGCTGGGATCGCCGAGGGCACCATCGATGCCACGCTTGACCCTCTGATGACGGCTGGCTGGTTATTGACCCTAGTCGATGGCACTTTGGGGCGCAAAGTGTTGACGCCTGATTTTGATTGGGCCTCAGAGCAAATTGTTGTGACCAAAATCATCCGTAAGGCTTTGGCTGCCTAAGGCCTAAGGCATTGTTGCCCTTAATGGTTTGGTCGCATTTAAATGGTGTATGATAAGTCAGTTTTAATTATTTCTTAAAGGGATCTTTATGCCAGTTAAGTTGATTATTTTGCTGTTGTTTTTGGCGGTGAGCTCATTTGTCTATAATATGGAACAAACGTATCTAGACGATCAGGGCGTCCTGCACGAGACCATTTTCCTACCTTTAGGCTATGCATTCTTGGCGTTAGCTCTGTTGGTTGGGGTAGTGAAGTTCATACAGGTCATGCGTCGAAAAAAATAAGCCATACTCAGATTATGTACACAAAGCCCAGTCCGTGAGACTGGGCTTTGTGCTGTCAGCTGGCCATGATGATAGGGTCATCGTTTTATCAATAATTAGTATAATCTAATTAAATTAATACTAATTTAATAGCTAAATAGTGTGTTTGAATTGCGTTATTGGTTTTTTATGTGCCCTATTGAACTTCATTTTAAAATGAATGCTTCTTATTCGTGTTAAGATGGTCGCCGTTTAATTTGTTTGAGCAGATCTGCTCCCTCCGTCTATGTATCAACTTTATGAAGTGGGTTTTTCTGTGCCCACCCGCACCTTATTGCAACCATTGTCCGCCACCTTTGAAACGGGTCAGGTGTATGGTTTGGTCGGCCACAACGGCTCAGGTAAATCTACGTTGTTAAAGCTTTTGGCTAAGCAGCAAACGGCCACTACGGGTGAGTTACGACTGTTTGATCGGCCTATGGGGCAATGGGGTGCACGTGATTTTGCCCAGAAGGTGGCCTATTTGCCGCAGCACCTGCCTGCCGCACCCGGCCTTAGCGTGCGTGATTTGGTGGTGATGGGACGCTACGCCTGGCATGGTTTGGTGGGGCAATATGGCGCGGCCGATTGGGCGATGGTGGATGAGGCTTTAGCCCAAACCCATACTCAGGCATTTGCGGACGCGCAGGTTGATCAACTCTCTGGCGGCGAACGACAACGAGTTTGGTTGGCGATGTGTTTGGCGCAAAATACGCAGTATTTATTATTGGACGAGCCCCTTGCCGCCTTAGACCTACGCCATCAAATCGAAGTCATGGCCTTGGTGAAGCATCTGGCCCATAGCTTAAACATCGGCATTGTGGTGGTACTGCACGACATTAATTTAGCTGCGCAATACTGTGATCACATCATGGCCTTAAAGGGGGGCAGTCTGGTGTATCAAGGGCCGCCTAAATACATCATGCAACCAGAAATTCTGGCTGATATTTATGGGCTGGCGCTGCATCTGGTTCAGCACCCCATTACTAAAGCCTGGGTGGCCTTACCATGAGGCGCTGGTTCTGGCTGTGCTGGCTGAGTATCTCGAGCCTAGTTAGCTCACAAGCGATGGCTCAGGATGTACGCATCATTACATCGGATTGGACGGTAGCCGAAACTTTAGTGGCTTTGCAGCACCCACCGATTGGTGTGGGCGATAAACGCGCCTATGAGCGCTGGGTCATCGAACCGAAGCTGCCTGTCAGCAGTGTTGATTTAGGCTTACGTACCCAGCCCAATATTGAGTTGGTGCTGTCATTACAGCCAGACTATATTGTGAACGCTCAATGGCTACAACAGGCGCTGCCGAATCTGCCTAGTCTCGGTCAAAAAATCAATCTGGAATTCTATTCTGACAAGGGCCACAGCTGGGCCCAGAGCGTAGCTGCTACACGGACATTGGGGACGTTGATTAAGCGACCTCAGGCAGCGGAAAAACTAATTCACCAAACTCAAACCCAATTACGTCAACAAGGTCTTGCTGTTGCGGCGTGGCGTGATCGACCGCTGGCCGTCGTCCAATTTGTTGATGCGCGTCATTTGCGTATCTATGGCACTAATAGCCTATACGGCACCGTCTTAAGCATGATGTCTTTAAATAATGCCTGGCCCAAGGTTCATAACGCTTGGGGTGCAGAGCAGATCGATTTAACCCAGTTGGCTAAGTTACCGGTTAATACGCTGATGGTGATTGTGGCGCCGTATCCGCCACACTTAGCCCAACAAGTGGCCCAGAATAAGCTGTGGCTGCGGTTGCCGTTTGGGCAACCGCAGCACACGCTTAATTTGCCCGCAGTCTGGTCATTCGGAGGATTGCCTGCTATGGGGCGTTTTGCCGACGTTCTGAGTCAACGCTTACAGGCGCAAGGGGGGCAGTCATGATCCATTGGTCACCCAAAACGGCTCCGTGGCTACTGGCGCTTGGTTTACCTAGTCTCTGTGCGGTCGTGCTGGCGCTGTTTCTGCTTCAATATGGGCCGAGTAGTTGGGCTTTGTTTGGCGATCCTGCTGCCTTAACAATGACCGATTTTCTATTCAGCAATAATGTATGGCCACGTTTGGTAATGGCCTGCCTAGCCGGTGCTGGACTGGGCCTAGCGGCCTTGTTGTTGCAGCAACTGACGCACAATCCTTTGGCGGCTGACAGCACTTTGGCCGTGAGCAGTGGTGCACAGCTCAGCCTATTATTAGTGAGTGTGTTTTGGCCCGCTGGCTTAATGTGGTCGGAGGAATTATGGGCCTTCGTGGGGGCTGGATTAAGCTTGGCGCTGGTGTTGCTCCTTTGTGCTGGGCGGCATCAAGCGGCCAGTAAAATGATTTTAGCTGGGCTGGTGGTCAACCTATATTTTGGTGCCTTAGCTTCCGTGGTGTGGTTGTTTTTCTCAGAGGAGGCACGTAGCGTCATGCTGTGGGGCAGTGGTTCCTTAGTGCAGGATAGTTGGGGACAAGTACACACATTAGCTTGGCGTTTAGGTTTCAGCGTCGTGGGCGTGGGACTATTGCTGCGGCCACTGAGCATCATGAGCTTGGGCTCAGTGCAGGCACAAAGCTTAGGTGTGCCGGTGAGATGGATTCGCTTAGTCGGCTTTGGTTTGGCGGCCTATGTGTGCGCCAGTATTGTCAGCATGGTTGGCATGCTGGGTTTTGTGGGATTGGCGGCTGCGGCAACGGTACAGCAGTTGAGCCTACAGCGCCTATGGTTGCGCCTAGCCTTGGCCGCTTGGGTCGGTGCCTGCTTGCTGTTATTGACCGATGTGAGCGTGCAATGGGCGCAGCAACTGTGGGGCTGGCAGATGGGTACGGGTGCGGTCACAGCCCTCGTTGGTGCACCGTTGCTGCTGTGGCTGATTTTTAAAGCCATGCCGTTAGCCACGCCACACTTGTCTGGCCGCAGCCATGCCCAGCTGCCATTAGCTAGGCCTTACTTGCTGTGGCTATTGGGCGTGGCTGTTGTGGTTGGCGTGGCGTTCAGTCTGTTTGTCAGCCAAGGTGCCCAAGGATGGCAATGGACGGGTTGGCAGGAATTATTGCTGAACCTACGCTATCCCCGTCTTTTGGCCGCCATGGCGACAGGATTGATGTTGGCGATGGCCGGCGTGATATTGCAGCGCATGAGCCAAAACCCCATGGCCAGTCCTGAACTATTGGGCATCAGCGCCGGTACGGCTGGTGGCGTGCTGTTGGCTTTGTGGTTGTCTTTGGGTGGAGTGGTGATGCAGTGGCTATTGGGTGTGGCCGGTGCAGGGCTGGTTTTGTTGTTGGTGATGTGGCTGAATCATCGGCATGCTTTTGCCCCAGAAAAAGTCTTGTTAACCGGCATGGCGGTGGCGGCCTTATTTGATGCCTGCTTGCGTCTCTTCTTGGCTTCTGGCGATCCGCGTATCCAAAGCGTGCTGGTGTGGTTGGCAGGCTCAACCTATCAGGCCACGTCAACTTTAGCCCTCAGTTTGATGCTGATTGCGCTTTTTCTGCTTACGGTCTGCCTACCGTTGGCACGTTGGCTACAACTGTTAGATTTAGGCGCTGTTATGGCTCAAAGCTTGGGCGTAAGGGTGCCGCTGGCGCGGGTATTGATGATTGTGTTGAGCGCATTGTTGACGGTGGGCGCCACGCTGTTGATCGGCCCTTTAAGTTTTGTTGGCCTGTTGGCGCCACATATGGCGCGGGCTCTGGGCTGGCATAAGCCAGTGGTTCAATTAGTGGGCGCAGGCCTGATCGGCATGTTGATGATGATCGTGGCCGATTGGTTAGGGCGCTATCTTTTCTTTCCTTATGAGGTGCCGGCGGGTTTGGTGGCCACCCTGTTGGGCGGTGCTTACTTTTTGACGCTGATGCGCAAACTATGATGATGGTGTTGAGATGAATGTGGTGAATTTAATGTTGGCGCAGCATAAGCGCGCCGTGGTGGCAGTATTGATTCTGAGCATCTTGGCCAGCCTAATGGGCGTGGGTGTGCTGATGTTTATTAATGGTTATTTATTGCACAGCACCGAGAATCTAAGCCTTGTTTTACTGAGCTTTATTGCGCTCTTGGTGGTGTATCTAGGCTTGACCACTTGGGCTCAAATCAGCCTGACGACGCTGGGTCACCGCTGTGTTTATGATTTACGGCGCCAGCTACTCAAGCAAATCATGGACACCGACTTAGTGCAGATTCAAGCCTTGGGTAAGGCCAAAATCATGGCCAGCCTCGCTAATGACATTCGCAGCGTGTCATATGCTTTTGTACGTCTGCCTGAGCTGTTGCAAGGTGGCTTATTTATCCTGTGCGCCAGCGTGTATCTGTGCTATCTGTCGCCAGGGTTGTTTTTGGTGACCTGCCTGTGGTTGGTCGCGACGTTAGGAGGCGGGCATTGGGCTGTCAAGAAAGTGTATGCTCATTTAAACGTCATGCGGGCTAAAGAGGATCAGCTTTACCAGCATTATGAATCGGCCTTGGATGGCCATAAAGAACTGGCCTTAAATCAAGCCCGTGCTGCTCGTTTTTATGAACATGAGTTCAGCGCCGACACCCAAGCCCATTTGCATCACATTATTCGTGCTGATAATCACCATGCTTTTGCGGGTAATTGGACCAATGTAATGATGCTGGGCGCTGTGGGCGTGATTTTCTACCTCACGGTGTTTCAAGGGTGGGCGAGTATCCAGGATGCCACCACAATTGCTTTAACTGTGCTGTTTATCCGCACGCCTTTGTTGACGGCTGTCGGGGCATTCCCAACCCTGATTCAAGGGCAAGTGTCGTTACAGGCCTTAGCTAAACTGAAGCTGCGTCCGTTTGAGCCCGAATTTCAAACCACAGCGTCGCTGCCTCACGATTGGCAGCAAATACACCTACAGCAGCTGACTTATGCTTATCCCGCTAGCGAGGGCGAACCTGGTTTTACCTTACAACCATTGGATTTTACGCTAAAACGCGGTGAAACCGTTTTTTTGGTAGGCGCCAACGGCAGCGGTAAGTCGACACTGTCTATGCTCCTCACCGGGCTGTATGCACCGAGCAGTGGCCAAGTATGGGTGGATGACGTGGCGATCAATGACGGGCATCGAAGCGCCTATCGACAACTCTTCTCTGCCGTATTTGTGGATTTTTACCTCTTTCGAGATTTGTTGGATGGTGAGGGCATGCCCGCAGACACGGAACTCATCGAGGCCTGGTTACAGCATTTGCGCATGGATAAAAAAGCCAAAATCTCGGCTGGCCAGCTCTTAGAAACTGACTTGTCACAAGGGCAGCGTAAGCGTTTGGCGCTTTTGGTGGCGGCGATAGAGCGTCGCAGCGTTTTGGTGTTAGACGAATGGGCGGCGGATCAAGACCCACATTTTAGAAAAGTATTTTATGAGCAACTGCTGCCATTATTAAAGGCGCAAGGCCATACAGTGTTTGCCATCAGTCATGACGATAAGTATTTTCATCATGCGGATCGGGTGGTGCAAATGGCGCAAGGGGTATTGAGCCCCTTCCCAGACGCACAAAGCGGTATTCACGTTAATTTTTAAAGGATAGACACATCATGACTTTGTTTCAGAGACCTCGTCATAACAGCATCATCAGCACCTGCCTGCTTATGGCGTTTGGCCATGCTTACGCAGCTGAACCCGATACGCCAGAAGCCGCGCTTGACGACGTGGTGGTGGTTGGGTCTGCAGGCAAAGTGGGCGGCCTTAAGTATCGTACGCCAGGTTCAACGGCAGTGATTAGCGCAGCCGATATTGAAGCGGCCCAGGCGCATAAACTAGATCAAGCGCTGCATTACCAAGCCGGTATCTTGAGTGAACCTTATGGTGGGGATAATAAATCTGAATGGTTTAAAATTCGGGGCTTTGATGCCTCCGTGGCTTTAGACGGCACGCCGACAGCACCAAGTGCCTTTTTTGTTTGGCTACCGGAAATGTACGGCATTGAGAGCGTGGAAGTTGTGAAGGGCGCTAACTCCATGCTATACGGTTCGGCCGAGGCTGGTGGGGTGGTGAACCTCGTTACCAAACGGCCAAAAGATCAGCCTGCTGGCGAAATCAACATCAGTGGTGGCACCGATGATCGCCGCGGCATCAGCGCAGACTACAGCGGTGTTTTAAATGCCGACAACAGCTTGCGTTATCGCGTGGTGGGCCAATACCGTCGTGAAGACGGCATGCAAAACGGCACCGAAATGAAGCATTATTATTTTGCGCCCAGCCTTACATGGGACATCAGCGACAAGACTAATCTGACCTTCTTGGCCAGTTGGCAAAAAGAAAAGGGCACGCCGACCAATGGCTTCATGCCGGGCTACGGCTCACTCATCAACACACCCTATGGCAAAATTGATCGGCACACCAATCTGGGTGAACCCAGCCGTGATTACACCGATCGCGAGCAGCTGTCATTTGGTTATGAATTCCAGCACGCGTTTGACAATGGTTGGCAGTTCTCACAAAACTATCGCTACAGCCGCTTAGATCTGGATTTCTTGGGCGTGTTTGCTTGGAGCTCAGATCAAGACCGTTTGGCGAAGCGTGGCTATAGCTATAACCAAGGCATTTCGACGGTGCACAGCCTAGATAATCGCCTGCGTAAAACCTGGCACTTTGGCGCCTTAGACACCACGGTACTGCTGGGTACGGATTATATGCGCAGTAAAATTGATGGCGAGAATGAGCCATTTGGCACCGTTGGCCCTATCGACATGTTTAATCCCATGTATGGTCAGGATTTCAAGGTGAAAGGGCAGTATTATAAAATTAAGCAAACTCAATTGGGCCTTTATGGACAAACCCAGTTCGAGTGGGATAAGCGGGTGTTGCTGAACCTTGGCGTGCGCCATGATCAAGCCAAAAACGACGGCATCATGGGTAAGGTCCAGACCGATTACGACGTCAACAACACGGTTTGGCAAGGCGGGTTAATGTATAAGGCCAAGAATGGCCTGTCGCCTTATCTTAACTATTCAGAATCATTCCGCCCAACGGCGGGCGTCGATGGCTATGATCGCGCCTATCAGCCCTATGAGGCCAAGCAAACCGAAGTCGGCGTGAAATACACGCCGAGCTGGTTGGATGGCACTTTATCGTTGGCCTATTTTGACTTAAAAGAGAAAAATGCTCTCATGTCAGATAGCTCTAACGTATCGGTACAGGCTGGTGAACGTCAAAACAAAGGCGTTGAGCTGCAGGCAGATGTGGCCTTGAACGATGAGTGGGCCACCACTGTGTCGTATACTTATAACGATGCTACTCAAGACCTGAGCGCGAAACAAACCATTCGCGCGCCTATGGTGGCTCGACACATGGCCGCCGCACAGATTCGCTACACGCCTCAGCAAGGTGTTCTGCGTGGTTTAAGCTTGGCGACGGGCTTACGTTATGTTGGTTCAACCACGGATGAGGCTAATTATCCTGGTGAGAAAGTGCCTAGCTATACCCTGTGGGATGCCATGGCGCACTATCAGATGAATCGTAACTGGTCGCTCCAGGTGAATGCCCGTAATCTAACCGATAAAGAGTACGTCAGCGCTTGCTCGTTTTATTGCTATTACGGCGCAGGGCGGTCTGTTGAAGGCAAGCTGAGCTATAAGTGGTAACTGTGATGTCATCGATGCGGCCCTAGTGGCCGCATTTTTAATGACGGCCATAAGGTAGGAGACGAGATTGAAATCAAGCGCATACGGTGTGACGGTGTATGCAATAAAGATATTGTGCTGGATGGAAATCGGTGCCAATGCTTCATCAAAAGCTTGCTTGGCTGAAAATAGATAGAGCCGTTCAGTTCACAGGCCTTAAACGCAGCTGGCTTTACCCGTACGGTGATTGATGGCGCCGTTGGCAATCAATAGCTGCTGCATGTCGCTATAACCTCCTTGGCAGGCGTAAGAAAGCGCACTGTGGTTGTAAGAGAAACGTTTAGGGTCTTGAATGGTGGTCACCTTATTCAAGTCAACGCCTTGTGCAATGAAGTATTGAACCACCTCAAGACGGTTGTTGCTGGCGGCAACCATGACCAAGCTTTCGCCATCATCTTCATAGCTGACGTCATTGAGGTCGTATTGGCCTTTTAATAAGGTGTGCGCCTTTTTGACGATGTTGGCGTTTTTGCCTAATGCTGCTGATTTCAGCACGTGATACACATCGCCCTTATCTGTTGCCCAAAGATTGGCGCCTTGGGCAACTAAATAATCAAATAAGTCTTCGTAGCCGATAAATGCTGCCCAGCCTAAAGCCGTTTGGTCTAGGCTGCCGCTGTCTTTGGCTTCAATGTTTTGGCCTTGCACCAGCATTTCTTTGACCAAGCTTAAGTTGCCTTGCTTTACTGCATCAAACCAAGCCGCATCTGGCCCAGTAGAGGGCTTGGCGTAAAAAATACGGTGCGACAGCTTTTTTTCATTGGCGATGTCGTGCATTTGTTCTGCGCTGAATCGAAACTTAGCTTGCGTAGGCTCATTGGCTAGTGTGGGGAGGCTAAAGGCGGCGAGGGTGGTGATGAGGGCGATTTTTTTAAGCATGCTGTGACTCTTGATGGATTAGGTGAGGTTGAGTATAGCCTAAAGCTATCTGCAAGCGTATGAAAGTTAAGGTCGATTTGCATGATTAACATTCATGTTGCTTAGATTTATTTAAGGTTAAAGATCATAATAGACCATGCTGTTTAAGTACAGAGCCAGAGGCCATTTTGTAAGGGGCAAGCTAAGCTTATCCACCATTTTTAATCTATCTTTTAACACCCCACATCCGCGATTAAAACCGATCCAGGCCTCGATTCGCCCGACGCCTAGCGATAATCGTCGTCACCATTAAAAGCACGTACTGAATAGCTACAGGGCAAGCCATGGTTGATCTACGCAAAGACGTCTGATTTTATTGTCGTAAAGGGGATCGAGGGCTGATTTTGAGTGCTGGCCATATTTTCGTTGAGAATCGGCGTTAAGTCGGAAACTAAGTTTGATTTTCATAGACTTATAGTGGTGTATCTGCCATCAGGTACAAACAATAACCATAATTTCTACACAAGGGGCGCCTATGTATGTCACGATTAAATCGTTTTTTGCACAAGAATCAGCCACGGGTATTTTACTTATTGTAGCGGCGCTGTTGGGGCTGTTATTGGCCAATAGCCCTTATGCGGCCGCTTATTTTCAGCTATTAAATCAATATTTTGCCGGCCTGTCTTTATTGCACTGGGTGAATGATGGTTTGATGGCACTGTTTTTCCTGTACGTGGGTTTGGAAGTTAAAAGAGAGTTTTTAAGCGGTGAATTGGCGACCATGAAGCAGCGTCTATTGCCGGGGGCCGCGGCTTTAGGCGGTTTATTGCTGCCGGCGTTGATTTATATTCTATGGGTGGGCTTGGGCACGGATCTAACGCGTGGCTGGGCGATTCCAACCGCTACCGACATTGCTTTTGCTTTAGGCATTTTGGCCTTATTAGGGGATAGAGTCCCTAATTCCATCAAAGTTTTTTTAACCGCCCTTGCAATCATTGATGACCTTGCCGCCATTGTGATCATTGCCGTGTTTTATACGGCCTCACTTCAGGCAGCCTATCTATTGGCCGCAGCGGCGGTGCTACTGATCCTGATCGCCTTTAACCGTCGCGGCGTCACCCAAACCTGGCCTTATGCGTTACTGGGCTTACTGTTGTGGTGGCTGGTGTTGCAATCAGGCCTACATGCCACATTAGCCGGCGTGGCTTTGGCCTTAACCATTCCATTACGGGTAGCTGGTTTATCTTCTCCCGATGCAGCGCCGCTCTTGGTCTGGGAACATGGTTTAACCAAGTGGGTCGCTTTCGGGGTCATTCCCATTTTTGGCTTCGCCAACGCCGGCGTGTCTTTTGCTGGCTTTAGCTGGCAGCAGCTCAGTCATCCCGTTGTGTTGGGCATCGCGACCGGCTTATTTGTGGGTAAGCAAGTGGGCATTTTCGCCGTCGTCTATCTGGGTGCTAAGCTAGGTTGGCTGGCACGGCCAGAAGGCGCCAGTTGGCGGCAGGTATATGGTGTTTCGTTACTGTGTGGTGTGGGCTTTACCATGAGTTTATTCATTAGTCTCTTGGCCTTTACCGATCCACAGCTGCAAGACTTAAGCAAAATTGGGGTGTTCTTAGGCTCTATATTGGCTGGCTTAAGTGGGTTTTTAGTGCTTAGGTTTAATCGCTAGGCTAGGGCGTTAACCAGAGCGGTTGTCCATTGACCCTGGCTGTAGAGTATGATGCTTGCGTTTTAAACAATTTTTTGAAAGGTGTCGATCTTGATACGGTCAGTGTGTTTCGGCCTGATATTCATGGCCAGTGTCTCTTTAGTTGCGGCTAAGGAGTTGGCTTTAAGCTTTGATGATGGGGTTAATCCAGCCATAATGGCTGATGCCGCACAAGTAAACCAGAGCCTCTTGGATCAACTGGCCCTACAGCAGATTCAGGCGATTATGTACCCCTCTTTAGCCAAAACTGGTAGCGATGAAGCCGGGTTGGCCTTGGTGGCCGAGTGGGGGAAGGCGGGCCATAGGATAGGCAATCACAGTGCACAGCACACGAATTTAAATAAGGCAGAGGTGAGCTTAGCTGATTATTTGGACAGTATGGCTAAGGCTGATGAACGACTAAAAACCATGCCTGGCTGGGTGGCGCGCTATCGGTTTCCCTATTTAAAAGAGGGCGATACGGCGCTCAAACGGGATGGGGTAAGGGCATGGCTACGGTCACATGGCTATCAATCAGGCGCCGTCACCATTGATGCCAGCGATTGGTATTATAATCA
Source organism: Neisseriaceae bacterium (assembly GCA_017987415.1). GTDB lineage: Bacteria > Pseudomonadota > Gammaproteobacteria > Burkholderiales > Neisseriaceae > JAGNPU01. The sequence continues at coordinate 12,584 of JAGNTR010000065.1, forward strand.
GCTCTTTCGACGCTATACGGCAAACGGCGATGATGCTTCGTTGGCTAAGTTAAAACAGGCCTATGTGGCCCACATAGTCGCTCGGGCCGATTATTACGATGCATTGGCACATCAAACCTTAGGTTATTCACCTAAGCATGTCTTGCTGCTGCACGTCAATCATATTAATGCCGCCTACCTCGATGCTGTGGTGGCGGCATTGCGACAGAAAAACTGGCGCTTCATCGACAGCGACACTGCTTATCAAGATCCTGTTTATGCTCAAGAATTAGACGTATTGCCTGCGGGCGAAAGTTTGATTTGGTCGATGGCTCAGTCTCAAGGCGTAGCAGGCTTAAGATATCCTGCGGAGGATGCCCCTTATGAACATGATCATCTCATTGCTTATGGTTTGGCGTTGACACCTTGATGTTTGAACGTCTTAAATAATCAGGCCTCTTCC
>JAGNTR010000194.1 GCA_017987415.1 Neisseriaceae bacterium
CCAAAGGCGACAACGTCAATGCTTCGGCCTTCCCCGCTTTGGGCCCTAATTTGTTTGGCAGCCAAATACTCACCCAACCCGCTTTAGACGCCAACGGCAACGCCGCAGCCCTACCCTTGGCCAGCTTTTTCAATACCAACGTGACCGACACGGTAAAGCTCCGAGATTTAATTCAGGCCCAGCACCCAACGTTAGCCGGCTGTTTTCACAGCGATGCCGCCACTTCTGATGAGTATCAGGCCCAATTTAGCCTAGCCTTAAACACGCCGTTAACACAGCCCAGCACGCATGAGCGTAATAAGCAGCTACTGTGGCCGCAACAGGGCTATGAGGCAATCGCCAGCGATGACTATGTGTGTTTGGTGCCGCTGCACCCGTCGGCCCTAACCCACGCCTTATATCAACGCATTAACCCACAGCGCTATTCAGAGGCCAATAAGCTGGCGCGCGATAACCGAAAAAAGAAGACCCCCACTCAAGCACCGTATTTAAGCATGCATGATCTGGCCTACGTACAGCTCGGCGGCACCAAACCGCAAAACATCAGCCAATTAACCAGCGGCCAAGGCGGTAAAAACTATCTGCTGCCCTCTTTACCCCCACGGCTGAACGCGGGGACGGCCTTACTGCCCACTAAGCAACAGCAAACCTTATTCGACCATCGCCTTAAATACCATTGCCGCTGGGGGATTGAAACCCTGATTGCCGCGTTAAGCCATACTGACAATACGATGGCCATTAGGGCACAGCGCGATGCGGGTATTGACCTGACTATTGGGGTGATCTTGTCTAGCGCGCAACACATTCAGCAAACCCTACCCGCAGGCTGGAGCCGCGGCCATCAGCTCAATATGGCTGAAAAATACTGGCTCGACCCTCACCGTGGCGACCTAGAGGATGAGGCCTTATTTCAACAACAGCGAGCCCAGGACCAATGGCAACCAGAAATCGAGCAGCAGTTTGGCCTGTGGCTCAACGGCATTTTACAAAAAGCCTTCCCCAAACAGGCCATCCACTTTACCGATACCGAACGCCTGGCCTGGCGCCAGGCCTTACGCGCGGCCATTAAAGCCAGCCAGCGTCGCGAAGAAGGAGTGTTTTAATGCAGCATCGCCACTACTTACTGCTTGACCGCGTGGTCATCCAAGGGGCCAACGCCATTTCCAGCCCCCTCACCTATGGCTTTCCCGCCATCAGCGGCTTTGTCGGGGCCCTACATGCGCTCAATCGCCGCCTCTCAAACCCAGACATTGCCCTAGGCGGCGTTTTAATCGCCAGCCATGACTGTGACGTACAAGCCTATCAGCCGCACCCTTACGCCGACTACAGCTTTAACCAAAGCCGTAATCCAATTAAAAAAGACGGTAAAACGGCCGCCATTGTCGAAGAAGGCAAGGTTCACCTCACCGTTAGCCTGGTGGTGGAAGTGTTGACCGACAGCCGTAAAACCCTGCGTGTAGAGGAAGCCCAACAGGCTTTTATCCAACAATGCCGAGAAGGCTTCATGCAGCAACGAGTGGCTGGTGGCAGCGTGTTGTCTGTTGGTCAGGTCACCTTATTTGACCAAGAGTCGCAGCAGACGCTCATCAATACCCTATTGCCCGCCTTTGTGTTGATGGATGCAGGCGATGCCCTGACCGAACTCACAGCGAAGTTACAAAGCGAACGGCCAGAAGCCACTGCTCTAGACGTTTTTGTTGAACTTTCTACCCTGCATCACACGCCTCAGCCCGACGGCCAGTGGCTCACCAGCAGCATTAAGTCAGGTTATGGCTGGCTGGTGCCCATGCCGGTCGGCTACCAAGGCATCACCGCGCGCTTTGATGCGGGCGTATTGGCCAACTGTCGCCACCAAGACTATCCCAGCCACTACGTGGAATGCCTATACGGCTTAGGCAAGTGGGTATTCCCTACTCGATTAGCTGAGCACTTTGAACACGCTTTTTGGCGCCATAGCCAACCCCAGGACGATGTTTATTTAATTTCACAATCCCCCGCCGCACATTAATTTACAAGGAATCAACGATGTCTAAATTACAAACTGCTTCTGTTTTGGCTTTTGAGCGCAACCTAGACGTTTCTGACGCCATTTTTCAGCAAACCGACAGCGCTAAAAAAGAGGCGCCGCTCACCCCGGTTAAGGTCACTGAAAAATCAGTGCGCGGGACGATCTCTAACCGTTTAAAAAACGCCATCACCAATGACCCAGCCAAAATGGATGCCGAAACAGAAAAGGCCAACTTACAAAGAGTCGACGTGGCCACTTTAGACCACGACCAAGACACGCTGGTGGTGAGCTGGAGCTGTAAAGTCCTACCCTTTACGGGCAAACCTTGCGTGTGCAACGACCAAGCCTACCAAACCAAACTGATGCAGGTGGTCGACGGTTATTTAAACGAACACGGCCTCAGCGAACTGGCGCGCCGCTACGCCATCAACATGGTCAATGCCCGTTGGCTATGGCGCAACCGCATGGGCGCAGAAACCATTGAAGTACGCATTGACTACCAAGAAGACGGCCAAACTAAAACGCTCTCTTTTGCCGATGCCAAACAATATGGCTTAAATGATTTTGCGCTAAAAGATCCAAACATTGACCAGCTGGCCCAGCTCATCGAAAAAGGCCTCACTGGCAAGCAGTTTGTGATTTTGTACATCAGCGCCAAAGCCAAAATCGGCTACGGCCAAGAAGCCTATCCGTCACAAGAGCTAATCTTGGATACGGGTAAAGAAAAGAGCAAGGTTTTGTATCAGGTGAATGGCCATGCCGGCATGCACTCGCAAAAAATCAGCAACGCCATTCGCACCATCGACACCTGGTACCAAGAGCAAGCGCCGTTTCCGATTGCGATCGAACCCTATGGCGCAGTAACCACCCTAGGCACCGCCTTTAGACAACCCAAACAAAAACAAGATTTTTATTCTTATTTTGATGCATGGGTACTGCAGGACAAACAGCCTGAAGTGGTACAACAACACTATGTGATGGGCGTGCTCATTCGCGGTGGCGTGTTTGGTGCCAGCGGTAAGGAGTAAGCCATGTCTACGCTGACGCACTATTTTGAGCTAAAAGCCATCCCCCAAGCCGAGCTGACCCAAAGCATGGTCATCAGCCACTTGATGCAGCTATTACACCACCATCTGCCTGCTTTTGATGGCACCATTGGCTTGGGTTTTCCAGCCTATGGCCAACACGGCACTTTGGGGGGCATTATTAGGGTACATGGCCCACAAACCCAGATAGGCCAACTCGCTCAGGCTTTACAACAGCAGTCGGATTGCGTTGACTACGCCCTTTTAAGCCAGCCCGAAGCGATTCCTTTAAACGTGACCGAACATCATTGCTTCCAGCGCGTCCACAGCAAAGGGCACAGCGACTTTAAGCGCTCACAAAAACGGCTCATGGCGCAGGGAAAATGGTCGGAGGAAGTGGCCAAAAATATGGCTGAAAAGTTTAGCCGCACGCCCAACCTGCCGCATGCTCATTTGAGCAGCAAAAGCACAGGGCAAGCCAATTTTATGCTCTACGTTAAACGTGTCAAGTTAACCCAATCTGGCGATGGCGCGTTCAACGCCTATGGGCTAAGCCCGCAGGCCAGCGTGCCGGCTTTCTAAGGCATTTTACAAGGCCCGCGCCCACGCCCTGCTTTTCTGGTGTGGGCGCGGTTTTTTTATTGGCCGCACCCAACCGCCATCAGTATCCAGTCATGTCAGATGACAGCCCTGAAGGCGAACCCTACGCCAACCCTTTTTTTTCGGCACTCTTCAAACCCTCATACAAACAGGCTTCTTAAAGGGTGCCTAAAAAAAGGGTTTTTTCTTCAAAAACGGTCTGGACCCTTGTATGATCAGGTTTAAGGACATTTTCGTTCTAGCTCTCCGCCGCATAGGCGGCTTAGAAAT
>JAGNTR010000066.1 GCA_017987415.1 Neisseriaceae bacterium
GCCGCCAGCTTGGTGAACTTTGTGGTGTTAACCTCTGCCGCTTCATCGGCCAACAGCGGCGTGTTTTCAACCAGCCGCATGATGTATGGCCTGGCCGAGAAAAAAGCCGCTCCAGCCCTGTTTGCTGAGCTGTCTAGCCTACATGTGCCAGCCAATGGCTTGATCTTCTCATGCATCTGCATCGCCATCGCCTACGGTATTTTATCGATGATGCCGAGCATCATGGGTGCGTTCACCGTGGTCACCACCATTTCTGCCATTTTGTTTATCTTCGTGTGGTCGATCATTTTGATTTCCTACATCGTGTATCGCAAACAGCGCCGCGAGCTGCATGAACAATCTATTTACAAAATGCCTGGTGGCGTGGCCATGTGCTGGGTGGTATTGGCATTCTTTGCCGCCGTACTGTACCTACTCACCTTAGAAAAAGACACGATGGAAGCACTGGCCTTTACGCCACTGTGGTTCATCATGCTGGCCTTGTTCTATTTCTTTGTGCGCCGCAACCGCATCGTTCAAGAAAAATTCTAAAGGCCTACTCTAAGCGTTAAAAAACCGCCCCAGCCAATCAGCTTGGGGCGGTTTTTTTGTGTGTGAATTTATTTACGCTTAATGCGGCCCACCAACTCAGGGGCACTCATGCGGGGGCCATCATAGCCCACTACCTCACCAAATCGAGGCGCCCCACTGGCCCAATCCTCCCGAGCTTGAGCCACGGTTTCATGATCGTCGGCGACAAAATTCCACCACAATAAGGGCGATTGATTTAATGGCTCACCCGCCACCACAAAAACGCGCGTGTTGGCTGCTAAACTCAGGGTTAAAGCCTCACCACCAGCAGGAAAATACGCCAAGGTTTGGTTGTCCAAACCATGAGCCTCACCCACATCCGCCTGCCCCTCCAACACCATCACCCCATATTCAAATTCTGGCTGTAGCGGCAGATGCACTGTTTTGGCCTCACTCGCATACAGCTCGGTCGCCAGCAGCGCCGAATGGAGGCGTACCGGAGAGGCATGGCCTAATAGTTCACCCACCAATAAAATCATGTCGACGCCGTCGTGCTGAAACTGTGGCAATTCGGGATAGTGTTCAAACGCCGGGGCCATGTCTTTATGCCCTTCCGGCAGCGCAATCCACAGCTGCACCGAATGTAACCGCTCATCCCCAGTGTCGGCTGGCGTCTCTTCTGTGTGCACAATCCCTTCGCCCGACGTCATCAAGTTAACCTGCTTGGGCGCGATCAGCTGTTTAAAGCCTAAACTGTCCTGGTGCCAGATATGGCCTTTAATCATCCAAGTAAACGTTTGGAGGCCAATATGGGGGTGTGGCCCTACGTCGATGCCCCCTTGCCCCTTCTTAACCTGAACCGGCCCCAAATGGTCTAGAAAACACCAAGCGCCAATATTACGTAAAGCGCGGCTGGGAATGGCCCGATCAATGCTTAAACCATCACCTAAAACAGCGCGACGCACGGAAATTAATTGTGGGCTAGTGGTCATAAAACGTCCTTTATCCTGATATTATGAATAGTGTTTAAACCATACACTACACGATTAAGTCGCCCAAGAATAATGGATTAAATCAAGGATCATGATTAAATAAATTCATCTTTACAGCCCAGCCGCTAAACCTTTTAGGCTTTTTGCCGTCTCACCCCTAACCCAACCGTGAGTATGCCCATGCCACCCTTACACCATCCGGTCCTTTTCAGCCTCTTAGCCACGCTAGGCGCCAGCCTCGCCCTTGCTACAGAACCTGCCATGAACTCAGCCTGGACTGAAGTGGTGGAGCACGTAGAGGTCGTCACCCCGCCAAGCCAGCGCACCACGCTGGTGCCACAGCAATCAGCAACCCTGACCTATATCGGCCTATTCCCTACCGTTATGCAGCTACAGCGCCAGCAAGACCAATACGAAATCACCGTAACGGCCAATATTCCTTTTCGCCAAGTGACTTTACGCAGCCGCGGCACCCTCGTCGACAATCAGCTCCAGCCCGTACTGTTTCAAGACATTCGTAACGGCCAAGTGTACGCCCAAACCGTATTTGACCATCAGCGCCACGAAATCCGCCAAGGAAAAACCAAAGACACGCCTACCGTCACCCCCATGATTGATCAAGCCTTTGACCCGTTTAGCTTAGCCTGGCAGCTCAGCCTCAACCAAGGCATCATCAAGACGCCGTTTCAGCTGGCCACCGGCAAAGGCGATGTCAAAACCCAGCAACCAGAAACCCTCAAAAGCGACCACGTGATCCGTTCAGTGGGTAGCGACAGTAGCGAGATGGCGATTCAGCTCATCACCCTGCCCAACCAAAAAAACAGCAGCTACGGCTTGGCCATCGACGTTGGCTTTCTGCCCGCTATTTTTGGCTTTGAAGACTATGCCCTCACCCTAGAAAGCATCAGCATCGATGGCCAAAACTATGGTTTAGACGGCCAACCACGGCCCTAGGCTGATGCGGCGGGCGGCACTGAAAACGAAAATGCTTGGGCTTCTTTAAAATGCGGCGCGGCTTCACCCGCATAGATCTCACCATTTTGAATCAGTAACTTCCGTACCGAAGCCCCCGGTTTAAAATCTAGGTTACCCAACGACACCCAAAAGGTATTCGGGCTGGTGGCAGAATCGAAATAATAGACTAAGTTTTTTTGGTCGCTAACCGTGCGCCAAATTGTAGAAGATATATTGGGCTCTTCCGGCGTGCTGATGCCTAAAGGCACGCTGACCGCACGCTGTAGGCTCAACACTTCAGCCATCGCCTGATGATCAAAGCTTTGCTTGGGAATCGCCCCCAGATACTGCGGTGCCAAGGTTTTAGGGATCGCATTTAATAAAAAAGAGGCTCGGACAAAACGATCGGCAGCACGGTTAGTACCGGGTAAAAAAGCCAAGCCGCCAATGCCTTCCCAATACTCGTTTAAGGCCACCTGCTTGTCGTAGGTTGGCGAATTGGTCATCACCTTATATTGCTTGCCATGATGAATGCTCAAACGGCCTTCAATGTACTCGAAAATAGCTGAATCACCGCTGGGGTCAGAAATGGCCAAATGTAGGGTGGTATGCTGTCCCGTGGGCAAATCCGGCGCCACCAGCTGAAAAGGTTCGGCCGCCAACACCGTCACCGCTTCCGCCACGGTGGCAAATAAATCCAATACATATTGCGCCCATGCCCCAATCACCAGCTGCGGGCGCCCAAGCGTGGGTTCGCCATAGTCTGACTCAGCCAAATACAACAGGCTGGCCACCAAGCCTTTCTCGTTCATGCCATCGGTACAGCATAATTCATAGGCCGAGGCCACCACGCTACCGTATTTTGAGACCCACTTCAGCGTGTGCTCATCAGCGCCACCATCACGCTGTAAGCCTGCCGGAAAAGCCCAAAGATTGGTCGACATGTCTTCCTTCCAATCCATATTGCGCCCGGTGATCACCATATGGTGTTCGCCAACAAAAAGGGTTCGAGTACACATAAGGTTTCTCCCATTAGGTCATTATTGTAAGCGTCTTGTGCCTAGCCAGGCCTGAGCCAGAAAACGGCAGGTGACGATAATCAGTTTAGGCTAACGCTCATTTAAATCAATAATTTAAAATAGATTGAATTCATTTAGCTTTATTTCGTGGTATGGAAGACACAAGAGCATGTCCAATCAATAACTGCATAGCCGATTGAAGACAAAGAATTTTTATGTGTATCATGCGTCAATCATGATTCACGCCGATCTCGACGCCAGCCACATCGACACAAAAACACCGTCAATCAACGGACAAACTGGCCGAACTGGGCAGACTTAACTTCACTTTACGTTTAAACATGCTATAACTAAAAGAAAGACTAACCGCGCGCAGTCAACAGCGCGCTTCATCATCAGGACGTTTCATGAAAAACCATACCCAAGTCGTCACCAGCCAATTTGGTGAACAGGCCAATGCTTATCTAAACAGCAGCGTACACGCCCAAGGCACTGAATTTGCTCACCTACAAAGCATCGTCGCCGATCAACCTCAAGCCCACGTATTGGATCTAGGCTGCGGCGCCGGCCACGTCAGCTTTCACGTGGCGCCACTCGTGGCTCAGGTAACGGCTTATGACTTAGCCAACGACATGCTCACGGTAGTGGCCCAAGCCGCGCAAGAAAAAGGCCTCAGCAACATCACCACGCGTCAAGGCCTGGCAGAACAGCTGCCCTTCGCCGATGCGCAGTTTGACTATGTGTTCAGCCGCTATTCAGCCCACCATTGGCAAGACGTCGGCCAGGCGCTTAGAGAAATCAAGCGGGTCTTAAAACCCGGTGGTCAAGTGGTGTTTATTGACGTGTGCGCCCCTGGTCTACCGCTCCTAGACACTTATTTACAAACGGTCGAAGTGCTGCGTGACCCAAGCCACGTTCGCGATTACTCCGTCGCCGAATGGGCGCGGTTATTGGGCGAGGCTGGTCTACATGTACAGCAACAACACACGCAAAAACTCACCCTTGAATTTCAATCTTGGGTGACGCGCATGCGTACCCCGAAAGTCATGCAAGATGCCATCCTAGCTTTGCAGCAGGCAATGGGCAAAGAAGTACGGGATTACTTTGCCATCCAGCCAGAAGGCACGTTCAATACCGACGTTTTGGTGATTCAGGCTCAGGCTTAGACCTAAAGGAAAAGGCCGTGAGGGACAACACCCACACGGCCTTTTATTTTTTTAGGTGCGATACCACCCAATATGGTGACAAACCATGAATTATTGACCGCCGCGTAGGGTGGGTAAAGCGTAGCCTACCCACCACTCCTAAGGTGCTTACGTGTCCACATTTAAAACCCGCGTGGGTCACGACCCACCCTACGCTTAAGGGCCCACACTGTAGACGTCAAAAAGAGCATAGGAAACAATACAACAAACCATGGTTTAGAGGCCATGCCAACCAAAACCCAAAAAACTCAATAAATAAAAACAACCCCTAATCCTCAGAGCCAACTTCTGCCCCGCCAGAAAACTCATGCCGCAGCAGAGCATAACGGCACAAAGAAATATAGCCATCGTCCTTCCACTCACACTCCCGCATAATGCCCTCTAGCGTAAAGCCTGCCCTCACCAACAGCTGACGTGATGCCTGATTGGGCACTTCAACCAGCGCATGAACATTGTGTAAGCCTAAACGGCCAAAGGCAAAGCCTAAAAACCCTTGTAAGGCCTCCGCCATTAGGCCTTGGCCCCAATAGTCTGGCAATAGCCAATAGCCTAGCTCAGCACAGCGATGCACTAAATGCCGATCGGACACGCCGATGGCGCCCACAAACTGCCCCGTTTCCAGCATTTCAATCGCCAGCCAATGGCCACTCTTGGTGGCCACAATATCTTGAAACCACTGCATTTGCGCCTGAGTCGCCTCGAGGCTGTCGTAGCTGATGCCGTAATGCTTGATCACCTCAGGGTGAGACAGGCCAGCATAAACATAGGGCCGATCAGCGGCAACAAAGTCGCGTAGACATACGCGATTTAATATTAAAGGCTTCATCTGAGGACTCCATTCGGTAGGCGGTCGGGACGATGGTAATGGGCACAAATCGTGCCCAAGTTTATTTAGGCAGCGCAGCCACGGCTTCAGGCACCTCCGTCACGCTCACGGCCAAAGGCTGTGCCACTAGCTGACGAGGTTCAACCGGTATTTTCTGACCCTGATTGCCTTCAGTATACGCAGGAGTCGGCTGACCATCTTCATGGTGCTTGCGGTCAAAGTAAAAGGTTTGATTCAACATCAACTGTATCCACTCAGGATAGTTATAGGCCACACCGCTGGCTGTATCAATAATGGCGCCAATGCCGCCCCCTAAAATAATGTTGCCAAATACTGCACCACCCACCCGAGAGGTCAGCACTCCATCTGCAACCGCCTCGGTATTGAGCTGCGTACATTTCACCATCAGAACGCCTGCGGCTTTACGTACATAAGCCATATTAGGGGTTTCGCTGTAAAACGTGCCCGCACTGTTGGTTAATACACATTTAGCGCCCTTAATACTGTTCCCTTCCGCATCAAAAGCCTCCACTTTGATCGGCTGCATCTTATCGGTCGTCAACGACGCACAGCCGCCTAAAACGCCCAAGACCAAGCCTATGCTGATTAATCCATATCGATTCACGTTCGTCACCCCATTTAAAAAAAGCATCATACTCAGGCGTCGTTTCTTTTAGCAATGGATTAAATGCAAATGAGTCTTATTTATTTTATGACAAAAAAGGGCTATTGAATTGATTGATCATTTTTTATGAAAATGTTGTATAAAATGCAACAATTAAATATTTAAAAAAGATGTTCTAGGCCAGTTTAAAACGCTCGAGCAGGCGTTTTAACCACAGCCGCGTCGGCTGATGAAACAAACACAGGCCTGCAACACAGCCGATCACGCTGCCCAATACCGTATCCCAAAAGCGTGCCTCGATCAGGCTATTAACCGGAATCGTGCCCTTACTGCCCGCTTCGGCTAAAAAGATGGTTAAAGGGGTAAAAAAGATCGCCGCCGTGGTGTAATGGCGCACCACCACCATTTCAATGGTAAAGGTCAGCGCCATCATCATGATGGCGATCTGCCAAGGCTGAAACGAAATTTTTAAGAGGCACCAGGCCAAAACTAGGCCCAACATCGTGCCAATGATGCGGTGTATTTGCTTATGCCAAATGGCCTGAAAATTCATGCCCTGCAAGATGGCCAAACAGCTGATGGGCACCCAATAAGGCCGCAGCATACCTAAGCTTTGGGCCAGCCACAGCGACAGACCCGTAAACACACCGACAATCAAAGCATCAATGATCAATTCATCCACGGCCAAACCACTGATTAACAGGGGACTGGTATTTTTGGGCGCCCGTTTGGCCACATGAATCGTCGCCATACTGTATAAAAAAGCCAGCACGCACGACAGCACACAGCCCAAAGTCAATAAACCAACATAAGTCGGCAAGGCTTCAATCTCAATCGGCATATAAATGGGCATCGCCCCAACCATCACCAAGAAAATACTGCCCGGCGGCCCAATGGAATAATAGCGCGTGACAAACGTCACCAATAGCGCCATCACCCCTATCACAAGCGGGGAAAATACGATCAAAAACTGGCTCAAAAGCCCTGCCGTAAAGCATAAAATCATGCCAAATGAAACCGCCATCATGATCATCATTTTATGCCATACGGGCGTCGGCGGTAAATACAAAAACACCAGTCCACCTAAGGTGGCGATCAGACCATAATCAAAGCGCCCAAAATACACCCCAACCAGTAAGGGGATACCAGAAGCCAAGGCCGCAATTAACGGCATATCCCACTTGCGATCCGAATGATTCACCGCTAAAAGGGCCCTTAATTCGGTTCGAAACAGCAACAATAATTTATCCATAAACATCCATTTCCATCATCAATTTAAATCATTATACTCCGACCACTGAGCCGCCAACACCATCCCAAACAGGTTCAAAAAACCTAAAAATAACCAAAAAACAACGCATGCCAACGTCTTTTTAATACCTGTTCTTTATGCACTTATTTTTCGGCTCGCCATAAGGGCCATCTTCATACCCCGTAAGGCATCAAGCGATGCCGAACGATCTTTTCAAATATTTTAAATATTGATTTAAAAGGCTAATATTTTAAATATTTTTTATAAACAAAAAACAATAGTGCTGGCTTTTTAAAAAAAGCCGACTATAATGGCCCGACAAATTGCAGACATAACCTCGTTAGGTGAGGCTCCTGTACGGAGATAGGCTACTGCCCAGAAACGTCCAAAGACGCCAACGGGTTTGAACAGAAACCATCGACATAAGGTGGTTTATAACGTAGCTAGCGACAATTCATCGTCACTGCTTATGCCGTACAGTGCTAAAACTCAATGATTTGGGGGAATTCGCACTGGACGCTGCGTGCGCGCTATTTAAGCGCACACGGCATCAGTGTGGCATCAGCATCAACCGATAACGGTGATGCCTACGCACGCCCCCATTCTTTGGAGGCGTGCTTTTTTATTGGCGATTGATTATGCCTACATGATCAATCGCTGGTGGAATCAGGCTGGTTTGTAGGTGCTCAAGGCATCGGCAAACAAAATAACGGTTATAGGAAGGTGTTTCACATGTTACAAACTTATCATCCCCAACACGGCTGGCAATCGGTTCAAACAACCTTGCCCACCCATGGCTGGCTCAAACTCATCAACCCCAGCAAGGAAGAAATCCATCAAGTCGCACAGCAATGCCAAATTGCGACCGAGCTGATTCAAGCAAGCTTAGACCCAACGGCGAGGCCGCGCATCGTCAGTAAAAACCAAGCCCACCTTGTGCTCACTCATCTACCGCTGCCGCTGGCGGCCACAGAACGCGCGCCCTTTGCCGTGATGCCCATGAGCATCATCGTCAAAGACCAGCTGGTGCTGACCGTGTGCCAACAAGACAGTCAGGCATTCCACGATGTGGTCGGTCAAAGCGTCGCGACAGAGCCCGCCCGCCTCGTCGCCCAGCTGTTGGCTGCTGGTGCCGAGTATTTTTTTAACGCGTTAAACAAAGTTGAAAAAATGATCACCACCGTCGAGCAAGAGCTACAAAAGTCGATTAAAAATCGCCAGGTGTTTAAGCTACTCAATCACAACAAAAGCCTGATTGGGTTCGCCAACTCTTTGGCCAGTAACGTACAGGTGCTGAACGGACTGTGCGCTCAATCACCCCTGCCATCCTCATCGAACACGCACAATACGCTGTTGGATGTGAAGGTCGCGACCGAACAGGCCCACGCCATTGCCGCCACCCACAGCGCCAATCTGCGCAACCTGATGGACGCCTATTCTGCTGCGATTGAGAACAATCTCAGCCTAGTGGTTCAATACCTGTCGATCTACGTGATCATCATGGCTGTGCCCATGGGCATCGCCGGCCTGTATGGCATGAATACCCCCTTGCCGCTACAAGACGAACCGTACATCTTGGCCCTATTGGCCGTTATTGGCATCGTCGTTGCCAGCCTCATCACGCGTGCGTTCAAAGCCCGCAGCATCCTTTAAGCCGTGTAGGAGAATCATATGTTAACCATTCACACCAGCAACGCTCAAGGCCAATTGGTTCTAGGCCCAGACCTAAGCCACAACGCCATCGTGTCGCTCATCAACCCCACCACGGCCGAAGTAGACCGCATTGCGAACGCACTGAACGTACCCCATGACTTTTTTAACAGTGCCCTAGACCCCAATGAACGCCCCCGCATTGAAAAAAACCAAGACAATCTGTTGATCATCCTCAATGTGCCCGTACCGGTCCAACAGGCTGATTTAGCCAAAGAGGTTCCTTATCGTACCCTCCCTATCGGCATCATTCATGCGCCCGACCATGTCATCATTGTCGCCAAAGAAGAAGTGCCCTTATTGGCTGACTTACTGGCCGGTAAGCAAGGGGCTTTTCACAGCCACATGAAAACACGGCTCAGTCTGCTGTTATTCAAAGCCATCGCCGAGTCATATCACGACCACTTAGGCCACATCAATGCAGAAGTGGGCCGCCTACAGAAAAAGCTCAAAACGTCTTATCAAAACAAAGAGCTCTTTAGCCTCATCAATTTGAATAAAAGTTTGGTGTATTTTTCGACCTCACTCAGCGCCATGGCCATTTTGTATCGACGCTTGATGGACGGTCGCGACGTCAAGATTCACGCAGATGAACAAAAACGCCTAGAGGCCATTGCCAACGACATTGCCCAAACCGCGGCCCTTACCGAAATGCGCCGTGAGAGTCTCAGCAACCTGATGGACGCTTACGCCGCCATTATTCATAACAACTTGAACTCCGTGCTGAAAGTATTAACTACTTTAGCCATCATCATGGTCATTCCCACCATGATCGGCAGTATTTTCTCCATGAACGTGGCCCTGCCCTACGAAGAAGAGTGGATCTCCACCGTCGTCATCAGCATCGCCATGGTAGCCATCAGTGCAGGCCTACTGGTGCTGTTCTACAAGAAAAAATACTTACGCATGTAATGGAAACCGACGCATCGGTCCAGATAGAAAAGAATAAAGAGGTAATAAAATGATGACTGTTTATCACAACGCCCACGCCGGCGAATTTCAAAAAGTAGCGCAAATCACCCCCAATAGCTGGATACAGCTACAGGCGCCCAACGCCCAAGAGCTCAAAACCGTGGCCAACACGTTAAACGTGCCGCTGGCATTTTTAACCGCAGCACAAAATCCGGACGAACGCCCACGCTTAGAAACCCATGGCCAACACACCTTATTATTGGTGCATGTTCCCCTCAACGACCCAGCCGTTGAACACAGCTTTGACGATGTCAAATACCGCACCATGCCCTTAGCCATTATTTTCAGCGAACAGCACCTCATCACCGTGTGCCAGGCCGACTGTTTCTTCAATCGTGGCTTTTTAATTCAGCATAACATTTTAATTAACCAAGCCAACCGCAGCCACAATGCCCTCACCGTGCTGAATCAAACCGCCCATGCCTTTATCGGCTTTATGAAGGTGGTTGAAGCAGCCATTCAACAGGCAGAACAAGAGCTAGCCAATTCTTACCGCAACCAGGAGCTGTACACGCTGCTGTACTTAAACGAAAGCCTATTGTACATGGCCACCTCGCTGAAACAGCTGCGCCATCTGATGCAACAAATAGACGCCGATGCTTTATTGAGCATGAACGACGCCGAACGAGCGCTGTATGACGATACCGTGGTCGAGCTGCAGCAGGTTTCAGCCGTCACCGAGATCAGCCAATTGAATCTGAATAACGTTATGGACGCCTATGGCAACATCATTCAAAACAACGTCAGCCACGTCGTGAAGCTGCTCACCGCCATCACCATCGTGCTGTCCATTCCCACCCTTATTGCCAGCATTTACGGCATGAACGTGCCGCTGCCTTATCAAGATGAACCGCATGCGTTCAGCGCCGTCATCACCAGCATGGTGATCGTCAGCGCCTTTGTCGCCTACATCTTCCACAAAAAACGCTATTTCTAAAGCCTCATGATGCGTTTTTTCGGCCTCAGCTGGCTCCACGCCGGCTGAGGCCGTTTGGCCTCAGCACAGCCGCAAACCACAAAATATTCATTTTAAATTTCACACAACGAAGGTTTTAGAATACACTCATAGATAAGAACGACTTATAATCAAAACACGGGAGCTTATTATGGAAATCGTCATCGTCCCCATCTTGGCATTCTTATTCTTTGCCTGCATCGTCTTTTCTTTAGCCATCGCCCTCTCCGGCCGACGCCGCGTGGCGGCAGAGCACAAACAACACCCTATGACCCCAGTTGAGCGCCGACTCAAATTACAGCCAGCGATGAAAAAATCAGGCCTGCTCTTATTGGTGGCTGTCGCCTCACTGGCTCTATTGGCGATTCTGACGTTTTCGGCGCCTCATTAATGTCACAGACGCCAAAAGCAGGCCTCACCCATTATCCCGTCATTAGTGCTCGTAGACATTAAGCAGGGATGACCGCCTGCGCTTCAATCTCAATCAACCATTCAGGTAAAGATAAGCCTGTCACCACAATCCATGAGGAGGCAGGCGCATGATCACCAAAATACGCCTGTAGCGCTTCGGTAATGTGCAGTTGCTCTTCAGCGCTACTGGCGCTTTCCTTGATATAAATGCGCAACATGGTGACCTGTTCTTTATGTGCTTGAGCGGCCTGTAAAACCCGCTCAATATTGGCCAAGCAGGCAAGCGTTTGCGCCTTCATGTCGCCGGCAACCGTTTGTTCTTGTGCGTCAACCGCAACCTGCCCAGATAAAAACAACTGCCGGCTGCCGCTAGCCAAAACGGCCTGGCTAAAGCCATACTGACGGCTATTAAATACCGTGTCGGGATTAATCAATTGGTGGGGCATGTACTGTCTCCTTTAGAGAGAAACGGATTGAATAAGTGAATCCAAGCCAGATGGGGCCAATAGCCAGAGGATTCAAGTAAGCCAGCCGCCCGAACACCCACTATACACAGCTTTAGGTAGCGGAATGGCAGGCACAAACCGAAAAAGCCTCACCCTCTGCGCACGCTTGAGGCATATGGCCTCAATGCCCTGCAAACAATCAACGCCTCTTGCCAGAGCGTAGCATTATCGACATGTTCGGTTAATCATCTTCACCACAGAGCCTCCGTTGCTGAATACGTCGGTGATCTGACAGCGATCTGCCTCGCAGTTCAAAGCATACGTCACCTGCGCCTGCTCAGGCCGCCCAATGCTCACTGTCACCTGCCCCTTACGGGTTAAGGCATACTGCAACGGCTCCGCATAATCTGGGTCTTGAGACTGCCATAAAACATCATAGTCTAAACCGCAGAGCTCGCCATACTTCGCTCCAAAGGCATCTTGTTTTTTTAATGCTTTTTTCAGATCAGCACCTGCAAAATGCGCTAAGGTCGCCAAACCATTCTGTTTTTTTAGGTCTTGTTGATACATCTTTTTAATAGCCGTTAATTTGGCTTCACTCTGATCATTCGCCCAAGCCCCGCCACCCATCATCAATAGCAATACCCCTAGCCATCCGATTCTCTTCATGTATGCCTATCCTATATACGCCTTATTTCATCAACCTCAACGATCAATGCCATTGACCATCACCATTATTTAATCATACAAGAATCTAACCTGCCCCTACCAGCGTTGACACAAGCGTTCAGCGTGCCAGAAACGCTCCACTTTCCCAAGTAATCCCACACAATACGTCTTCAACCAAATAGTCGGCGCCACCGACTGGCCATGCCACCCATGCTATAATTTTCAACCCTCAATAAAATCGGTATTCCTAATGGATATAAGCATTTATGTTGCCAGTGCTTTTAGTAAAAATCATCAAGGCGGAAACAAAGCCGGCGTCGTCTTAAATGAAGAAACATTGACGCGCACACAGAAAATGGCCATCGCCAAACG
>JAGNTR010000067.1 GCA_017987415.1 Neisseriaceae bacterium
GCACCACCACGGCCTCTTGGCCTTTTTTGTGCTGCCACTGATGCCACAACTTGCTTAATAAGCCCATTGCCTATCCTTTATGCCTTTCGCTCCAGAGTGAGCCATGCCTAATGCCTTTAGTATACCCCCCAACGCAGCAGCATCAAATGCTCTGCGGCACATGTTTGGCCAAAATAGCGGCAAACTGCACCCCTACTTCTGGGTGTTTCAAACCATAGGCCACCGTTGCTTCTAGATAGCCAAGCTTACTGCCGCAGTCGTAACGTACGCCATCAAAAGCATGCGCTAAAACGGGCTCATAGGCCAGCATGGCGGCAATCGCATCGGTCAGCTGTATTTCGCCGCCGGCGCCTTTAGGAGTGTTTTGCAGTAATTCAAAAATACGCGGCGTCAAAATATAGCGCCCCACCACGGCCAAATTAGAAGGCGCCACATCGGGATGCGGTTTTTCCACAATGCTGCTGATGCGCTGATAGCCGCCCTCGGCCACTACTTCCACAATGCCGTAGGCGCCCGTGTCTTCCTTGGCCACGGTTTCCACGCCCAACACATTAGCGCCGCCGCTGGCCTCATGCACCGCCAGCATTTGGCTTAGGGCGCCCTGAGGCGCGTCGATTAAATCATCGGCCAGAATCACCGCAAAAGCTTCGTGACGCACCGCGGGCTTGGCGCACAAAACAGCATGACCCAAACCCAAAGCTTCAGTTTGGCGGGTGTAGAGGCAGCTCACGTTTTTGGGCAAGATGTCCTGCACATGGGCCAGCAGCTTGTCTTTATTACGGTAGGCCAGCTCGGTTTCTAATTCGTAAGCCTTGTCAAAATGGTCTTCGATGCTGCGCTTATTGCGCCCGGTGACGAACACGATTTCGGTACAGCCCGCAGCCACCGCTTCTTCAACCGCATACTGAATTAAAGGTTTATCCACAATCGGCAGCATCTCTTTGGGGCTAGCCTTGGTGGCGGGTAAAAAACGGGTGCCCATGCCCGCTACGGGGAACACGGCTTTTTTAATCGGCTTCATGATGTACTTTCCTGATTCAATAAGGCCAATAGCTGACCCTCATCTAAAACGGTCACGCCTAAGGCCTGCGCTTTCTCCAGCTTACTACCGGCGGCTTCGCCCGCCACCACATAGTCGGTTTTTTTAGACACGCTGCCCGCCACCTTACCGCCGGCTGCCTCCACCATGTCTTTAGCTTCATCACGCTTAAGCGTCGGTAAGGTACCGGTCAAGACCACGGTCTTGCCCAAAAGGATTTGCGCCGGCGCGGCCATTTCGGAAACGGGCTCGGCGGCCACCGCCTGTCTGAGTGCGGCTTTAAAATCTGCGATTTGCTGCAACAACAAGCCATGCTCTGGCTGTTGGCGCCAAGCCTGCCAATGATTGGGCAAGGCATTGTCGGTGGCCAGCGCCGTCCAACTACCCGCCAATGCCAGCAGTTCCTTGGCCCGTACAGGCGTCAGCTTAATGCCGGGTAAACGACTCAACAACGCCTCATCCGCCCACAGTGCTTCAATAGCCAGATTAGGCGCCTGCTCGATCGGCGCCACGCCAGCCGCCAATAAATCATCAAGCTGCTGTTGATGAGCCTCTTGAGCGAAATAGTCGGCAATGGCCTGAGCCACGATGGCGCCCACGTCAGGTAGGCAGGCCAAAATCGGCGCAGGCGCTCGGCGCACTAAATCCAAACGACCGAGATATTGGGCCAGCGTTTTGGCCGTGCTTTCGCCCACGTGGCGTATCCCTAAGGCAAACACAAAACGGGCCAACAGCGGCTGCTTACTGGCATGAATGCCTTGTAAAATATTCTCGGCCCACAAAGTTGGCTCGCCTTTCATCGGCGCGCTGATGGCCAGCTCAATCGATTCGCCCGCCTCGGCCGCATCCGCCATGCGCTTCATTTTTTGTAGCGTGGCTAAATCCAAACGATAAATGTCGGCAAAGGTTTTAACCAAGCCAAACGCAACCAGATTTTCAATGTGCTTTTGGCCAAGGCCATCAATGTCCATCATGCGGCGTGAGGCAAAGTGAATCATGGCTTGCGCGCGCTGCGCCTCACAGTCTAAGCCGCCGCTACAGCGGGCAATCGCTTCGCCTTCCTCACGCACGATGGGGCTTTGGCACACAGGGCAGGCCGTGGGCATTTCAAACGGCGCATACACTGGCACAGCCTTCACCTCAGTTTCCGGCTCTGAAAATAAATCCAGCGGTTCGGTCGACACGTTAACCATCTGCATCGGGCGTTTATCCAACAGCACCCGCACCACTTCAGGAATCACGTCACCGGCGCGGCGAATGTACACCGTGTCGCCCACGCGCACGTCTTTGCGGCGAATTTCGTCTTCATTGTGTAAGGTGGCATTGGTCACCGTCACCCCACCCACGTATACCGGCGCCAGACGCGCTACCGGCGTAATCGCACCGGTTCGGCCCACTTGAACGGTGATGTCGTTCACCGTGGTCAGCGCCTCCTCGGCCGGAAATTTATGCGCAATCGCAAACCGTGGCGCGCGCGACACAAACCCTAAGGCCTGCTGCTGGGCCAAATCGTTGACCTTATACACCATGCCGTCAATTTCAAACGGCAAGTCGGGACGCTTAGCACTCATGCCTTCATAAAACGCCAATAGATCGCTCAGCTGCTCAAATACGCCCCACGTCTCAGCGGGCGGCGTAGGAATACCCAGCGTGGCCAAATAGGCCAGCTCGTCGGCGTGGGTGGCTAAGCGCAGCTCATCGTCTAGCTGAGCGATGCCGTAGGCAAAAAAGCTCAGCGGTCGCTTAGCGGCAATCTTGGAGCTGAGCTGGCGCAAGCTGCCGGCCGCGGCGTTTCTTGGGTTGACAAAGGCCTTCTCGCCTTTGGCTTCTTGCTGGGCGTTCATGCGTTCAAAATCAGCCTTAAACATCAGCACTTCGCCACGCACTTCAAGTACGCTCGGCACCACCACGCCGGGGCGGTTAATGTTTAAAGGAATGCTTTTAATGGTGCGCACATTGGCGCTCACGTCTTCACCGGTGACGCCATCACCGCGCGTCGCGGCCTGAACCAGTACACCGTCTCGATAGGTTAGGCTGATCGCTAGGCCATCAAACTTAGGCTCAGCCACATAGGCATAGGCGCTGGGCAGCAGGCCTTTAATGCGTTCATCAAAAGCGATTAGCTCAGCATGTCGCTGCTTAGGGTCGGCCTCATCCCAATCAGAAAAGGCATTGTTTAACGACAGCATCGGCACGATGTGCTGAATCTGGGCAAAAGCCTTCAGCGTGGTACCGCCCACGCGCTGGGTCGGCGAGTCGGGCTGGATGAGTGCTGGATGGTCGGCCTCTAAGGCCACCAGTTCCCGATACAGGCGATCGTATTCGCTGTCGGGCACGCTGGGCGCGTCTTGATCGTAATACTCACGACCGTACTGTTGCAATAAAGCCTTAAGCTCAGCGTATTTTTGCGCCACTGTGTGCATGTGGGTCTCTCTTTTTTCCAATAAAAAAGGCATCATTTACGCGAAATGATGCCTCAGCTGCTTGCGGTTAAGTTAAGCGAATAGGCGCTCAGCCAATTCGTCGCCTGGCTCGATGCCGGCAGACACCATGTCCCCCTGTAGCTGGGCCACGTGTTGGCGAATTTGCTTGAGCGAGCTAGTCGATAACTCTTTTAACTGATCGTCCACCAAATCAAGGCGTAAGGCGCTGGCCAATTTCACGGTTAAATCCATGAATTGGGCAAACGATTTTTCGCCCGTTGGCACGTGGGTCACATCATACAGCATACTGAAGCCACGGTACGTTTGATTGGCCAACAAAGGCCCGGTAAACGGCGTATTGTCTAAGGTCACCAGGGTGAATAAATCTTCGGTGGCGCTGCCGTGATAGTGGAAGGCACCATCGTGCTCCAGCTCAAAGCCCAGGCGCTCGACTTCGGTGCGTAGCTCCATGCCCGACACGTTGCCGCGGGCCAACAAGTGAATCGCAATAGTTTGGTCCACGCGGGCGCACAGCTCGTCCAAAGGCCGCGCTTTTTGCATAAACTCATCCACGTCGGTCAGCAATAGGCCGCCGTTCATTTCTTCAGCAAAGGCATTGGCGTTTTGCGCAAACTGATCTAAATCTTCAACCGGTGCAAGGCCTGCGCGGCTGATGGCTTGAAGGCCCAGCACAAAGCCTTGGTACTGCACGCCAGGAATCGGCTCGGCACGCTGATAGCGACCGTCCATGGTGCAGCCAATGATGCGAAAGCGATGACGGTTGCTCAAGCGCGGCGCCACGGTCAGTTCGCGTGGTTCGGCCAAAGACACATAAGCCGTGTAATCACAGCGACGGTCAAACCAAGGCAAATCCAGCTTGGCCATGTCTTTTAGGCGCAGCAACAGTTTGCGGTTCACCACTTCGGGGGCCGTTTGCGGCGCAGGCGTCACTTCAACTTCTTCAAAAATCACCTGCTGCATCGGCGCAACAGGCTCTTGCACCAATAAGGGGGCGCTGTCGTCTTCTGCTTCGGCTTCGTATTCAGTTTCCAAAGCCATATTCGCCGCAGCTTCATTGGCAGCACGTTCGGCCAAAGGCGCAGCAAAGTCATCATCCGTTTCGCGCGCCATATTAGCCGGCTCAGGCACTACGTCGAAGAGGCCTGAAGTAGTCGGCTCTGGCGCGACCTCTTTTTGCTCTGGCGTCACCACTTGAGGCGTTGATTGAGGGTTGACCAAGCTTGGGGCCAGCATGCCTTCTTGGCCGTCCCGAACCTGATTTTTTTGGGTTTGCAGCAACACATCGTCCTGCGAACCGCCAAAGCGTTTACGCATTTGCTCTCGGAATTTTCGTTCCTGATAAATGTTGTAGCCCAATACCGCCGCCACAATCGCCACACAAATCACCACCAGCGCTAAGGTCAATTCGTTCATCATTCAATCATCACTTTATATTCAAGTTGTCACATGTTGCCATCATTTTAGATGATTATATCTAAGTCGGCCATCAGCGTATATTGATTCCTCTTTATACCTGATCGGCCTGCCCCCTAATAATCGGCAACCCTGCTTGTTGAAGCTTAAACCAATCAAAGAAATGGCCTGGATCTGTCTTGCGATCAGGGGCGATGTCTTCATGCCCGGTGATCGCTTCAATCTGATAATGCTGGCACAGCGCCGCTAACAGCGGCACCAATGCCTGATACTGAGCTTCAGTGAAAGGCTCAAAATCACAGCCTTCTAACTCAATCCCAATTGAAAACCCGTTACAGCGTTCGCGCCCTTGAAACGAGGACACGCCAGCATGGTAGGCCTGGTCTTGAAACGACACCAGCTGAGTCACCGCCCCACTGCGCTCAATCAATAAATGACTGGACACCCGCAGCGCCTGTATCACCGTATAAAATGGATGGACGCTGGGGTCAAGCGCATTTTGAAACAGCTGCTGCGGCCCTTGCTGTTGGTACTCGAAAGGCGGCAACGAAATATTGTGCAGCACGATTAAGTCGATCGCGTCTACCCGGCCCTCATGGTTTGGAGAGGGTAGATGAATGGCCTGATGCAGCCAACCATCGTCATCAATGGTCCAAGCATGTGAAGAAAGACTGTTCATACGCACAAAAGGTTCCTAAATCAATGCCCACGCGGTGTTGCCGTAGCTGGCACACCCATGAGCATTTACATTAACACAAAATACACCAAGTCAATAAAGCGTCAAAGAAAAATACACAAAAAGCTGCCTTAAAAGGCAGCTTTTTTCATGAATCCGTTGCTTATGCAGCCGACTTGGGTTTTTTCAAAGCGCTCCACACATAGTGAACATAGCCAGACAGGCTATACAATACAAAGAAGCTGAACAACACCAGGGCAGGCTCTAACACCAGCAGCAATAAAATCACGATCGAGATCAACAGCGTGAAAAATGGCATTTTACGGCGCACGTGCAGCTCTTTAAAGCTCCAAAATTTCACCGGCACCACCATCGACAAGCCAGCAAAGGCCGTCAACACCACCGCAATCCAACCTACATAAGGCATGGTTTCGTATTCATGGCTAATCCACACCAGACCGCACACCAAGGCCGCTGCTGTCGGGCTAGGGATGCCGACAAACCAGCGTTTGTCGGTTTTACCGACCATGGTATTAAATAAGGCCAACCGCATGGCGGCGCAGGCGCAGTAAATAAACGCCACGGCCCAACCTAAGCGACCAAATGCCTGCAGCTGCCACTCATAGGCAATCAACGCCGGCGCCACGCCGAAGCTCACCATGTCGGCCAAACTGTCGAACTCAGCGCCAAAATCACTTTGGCTATGCGTCATGCGCGCCACACGGCCATCCATGCCGTCTAGAATCATGGAAATAAAGACCGCGATGGCTGCCAGCTCAAAACGACCGTTCATGGCCTGAACAATGCCATAAAAACCTGAGAACAATGCGGCCAAGGTAAATGAGTTAGGCAAAAGATAAATGCCCGATTTAATGAAACTTTTTTGAGACGATGGGGTGTCGTCTTTTTTTGGCTCTGTCATGCTGCCAAATCCCTTTCTGTTTGATTGGGTTATGCGCCACACCTACGCAACTGAAGCCTCATTTGCCTGATGATTTCAGGCAAAGGAGTCCAATGCGGGGGTCAAGGCCAGTGTCGACGCCTGGGCCAGAGTGCTGATCACCATGATGCCACGGCAGTGATGAGCCAATGCGCCCACTTAAAGTCTTCGATTATAGCCCGAACCAAATCATTTGCGGCGGTTTTTTCCATGTAAAGCCTGCAAATCAGAATGACCTAGCCGTACAGCACCCACCTAATAGCAATTATTTTTTAATAAAGCAAGCGGTGGCATCTTTACTTTTTTGGTTGATGGGGTTACAACTGAAGGTTCATCTTTTGAGTGTATGAGCTTTTATTTATTTGGCTTTATATTATTTAGTTTATCTAGAGTTAAGAGGAGTAATACTGTGAAAGTAGGATTTGTTGGTTGGCGTGGAATGGTGGGTTCGGTGTTGATGCAGCGCATGCAACAGGAGTTAGATTTTAACCACATTACAGAGCCAGTCTTTTTTACGACCTCTAATGTTGGCGGCCAAGCCCCAAACATCGGTAAAGACGTGCCGCCATTAAAGGATGCGAACGACATTCAGGCATTGGCACAAATGGACATCATCGTCACCTGCCAAGGCGGCGACTACACCACCAGCGTATTCCAACCCCTGCGCGACAGCGGCTGGAACGGCTACTGGATTGATGCTGCGTCTAGCCTACGCATGGCAGACGATGCCTTAATCATTTTAGACCCAGTGAACCGCGACGTCATCGACCAAGGCTTGGCCAATGGTGTGAAAAACTTTGTCGGCGGCAACTGCACCGTGTCGTTGATGCTGATGGCCTTAGGCGGCCTGTTCCAAAACAATTTGGTGGAGTGGGCCAGCTCAATGACTTATCAAGCAGCTTCAGGCGCCGGCGCCAAGAATATGCGCGAACTGATTCAGGGCATGGGCGCCATCGAAGCCGAAGTGGCCACCGAATTAGCCGACCCAGCCAGCGCCATTTTGGACATCGACCGCAAAGTGTCTGATTTCTTGCGCAGCGACCGCTTCCCTGACGCCAACTTCGGCGTGCCTTTAGCCGGTAGCCTAATCCCTTGGATTGACGCCGACCTAGGCAATGGCCAATCAAAAGAAGAATGGAAAGGCGATGTCGAGACCAATAAGATCTTAGGCACCGATCGCAAAACCGTGATTGACGGCCTGTGTGTACGCGTTGGCGCCATGCGCTGCCACAGCCAAGCGATCACGCTGAAGCTGAAAAAAGATCTGCCTTTGGCCGAAATCGAAGCCCTATTGGCCGGCGCCAATGATTGGGTTAAAGTGATTCCAAACACCAAAGAAGCGTCTATGGCAGAACTGTCGCCAACCGCCGTAACCGGCACCCTATCGGTACCGGTTGGCCGCATCCGCAAATTGGCCATGGGCGGCGAATACATCAGCGCCTTCACCGTAGGCGACCAGTTACTATGGGGCGCCGCCGAGCCGTTACGCCGTATGTTGCGCATTATTTTGGCCAAATAAACGCCCAACGCAGGATGACGATACCAAACGCCACCTTTAACTAGGGTGGCGTTTTTTGTGTCTGGCTTAGGGTGATATTGGCTCTGGCTGCCATGGCTCATACCTCACGTAAGGTGGGTAAAGCGTAGCCTACCCACCACTCCTAACGTGCTCAGGTGCCCATATTTAAAACCCGCGTGGGTCACGACCCACCCTACGCTTAAGGGCCTACACTGTAGACGTAAAAAAGGTTTGTTGATTCACTGACATCAATTTCATCTCACCACCTCAGCCACTCAGTGAAGTACCCGTCCCCTTTTAGTCGCCGAGACGGGTTCTATTGGCCCAGATGAAGCGGGCAAGACGCTTGTGGTGGCCGACCACGCTTTTATAGGAGGGCGCCACTTTTGCACGCGCTGGGCCAATAGGTTCCGCCGAGGGAACCCCCTTCAGAGAAGGGGGCGAATAAGCAGGGGTGGCCTTTTCTTTGCATACTTTCTTTTGGCCACCCAAAAGAAAGTATGTCGCCTACAGGCGAAAGGCAACCTTTAATCAATAGCGAAATAACCGAAGCATTGTGAAACAAACGATTTCCAACGGTGGGCACGCTACGCTTTGCACCACCCTACACTAACTGCGAGGGCACCCCCACCCTCGCCATTGACCGCTCCATACCATTAATCCCCACTTACCGCTTTATTCAGGCTAAAATACGGACAGCATCCGCCGGCGAAGTAACCATGCCGGCCTCAGCCGTTTGATTGTTCCCGTATAAACCGAGGTATCCGTGTTAGAAAAATTTAAAATCTCACTCCAGTATTTCATTCCCCAACAGGGTCTCACCCGCTTTGCTGGCTGGGTTGCCAACCAAGAGCGTGGCGCCATTACGCGCTGGATCATCAACACCTTTATCAAGGTTTATAAAGTCGACATGAGCGAAGCCGTCCACGAAAACGTGGCCGACTACGCCCACTTTAACGCGTTTTTCACCCGCGCCTTAAAGCCAGACGCCCGCCCCATCGCCGCTGGCGATGACGTTCTGGTTCAGCCTGCCGACGGCACCGTGAGCCAGCTAGGCGCCATCGACGCTGGCCGCATCATGCAGGCCAAAGGCCATGATTACACCTTAGAAGCGCTGGTGGCGGCCGACAAAGACATGACGGCACAGTTCCAAAACGGCCAATTCATTACTACTTATTTGTCTCCTAAGGACTATCATCGCGTGCACATGCCCTGTGACGGCGTGTTAAAGGAAATGATTTACGTGCCGGGCGACCTCTTTTCGGTGAACCCCTTAACCGCGCAAAACGTGCCGAATTTATTCGCCCGCAACGAGCGCGTGATCTGCTTATTTGACACGCCATTTGGCCCCATGGTGCAAATTTTGGTGGGCGCCACCATCGTGGGCAGCATCGAAACCGTGTGGGCAGGCGTCATCAATCCGCCGCGCATGGGCGTCTTGCAGCGTTGGACCTACCCTAGCGAAGGACCAGAAGCCGTGCATTTGGCCAAAGGCAAAGAAATGGGCCGCTTCCAATTAGGTTCTACGGTAATTAATTTATTTACCGCAGGCAGCGTCATCCTCAGCCCAACGCTGTTCCCACAAGGCCTAACCCGCATGGGCGAAGTTTTGGCCACCGCCGAACGCCACTAAACACAGACCGTGGCGCAATCTGTCGCCACGGCGCAACATTGTCTTTGTATTTGGCGCTTATAAATCCTATAATTGCCCCATACACCTCAAACAAGAAGGAAACTGTGTGCATTCTTTAGCGCAAACACAAGCCATTTTAGATGAAGCAGAACTGCTTTTTGATGAACCCACCTGTGAAGCAGCCTTAGCCAAAATGGCTCAAGACATCACCGCCACCTTGGGCGACAAATACCCCTTGGTGCTACCCGTTATGGGCGGCGCCGTGGTGTTTACTGGCCAATTATTACCCAAGCTAACGTTCCCGCTAGACTTTGACTACGTGCACGTGTCTCGCTACGGTGACAAGCTCTCCGGCGGCAACTTTAACTGGACCCGCTTTCCCAAAGAAGGCTTCGAAGGCCGCCATGTTTTAATCTTAGACGACATTTTGGATGAAGGTCACACCATGGTGGCCATCAAGGAAAAAGTCTTGTCTATGGGCGCCCTATCCTGCCACTGTGCCGTTTTTGCCAACAAGCTGTTGCCGCAAACCAAACCCATGCAGGCCGACTTTGTGGGCCTAGACGTACCCAATCGCTACGTGTTTGGCTACGGCATGGACGTCAGCGGTTCATGGCGTAACCTCCCCGCCATTTACGCCCTAAAAGAGCCTCAAGCCTAACCATGCTTGACAGTTTTCGCGATAAGGTAAATGCTTACACTCAGGCATTTACCTTTTTTGTTCTTTGTCACCCTATAAAGCTTTTTAAAAGACCCTTATTATGATTGGCTTGCTCATTGTCACCCACGAATCGTTGGGTTCGGCATTTAACCACTTGGCCACGCATTTTTTTCCTGCGCTGCCGGGCAACGTGCGTATTTTAAACGTTGAAAAAAACGACGAACCCGAAGTGGTTCACGCGAAGATCTCCAAGCTCTTAGGCGAGCTGAACTTTGGCTATGGCGTGTTGATTTTGACCGACATTTTTGGGGCCACGCCCTGCAATGTCGCCAATAAATTCATCCTCAACCAAGACACCGCCATGCTCACGGGACTGAACGCGCCCATGATCGTGAAAGCGATTCAATATGCATCATTAAGTACAAACTTAGCTGCACTCTTACAAGACGTTAAAAAAGCCGCCATTGCCGGCATCATCGACATCACCCACAAAGACACTTGGTAACCCACAATGATCAGTCAAGAATTTGAAATCATCAATAAACTGGGGCTACACGCCCGCGCTTCCAGCAAGTTTACCCAATTGGCCAGCGGCTTTAAAAGCGAGATTTGGGTGAGTCGCCAGGACCGCCGCGTCAACGGTAAAAGCATCATGGGCCTCATGATGTTGGCCGCCGCCAAAGGCTGCTTCATCACCATCGACGCCGATGGCCAAGATGAAACCGAAGCCATTGCTGCTCTCGGGCAGCTGATCAACAACCGATTCGACGAAAGCGAATAAACATGAGCCTCGTTTTACATGGTGTTCCCATCGGCCACGGCATCGCCATTGGCCGCGCCCACTTAGTGCGTCAAAGCATGGAAGACGTGATTTATTCGCCCATAGAGGCGCATCAAATCGACGCCGAAATCCAACGCTTTGAGCTCGCCATTAAAGCGACTCGCAAGCAAATGGAACAGTTGCGCAACAACATTCCAGAAAACGCCCCCACCGAATTGGGCGCCTTTATTTCCTTGCACCTCATGCTGCTGACCGACATCACCATTGCCCATGAACCTACCGACATCATCAAAAGCCGCATGGTCAACGCCGAATGGGCGCTAAAGCAACAGGTCGACATTCTCAGCCAACAGTTTGACGCCATCGACGACACCTACTTGCGTGAACGCAAGCAGGACATGCTGCAAGTGGTGGAACGGGTGTTTAAAAATCTGGCTGGCCAAAGCACCGATTTGGGCATTTCCGACGATCTATTCGACGACACCATTTTGGTGGCCCATGATCTGTCTCCCGCCGACACCATCTTTTTCAAAGACCAGCGCATCGCCGCCTTCGTCACCGACATGGGCGGGCCCACTAGCCACACCGCCATTTTGGGACGCAACCTAGAGCTGCCCTCGGTTTTGGCCCTACACAACAGCCGCGAACTGATCCATGAAGACGATTGGGTCATCGTCGACGGCATCGACGGCGTGGTCATTGTCCAGCCGGAAGAACAGATTCTGGTGGAATACCGCCGCCGCGCGCGCGAACACAAAGCCCAGCGTAAAGAATTAGACAAAATCAAACGCGCCAGCGCCACCACTCAAGACGGCACCCGCGTCAAACTACTGACCAATATTGAATCCGCCGACGACATTAAAAATGTGACCAAGTCGACCGCCGACGGCGTCGGCCTGTTTCGAACCGAGTTTTTATACCTCAACCGCGACACTTTGCCGACCGAGGAAGAGCAGTACGAAACCTATAGCCACATCGTTAAAAAACTCAAGGGCAAGCCCGTCACCATGCGCACCATCGATCTGGGCGTCGATAAAAACCCGCGCTGGTTCGGCCAAAGCGACGCCCTTAATCCAGCCTTAGGCGTGACCGGCATTCGCCTGTGTTTGGCAGAGCCCTTAATGTTTAAAACCCAGCTACGGGCGCTCTTACGCGCCAGCGCCCACGGTGATATACAGATTATGCTGCCGATGATTTCTTCGGTAACCGAAGTCAATCAGGCGCTGGCCCACATCAACACCGTGAAGCAACAGCTGCGCGAAGAAGGCATAGACTTTAACGAAGCGCTGCCCATCGGCGCCATGATTGAAATTCCGTCGGCGGCCTTAACCGTGTCCAGCATTTTGAAAAAAATCGACTTTATTTCCATTGGCACCAACGACTTGATTCAATACACCTTGGCCGTTGACCGCGGCGATGAGGCCGTGAGCTATTTGTATCAGCCGGCCCATCCGGCCGTGCTGCGCCTATTGAGCCACGTCATTCGCACCGCCAACCGCATGAATAAACCGGTTTCGGTGTGCGGCGAGATGGCCGGCGACGCCAAGCTCACCCGCCTCTTACTGGGCATGGGCCTACGCCGCTTCTCCATGCACCCCACCCATGTGTTGCCGATTAAGCAAATCATTCGCGACGCCGAGCTGGACGTGATTGAGCCCAGCGTATTGCGCATCATGCGTAATGAAGATCCTGATCGAGTCGACGAGCTGTTGAAAAAGCTGAATGAATTAAGCATGACCAAAGACGCCAATGCCGACAAATAACCCCGCCAGCCCACAAGGACGCCCTATG
>JAGNTR010000068.1 GCA_017987415.1 Neisseriaceae bacterium
GGCACAAAGATTGTGTATGGGCGCTGGCAAGGGTAAAATGTTGGTTCTTTTTGTTTATTAGTGGCGATTGTTATGAGCCTAATTGGCAATATTTTACCTCTTGATCACATCATTCTTGATTTGGACGTGAGCAGTAAAAAACGCATTTTTGAACAAGTGGGTTTGCTGGTCGAAAATAAAATCGGCGTAGCCCGTAGTGAAGTGTTTGAATGCTTGTTTGCACGAGAGAAGTTGGGTTCAACCGGATTAGGGCAGGGCGTGGCGATTCCTCATGGCCGCACGCAAGGCTTAAAAGAAGCCATCGGCGTGTTTGTACGTGTGAAAGAGCCTGTGCCGTTTGATGCACCTGATGGCCAGCCGGTTAATTTATTGTTTATTTTGTTGGTGCCTGAAGAGGCTACCGACGTACACCTTCAGGTGTTGTCAGAGCTGGCGCAGAAGTTTTCCTCTAAAGAGATTCGCGAGCGTCTATTGAATGCCAAAGACCCACAAGCGGTCAAACTGGTGTTTGCAGAGTAAGCCATGCCCAGTATCAGCGTCCGCCAGCTTTATGAAGACAACCACGTCAAACTAAAATTGGCTTGGACCACGGGCATGATTGGGGCCGATAACCTTATCGGCCTAGACGTTGATCGCCCTAGTATGGCCTTAGTTGGCCATTTGAACTTTATTCATCCGAATAAAGTACAGGTGTTAGGCGTCGCCGAGGTGGAGTACTTAAACCATCTTGAATCCAGTAAGGTACAGGCATCGCTCGATGACTTGTTCAACCGCAGCATTCCCTTGGTGATTGTGGCCAATGATTTGACTGTGCCCTATATGTTGCGCGACTACTGCCACAAGCACAATGTACCGCTCATGACCTCGATGTTGGAAAGCCCGTATTTAATGGACGTGTTGCGGATTTATTTGCAACGTTGTCTGGCGGCGTCGACCATTTTACATGGCGTATTCTTGGATGTATTTGAGGTGGGCGTGCTGCTGGTAGGGCAATCGGGCTTGGGTAAGAGTGAGTTGGCGCTAGAGTTGATTTCGCGCGGCCACGGCCTCGTGGCGGATGATGCGGTAGAAATTTATCGGATTGCGCCAGAAGCCTTAGAAGGGCGCTGCCCTAAAGTGCTGAAGGATTTTCTGGAAGTGCGCGGCTTGGGTATTTTAAACATTCGCGCCATGTTCGGTGAAACAGCGGTTCGGCCCAAAAAAATGCTTAAATTAATCATTAATTTGGTGCATGCCGACGATGCTTACATGAAAAGCTTAGACCGGCTTAGCATTCAAACCGAAACCCAAGACATTCTGCACGTGCACATTCGCAAGGTGACCTTGCCAGTGGCGGCGGGGCGCAACCTGGCGGTTTTGGTTGAGGCCGCGGTACGAAACTACATTTTACAGCTGCGTGGCGTAGACAGCACGCAAGAATTTATTGATCGACACACGACGCTATTGCGTGAAAGTGAGCATGATGATGAGGCTGGTTTTAGTTAGTGGGTTATCTGGTTCGGGCAAGTCGGTGGTGCTTAAGTTGTTGGAAGACTTAGGCTTTTTTTGTGTCGATAATTTACCCTTAAGCTTGGTCGGCGATTTGATCAGCCTGCACCAAGAAAACGGCGCCAAACGTCTTGCCGTCAGCGTGGACACACGTTCTGGCCATTCGTTTGAGTGTTTGCCAGCCACCATCGCCAGCTTAAAGGAAAAGGGTGTGGCGGTGGATCTCTTGTTCTTAGAGGCGAGTAAGGACATATTGGTGCAGCGCTTCTCAGAAACCCGCCGCCGTCATCCTTTGGCGCGGGCGGATCGAACCTTGGATGAGGCCATCGACATCGAGATCGAAGCCATGGCTGAAGTGCGTAATTTGGCCCACCGTATCGATACCAGCACCATGAGTACGCCGCTTTTGAAGCACTTTGTGACCGAATGGCTGCTGAAAGAGCACACCATGATTCACTTAGTGTTTGAGTCTTTTGGGTTCAAGTATGGATTACCATTGAACGCCGATTTTGTGTTCGACATGCGTAGCCTGCCTAACCCGCACTATGAGCGCGAGATCCGAGAGTTTAATGGCTTGGACGCGCCCATCATTGACTACTTTAAGGACAAGCAGGCAGTCTGGGCCATGATTGATGATGTAGAGGCCTTTATCCGCAAATGGTTGCCCAGTATGCAGTCGGAAAATCGCAGTTATGTGACGGTGGGCATTGGCTGTACCGGCGGCAAGCACCGTTCGGTGTTCATCAGTGAAGAATTGAAAAAGCGTTTTGCCGACGTGTCGGCACAGGTACGGCATCGTCAGCTGAATCATGAAATGAAACGTCGTTAAAAGGACCCTCATGGAACGTGCTGATTTATTAAAATTAGTGCGCTGGAAGATGCCTTATGGCAAATACAGTGGCTTACTGCTGTGTGATCTGCCCGAGCACTATGTGGCCTTTATGGTCCGATCCGCCTTGCCTGATGGACAGCTGGGTGGGTTAATATTATTGTTAAATGAAATACAAATCAACGGTTTGATGGATTTACTCAAGCCGTTAAGAGAGCAGAGTTAATATGGCAATACAATGGTTTCCAGGGCACATGCATAAGGCAAAAAAAGCCATTGCAGAGCGGATGAAGACAACCGATGTGGTGATTGAAGTGTTGGATGCCCGTTTGCCGGGCTCCAGCGCTAACCCGCTGTTGGAGAATCTGTCTGAACGTCGCCCTAAATTGAAGATTTTGAATAAGCAAGACTTAGCCGACCCCGTGCGTACCGAGGCATGGTTGGCGCATTACAACAATCAAAGCAAAACCCAGGCCATCGCTTTAGACGCTTCCGAAAAAGCCACCCAGAAGCTGATTAAGGCCTGCCGAGACCTCGTGCCTAATCGCGGCGGCATCGATAAGCCACTGCGGGTTTTGATTTGCGGCATTCCCAACGTGGGTAAGTCGACATTGATCAACAGCATGATGGGCAAGCGCAGCGCCAAAACCGGTAACGAGCCGGGCATCACCAAGCAAGAACAGCGCATTTTCTTGGCCGATGACTTTTGGCTGTTTGACACGCCAGGCATGCTGTGGCCAAAGATCATCGTTGAAGAAGGGGGCTATAACCTGGCCGCCAGCGGCGCCGTTGGCCGCAATGCCTTGGACGAGGAAGAAGTATCGCTGGAGCTGCTGGATTATCTGCGCCAAAACTACCCTGAACAAATAGTGGCCCGCTTTAAGCTGGACGTGGGCGCTGAAGAGTACGCCGACTGGCACGACAATGATTGGTTTGATGCCATTGCGCGTAAGCGTGGGGCCTTACTCAGTGGTGGCCGTGTAGATTACCAAAAGGTGGCCGAAATCATCTTGACCGACTACCGTGCTGGCCTGATGGGGCGTGTGACTTTAGAAACGCCAGAAGAGTGGATGCGTTGGCTAGAGGTGGCGAAAGAAAAAGAAGCGCTGTTGCGTGAAGAGCGCGCGGCCAAAAAGGCGGCTCGATAGACGTACTGTGTTGTGCTGCCAGCGTTAACAATGCCCAATCAAGATTGGGCATTTTTTGTGGCTGCCTAAGGAGTAAGTGCTAGGCCATAAAAACGCCCCTGTTGTGAGCAGGGGCGTGGGCGATTGGTCTCAGAAAAACTTATTTCTTGGCCTTTTCTTTGTCCTTGGCCTTCTTAAGGTCGTCTTTGCCAGGTTTGTTGAGGGCAAGGCCAATGGATTTTTGCCATTGCTCTGGATCCTTAATCAGATCGATGGCGCGGGCTAGCTGCGCATCTTTGCTGGGGTTAGGGTCGCGAGGGTCAACGTCTGGCGTTTTGGTCGCTGGCTTGGCGTTCTTTTCTGCAGCAGCTGTTTTTTCGGCTTCGGCTTTTTTGGCCTCAGCCTCTAGGTCGGCTTTTTTCTTCTCTAATTCGGCGCGTTCTTCATCGCTCAATGACAGCTTGCCTTTGACTTCGGTGTCACCGTTAGGGTTAGAGATGTGGCCAGTTAGGTCGGCTTCACGCATTTCGAGTAAGCGGTCTTTATCTTTCACTAAAACGTCGGGCACAATGCCACGCGCCTGAATCGAATGGTTGTTCGGGGTGTAGTAAAGCGCCGTGGTGATTTTCAAGCCGCCGCCGTTGCTTAGCGGCAGAACGGTTTGTACCGAGCCTTTACCGAAGCTTTGGGTGCCGACGATGACGGCACGCTTGTGGTCTTGTAGGGCACCAGCCACGATTTCAGATGCAGAGGCCGTGCCAGAGTTGGTCAATACCACGATCGGCATGTCTTTGGCTTCTGCCGGTAGGCCAACCAATGGGTCTTTTTGAGACGCTTGGCTGAGGTAGTCTTGCGGCCGTGCTTTCAGCGTCATTTTGACTTCTTCGCCGCGGCCTTTGGTGCTGACTACTAAGGCATCTTGCGGTAAAAAGACGGCCGATACGCCCACAGCACCGTTTAGGATGCCGCCCGGATCGTCACGTAAGTCTAAAACCAGGCCTTTGAGCGGGCCTTTATTTTCGGTGCGCAGGCTGTTAAGCGCCGCCACCAGGTTGGCGGTGGTTGGGTCTTGGAATTGGGCAATGCGCACGTAGCCGTAGCCGCTTTCTAAAAGCTTGCTGCGCACGCTTTGGGTTTTGATGATGGCGCGCGTCAGCTCAATGACTAAAGGCTGCTGATAATCGGTGCGTGACAGAGTCAGCTTGATTTTTGTGCCTGGTTTGCCACGCATCAGCTTCACCGCTTCAGATAGGCTGAGGCCTTGTACGTTGGTGTCGTCGATTTTCACGATTAGGTCGCCGCTTTTAATGCCGGCTTTTTCCGCAGGTGCGCCTTCGATGGGAGAAATCACGCGCACCAGGCCATTTTCAGCACCGACCTCAAGGCCAAGGCCGCCAAATTCGCCGCTGGTGTTTTCCTGCAGGTCAAGATAGCCCTTAGTGTCCATGTATTCGGAGTGAGGGTCGAGGCTGGAAGCCATGCCTTTGATCGCGTCTTCGATCAATTTGCTGTCCGGCTTTTCTTCTACGTATTCGGCTTTAATGCGGCCGTAAACCTCAGCAAAGGTTCTTAGGTCTTGTACCGGCAGGTTGGTGTCGCTGGCTTGATTGGCATGAGCCTGTAAGCTGACGCTTAGGCCGATGCCGGTTAAGGCGCCCACGCAATATAAAGCAATTTTTTTAACAGTAGGGTAAGACATAAGTTCCTCTTCGGAAAAGTAAGTAGTACAAGTGCGCTTTGAGGCGGATAGTTTACCCCAGTAGCATCTTTAAGTGGCACAAATTTTTCGGGTTGCGCTATTTTGCCCAGGTTAGCGGGTTGATGGCCTGGCTTAAGTACCTGATTTCAAAGTATAGGCCGGTTTCGCCACTAGGCAACTGACCGCTTACGCCAATGCGCTGGCGGGCGGTGAGCTGCTGGCCAACGCTGACTGAAATCTGGCTTAAGCCGGTATACACGCTCAAATAATTATTACCGTGGTCAACAATCACCGTTTGGCCATAGCCTTGTAGGTCGTTAGCGTAGGCAACTTCACCGCCAGCTACCGTGGCTACGCCTTGAGGGGCGGTGTTGATGAACACGCCTTTCCAGTTGCCGCCAGATGGTTTAGGTGTTCCGTAGCGGCCCGTAATTTTGCCGGATACGGGCAATTGAACTTGGCCTTGTTGGCGGGCAAAGGATTCTACTTTGGCGACAGCCGGTTCGGCTGGCTTGCTCACCGGTTTTTCAATCACAACCGCCGGCTTTTCTTTGGCTACAGCGTTGGGTTTAGGTTCGACTACGGAAGCGTCTGACAGTTTCTTGGCGTCGGCTTTTTTTTGTGCCTCAGCCTGTTTTTTGGCTTGTGCTTCGGCCTGCTTTTTGGCCTGTGCCTCACGTTCGGCGGCGGCTTTTTTGGCCGCCTGCTCGGCCAGCGCTTTTGCGCGCGCCTGTGCCGCTTTTTTCTGGGCAAGGGCTGTGATGATGTTGTTGAGACGGCGCTCATTGCCGCGCAGCTCTTGGATGTGAGCGGTTTGGGCCTTGATGTCGGCGTCAATTTTTTGGCTGGCGCTGTTGGCGCTGCTGCCTTGATCTTTGAGCTTGCCCAGTACTTGGTTTTTGCTGCTGACCAAGGACTCTAGTTTTTTTAACTCGGCGTTTACTTCAGCTTGCTGTACCGCAATTTGTTGTTGCTGCTGGCGCAATTCATGGATGACGGTTTTGTCGGCATCCACGAGGTATTGCATATAGCGTAGGTTGCGGCCTTTTTTGTTTGGATCGTCGTTATTCAGTAGCAGGATGACTGCTTCGGGATAGCGATTTTTATAATAAGCGTTGAGCAATCGCGACAGTTGGGCGCGATTGTGTTGAGCTTTGAGCCTTAAGATATTCAAGGATTCTTGTAGGGCTTTGGCTTCGGCCCATTTGAGTTGGTGTTGCTGATTCAGCCGCTCGTATTCGCTCTGATGTTGTTTGATCTGGGCGGCGGTTTCGGTCAGGCTTTTTTGGATGGTTTTTTTTGCTTCTTGCCGTTCGATGATCGCTTTTTGGGCCGCTTCAATGGCGGCTTGGGTTTCTTTCAGCGCTTCCGGACTATCATCAGGCGCAGCCAGCA
This sequence comes from Neisseriaceae bacterium, assembly GCA_017987415.1. Taxonomy (GTDB): domain Bacteria; phylum Pseudomonadota; class Gammaproteobacteria; order Burkholderiales; family Neisseriaceae; genus JAGNPU01. The sequence continues at coordinate 6,539 of JAGNTR010000068.1, forward strand.
GCATGCTGCTGGCGCCAAGCGCCATACAGCATGCCCATACAGATAAAGATAATTTTATTTTAATCATTTAAAATTAATTAAGCTTTCACCGGTCATTTCAGCGGGTTTAGGAAGGCCCAGCATGGCCAATAGCGTCGGTGCAATGTCCTTGAGCGCGCCGCCTGGCGTGATGCTGGCGTCGCGGCCGATATATAGGAACGGCACTGGGTTGGTGGTGTGCTGAGTGTGTACTTGCTCATGCTGATGGTCAAACATATTCTCACAGTTGCCGTGGTCGGCGCTCACCAATACTTCACCACCGACTTTTTGGGCTGCCGTGACCACTTGATGCACGCAGCTGTCGAGGGTTTCAACGGCTTTAATGGTGGCGGCCATGTCGCCGGTGTGGCCAACCATGTCGCCGTTGGCGTAGTTGCAAATGATCACGTCAAAACGATGGTGTTCAATGGCGTCGACGATGTGGTCGGTGACCTGCTGTGCATTCATCTCTGGCTGCAAATCATAGGTTTTGACTTTAGGAGACGGCACCAAAATACGCTCTTCACCTGGGTAGGGTTGTTCGCGGCCGCCGCTGAAGAAATAGGTCACGTGTGGGTATTTTTCGGTTTCGGCGATGCGTAGCTGAGTGAGGCCTTGCGCGGCCAAGTATTCACCTAGGCCATTATTGATAGTAGATGGTGCAAACAGCACGGGGTTGGGGTATTGGTCGCCGTAGCTGGTGATGCTGGCAAAATGCTTTAAGGTTACGCCGGCGGTAGGGAAGCCGTCAAAGTCTGGCTTGGTCAAGGCAGCGGTTAGCTCGCGCGCGCGGTCGGCGCGGAAGTTGAGGAACAGAACGGTGTCGTTGTTCTGAATGCGCGCCTCTGGATTGATCAACGTCGCTTGTACAAACTCGTCGTTTTCACCTCGCGCATAGGCGTCGGCTAAGGCTTGAGTGGCGCTGTTGGCTTGGAAGGGGGCTTGACCCATTAAGCCGTTATAGGCTTCTTGCACGCGTTCCCAGCGGTTGTCGCGGTCCATGGCGAAGAAGCGGCCCACAATGCTGCCGATGGTGACCTGTGGGTGTGCTTGGCAATAGGCTTCTAGGCGCGCCAAATAGGGCTGGGCGCTTTGTGGCGGCGTGTCGCGACCATCCAAGAAAGGATGCACCACAATGCGCGTTAGGCCAAATGCCACGGCTGCGTCTAGAGTGGCGAAGAAATGGTCGATGTGGCTGTGAACGCCGCCGTCGGAGAATAGGCCTAGCAAATGTAGCTGGTGGCCTTGGGCTTGCTTGAAGGTGTCGATCAAGGCAGGGTTTTTTGCCAGCTGCTCGGTTTCGATGGCGACGTCAATTTTAGTGATGTCTTGCTCGACGATGCGGCCAGCACCAATGTTTAAGTGGCCCACTTCCGAGTTACCAAATTGGCCACGCGGTAGGCCCACCATACGTTCAGAAGCGTCGATCGTGCCGTAGGCAAAGCGTTTTTTAAGGTCATCTAAATAAGGTGTTTGGGCGTGTAAAAAAGCATTGTCTTCACCTTCTTCGCGGTGGCCGACACCATCTAAAATCAATAAAATAACAGGTTTTGTAAGTTGCACGGATGTACTTTCTGAGTTGTGTGGGGTTAAGGCATAGTCATCATTATTTGGCAGCCTGAGGCTGCTCATCTATTATAGTGTTTTTTACGGGTAAAACTCAATGATTGTGCCCAATCCTTGCGCAGGCCTAGTGCAATTGGCTTCATTAAAGGCATGAAGGGTGAAAGGATGCGGCTTTTTATGAGCAGTAATGCTAGAATGATTTTTAACCTATACCTATCAGATAACTTGAATCTTCTTAATGAATACAATTGACATCACCAGTTTGGCCAACCATTTTTTGGTGGCCATGCCTTCTATGACAGACCTGTTTTTTAAAGACAGTGTGGTTTATTTATGCGAACACAGCGATCAGGGGGCTATGGGCTTATTGATTAATAAGCCTTCTCCCATTATGTTGACGCAGCTATTCGACCAGGTAAAAACCTCGACGCCTACCCAGTTTCAGAGTGATTTAGCGTATTTTGGCGGGCCGCTGCACCCAGATCGTGGTTTTTTATTGCATACGCCGGTCGGCCAGTGGCAAACCAGCCTATTGGTGAGCGACGAGATTGCCTTGACGACGTCTAAAGACATCCTCACCTGCTTTAACGAGGCCGATCCTGGCATGAAAATGTTGGCCACACTGGGTTATTCTGGCTGGCAAAGTGGACAGCTAGAGCAGGAGTTGGCCAATAATGATTGGCTGATCGTGCCTGCTGATGCACGGATTATATTTGATTTACCCAGCGAAGAACGCTATTTAGCTGCCTTGGGTTTGATGGGCTTAGATCCTGCGAAATTGATGGCGGGGGTTGGTCATGCTTAATCCGATTCCGCAAGGCACAACTTTGGGTTTTGATTACGGTGAGGCACGCATTGGCGTGGCTGAAGGGGATGCCTTATTGGGAATTGCCCACCCCATCATGACCATTGCCGAGGTTGAAAACGACAAGAAATTTGCCAAAGTTGAGGCCTTGCTTAAAGAATGGCAACCCAGCCAGCTAGTGGTGGGTTTGCCCACGCATGTGGACGGTACGCCTCATGACATGACTTTAGTGTGTCGTCGCTTTGCCCAGCGCCTGAACGGCCGCTTTCGTTTGCCTGTGTATTTGGTGGATGAGCGACTGTCATCGGTGGTGGCGGAAAGCCTGCTCAAAGAAGCGCAGGTGTTCGGTAAAAAGCAAAAGCCTTTTTTAGATCAGGTCGCCGCTCAAGCGATTTTGACCACGTTTTTTGAATCAGGTTACGTCGATTTGCTGCCGTAGCCCGAATCAATATAAAAAAGCCGTCGCTGCCTGAATGAGGTAGCGACGGCTTTTTTTGACCTGGTTAAGGTTAGGGGTTTAGTGCGCCTGTGCGTCTTGGATCTGGCGGTTAAGCTGCCAGGCCAAAAGTGGCGTAAAGGCTGACCAGCGAGTGAGCTTAGATCGGGTGGCGGCGCTCGGTTCGCTGGCTTCGGCTTCTAGGGCCAAGCCTTGTGGCTGTAGCCAGCGTCTGAATGTTTGGTTGTTGGTGTTGTAAGCCCCTTCTGATGTCAGTAAGACATTGGGGTTGTAGCCTACTTGGCACCAGCTGGGGTTAGGCGTGGCCGCGACTAAGTTGCAGCCCGTTTGGTAGAACGGCGTTTGCGACAGGCTCAGTGCATACAGCGTAGGCATGATGTCTTTATGGCTGCCGATGCGGCGTGCATCATAGTGGGTGCCAGTGCGGTAGGCCTCTGGCACGTATAGATAAAGCGGTACGGCATGGTGAAGCGCGACTTCTTCCGCCTCTGGGTAGTTGATGCCCCTAATGTTGTGGTCGCCGGTGGCCGCCAAGATGGTGTTTTGGCTGAGGACGTTTTGATCTTTCACCCAGCTGATGAATTGACCTAGCTGATCGTTGGCGTAGCGGAAGGTGTTGAATACTTCAACCAGTTCTTCACCTTGGGCTAAATTGCTCAAGCGCGTGCGTTCATCAGCGCTGATGTCAAAATTTTGGCGCGTTTGGTGCTTAGGCAGACGATAGGGAGGGTGATGAGAGACCGACATCATCATGATGAAGACAGGCTGGCCTTCTTGTTCGGCTTGGGCTAAACGCTGCTCAGCAAAGCGGAACATATACTCATCGGGTAAGCCCCAAGGACCTACCTCGGCTTCTGGGTAATATTGCTTTAAGGTGCTTTGTTCGATAAATTCTGTCACGCCTAGGTTGGGCAAGAATTGATTTAAATTACGCCAAGCGCCATTGCCGGGTGTGATGTAAACAATGCGGTAGCCTTGATCAATATAAGGCTGGAATAAGTTGCTGGCAAAGGCCTGTTTTTGTGCCGATGATTGGCTGATACTGGACATGGGGCTGCGCACAAAGAAACGATTCAAGGAATCGATGGTGCCGTCACCCTCGGAGACGAAGCGCTCAAAGCGCCAGTCTTGTTGCCAGTGCGAACGCAGCGCGCCATAGAGGTCACGTTCAGGGTTATCGTATTGGAGTAAGTGGCTGCCGAAGCTCTCCATGACGGCCAAAACCACGTTTGGCGGCGTATCTTGAGCAGCCTTATTGACCGCGGTCGTGGCTTTGAAAGGGCTTAAGCTCGGCGGCGTTGGACGCCCAAAAAAGGTGGTTAATAAGGCTTCGCCTTCTTCATCGCTAGCGGTGGGGAAGGTGCTGTTGTTTTGATAATCTTTATGCGCCCAGCTCAATGCAATGACGGCATTAGGCGTGAAGTCGTTAATGATCTTGATGCCCGAAATTTGGGCGTCGGCATGGCGTAGTGGAAACGTTGTCAAAGAGCCACGGGCGGCCACGGTGATCAGCAGCAGCGTCAATAAAATAGTGGGTAGCTGTACGTAAATGCTGTTTTTTTGGCTTAAGCGTTGCAAGATAAACTGTTGCCAGCGTACGTTGAGCCAATGCATGGCCCATGTAAATAGGGCAAGGCCCAATAGGCCGCGCACGATGGGATAGTCACTCCACAGCGTTTGTAAGATGGCCTTGGTGTCGTCTTCAAAAATGCCGAAGATGAATAAGTCGATGTGGCGATCGTAAGTGGCATAGTAATAGATATTGGCCACGGTTAATAAGCCAACCAGGCTCAATAAGAGGGCGTTCACCCAAGGCAGTGGCTTGAGCCAGTAGCGGTGCAGCGTCGCGTGGATTAAGCTGAGGGTGGAAATCAAAAACAGGCTGGCGAAAATAATAGTGGCCATGCGGATGTCAAAGCGTAGTCCTACCGTAAACAGCTTAAAGAGATCTTGACCGTGTTCGGCCAAAGTCAGATTGCTGCCATAGCGCGCCAGCAAAACGGCACGGCCGGTTGATTGGATGAGGATGGCCACAACCCAAGGCAGTAAGAAAATACCCAATAGGCGTTTGAATTGGATGAATCGCATGGCAACGAATACTCTAGGAAGAAGAAGGAGGAGGGCCTGATGGCATCGGATGACTGCATGGGCCGCTAAGGGAGCTTATTTTAGACTTTTGCAATAAAAAAGCCAGTGAAATCTTCACTGGCTTTTTAATGGGTGTTGCGGCGCTTAGGCTAATTTGGCCGCTTTTAGAGATTGAGCGTATCGGGCTAGTGATTCAATGCCTGAGGTTTCCGCTCGGTCACACCAGTCTTTCAGCTTAAACAACAGCTCTTCTTGGGTGAAGCTAGAGCGTTGCCAAAGCGTGCTGAGTTCTTGGCGCATGGCGTAGATTTTTTGCAACATATGGCTGTGTGACAGCAGCGATTGCAAATGGCTGTGCTCTTGTTCGTTCAGCGCAATGGCTTCTTTTTTAAACAGTTTGCTGGTCAGCTTTTCCAAATTGTGCGAAGCCAAAGAAGCGTCTAGCTTACATTTGATTTGCTCAAGTTCCGGCAAGTAATCTGATTTCAGCTCTTTAGCAAAGCGGGTGGCGAGCAAGTAGCGATTATGGATGATGGCCTGTACCGTTTCGGCCGTAATCACGTGGTGGGCGTCTTGAGCCAGCTTAGGCGCCACTTTGCGCACTTTGGCTAGGCCAAAGAATTTCATGATGCTGATGTACATCCAGCCAAGGTCGAACTCATACCAATGGTAAGAGAACTTAGCCGAGCTGCCAAACGTATGGTGGTTGTTGTGTAGTTCTTCACCACCGATGATGATGCCCCAAGGCACGAGATTGGTGGCCGCGTCTTCATTTTCAAAGTTGCGGTAGCCAAAGAAGTGACCAATACCGTTGACCACGCCCGCCGCCCAAAACGGAATCCACACCATTTGGATGGCCCAAATGGTGATGCCGATGAGGCCGAAGCACAAAAGATTAATCGCCAGCATCACAAAAATGCCTAGGCCTGAATGTTTGGTGTAAATGTTGCGTTCAACCCAGTCGTCAGGCGTGCCTTTACCAAACTGTTCTACCAGTTGTGGGTTTTTTGAGGCCACGCGATACAGCTCGGCGCCGCGCCATAAGACCGCTTTTAGGCCCAATACTTGGGGTGAGTGAGGGTCTTCAGCGGTTTCGCAACGCGCATGGTGTTTGCGGTGGATGGCCACCCATTCTTTGGTGACCATGCCGGTAGTGAGCCAGAGCCAAAAGCGGAAGAAATGGCTGACTACAGGGTGTAGGTCAACGCCGCGATGTGCTTGGCTACGGTGCAGATAAATAGTAACAGACGCAATGGTAATGTGAGTCAAACCCAGGGTTACCAGCACCACGCCGTACCAAGGTAAGTCAAACAAGCCGTTCATGATCATGAGTATCCTTCATTAGCGTCAAGCGCTGCCGTTTATAAAGGGCATAGTCGCCGACGCAGAGTGTGTGTGAGTCAGTC